>CAYMPY010000001.1:0-52713 GCA_964392535.1 uncultured Oscillospiraceae bacterium
GCATGGGGCAGACCCAGTGCCTCACCCACAACACGGACTTCGTCCTTGTACAGAAGCTTCAGGGGCTCAACCAGCTCAAACTTCAGATCCTCGGGCAGACCACCCACATTGTGGTGGGATTTCACGGCCTTCTTGCCCTCGGCAGCCTTAATGGACTCTAAAATATCGGGATAGATCGTACCCTGGGCCAGGAAGGTAATATCCTCCAGCTTGCGGGCCTCGTCAGCAAAGACGGTGATAAACTCCTTACCGATGATCTTGCGCTTGCGCTCGGGGTCGGAAACACCGGCCAACAGACCCAGGAAATGATCGGTGGCATCCACATAGATCAGGTTGGCATCCAGGCCATCCTTAAACATTTTGATAACGCTCTCAGACTCATTTTTCCGCATAAGGCCGTGGTTCACATGAACGCAGACCAGTTGCTTGCCGATGGCCTTAATGAGCAGTGCGGCAACAACAGAAGAGTCCACGCCGCCACTGAGGGCCAGCAGCACCTTCTTGTCGCCAACCTGCTGACGGATAAACTCCACCTGCTCCTCAATAAAAGCATTGGCCAGCTGGGTATTTGTAATACGCTCCATAGATTCGGGACGGATATTTGTTGACATATCTATTCCTCCACAGAAAAATTATACTTCATTATACAGATATTTTTTTTCGGATGCAAGAAGAAAATGCATAATTCGCAGATTATTTATTTCTGCGGTATTTTCCCGGGGTCTGACCGGTGGCGGCTTTAAACTGGCGGATAAAATGATACTGGTCGTTATAGCCCAGCTTTTCCGCAGTTTCTGCCAGGGTCATGTCCTGATTGGAGCGCAGCAGGCTTTTGGCAAGGCTGATGCGCATATCGATCAGGTCCTTTGTGGGCGTTGTGCCGAACAGGGTTTTATAGAGGGCGTGAAACCGGGAAGGACTGAAGGGGATCAGGGCCGCCATTTCCTCCAGGGTCCAGTTTTTCTCAGAGGTGGACAAGATCACACTTCTTGCAGCGGTCATTTTGCTGACAGTGCTGCTTGAAAAGCTGCGGGTAACCGGCAGATCCTTTACGGAACGGTGCAGCCAAATCAGGAATTCTTTTACATAGCCCTCCAGCAGCTCCTCCCGGAAGGGGTTGGCGGAATAAAACTCCACCTCCATTTTGCGGAACATTTGGGATATGGCACTGTCGTTGTGGGGGAAGAAGGGACTGTTTATGGCAATGCCGTATTTGTTGATCAGGGCGCCTGCCTCCGGCCCTAAATGGAGCCAGTTATGGATCAGGTCCTGACAGCAGTAAAGCCTGTGGGGCGTATGGGGCTCCATGATGATACAGCCGCCGCCCGGAATCTCATAAACATGATCTGCGCAGTGCAGGGTCACCTCAGAGTAATAGTGTGCAAAAATGTAATGGGGTCTGCCACCGGGCCTGTCAACCACATATCCTGCTTTTTTAGGCCAATCATGGCGAACGTCGTAAATGAGCAAGAAGATCACCCTCCTTGTTTATATCCTACAAAAAAATAGTAAGAAAAGTCAATTCTTAAATATCGTGCAACATTTATCAGCGTGGATTTATTTGGTACTATTAAGAAAAAACAAGGAGGATGCTTTATGAAAAAATTATCCATCATGCTTCTGATGCTGTTGGTGGCTTTTCTGCTGCCCTGTATGGCAGCTGCAGAAACAGAGCCTTTAACGGTTTATCTGGATGCCACAAACGGCGCAGATACCAATACCGGCCTGACAGAGGCCCAGGCAGTGCAGACCATCGAAAAGGCCTATGGCGTACTGGCAGATCAGATCACCGACAGTACCACTGTGGGCAAGATCGTTTTGGTGACGGATTATACCCACACCATGACAGCACAGAATCAGTATATTGTCAGCAGCAATCACAGCTATGAGGTGATCATCACCGGCAAGACCCTGACCGTCCACTATTCCGGTACGGCTTACCTGGGTCTGCGTGGCCCCACTACATTTGAAAATATTACCATGAATGTGTCCGGCAGCAGCAACATGACCATTTACGGTGATAACGGCGGCCTGTTAAAGATCGGTGAGAATGTAAAGACCACTTCCGCCACCAAGTTTAAGCTCAGTGCCGGTCCTATGAAGTCCGGCTACAGCGGCCCCATGTCCATAGAGGTCAACTCAGGTTCCTGGCAGGACCTGTTTGCAGGCTGCTATATGTACACCCTCACCGGCAGCGGCAGCCTCACCATGAACGGCGGCAGCGCCGTCAATGTGCAGACCACCTATAACGGCAAGCACACCGGCGATTTGACCATTACCCTCAACGGCGGTACGGTCACCAACCTTTACGGCGGCACCATCTCCACCAAGTTAGACCCCGACGGTGTCGGTACCTTTGTAAACGGCGGTGCGACCCTGAACCTGGGCGGTGGCAACCTGACTATTGGCACCGGTATTCGCCTCGCTGTGACCGGCACTGCCACCGGCACCACCGTTGTGACCGTCAGCGGTGCAGTTTACCTGGACCTGAACGGCAAGACTCTGACCGGCGATGTTTCCGGCGAGGGCACGCTCTACGGTATGGACAGCGCAACGGACAAGTACACCACCGACACCATGGGCCGCATTGAGGGTACTGTGTCCTGTAATGTGGAGGCACAATTCAGAACAAGCATCACCGGTAATGTCCGCCGCTATATGGCAATTAAAGACGATAGCGGCTACACCTTCCACCGTTTCTGGATGGGCATCACCCACATGAATCTGAAGCCCGGTGCAAACGGTGTTGGCTATAAGGCTGCCTTCTACGGTGACGAGCAGGTGCTGCAGCAGGTCACCGGCTACGGCTACACCCTGTGGGTGGGCGAAAACGGTAAGAAGCTGTCCGCCGGAAAAGAGGGCGCATTCATCTCCGGTCAGACGGTTACCGCACGGCTGCAGAACTTTGATGTGGAAAACTACGGTGAAACACCCGTCTACGGCCAGGTCTATCTGACCCTGGAGGGCGGCACCACCATCGAAAGCACCGTATGCAGCTACACCTTCCGCAGCCTTGTGGAGCAGGTAGCCGCAAACAGCGGCAGCTACACAGAGTCTCAGCTGTCCGCCCTGCGGGATATGCTCCTGCGGTTTGAAAGCACAGTGAGCGGCTGGAATATTGATGCAATTCTCTAAATAAAGAAAACGGATTCTTCGGCTACGCCTCAGAATGACAGTGGAACCTTTCAGGTTTTCGTGTCATTCTGACCCTGAACAAAGTGAAGGGGAAGAATCCGTTTTTTATTGGAAAAACGGTTGCTTTTTCAAAAAAGGGGGCTATAATGAAGGCAGAAAGGGGCTGATGTTATGGCGACGACGCATACATTGGATCTGACGAAGGGTTCTGTGACGAAGAAGCTGCTTTCCTTTGCAATGCCGATCCTTTTAAGCACGATCCTTCAGCATCTTTATACCATTGCAGACCGGGTGGTGGTCGGTAATTTTGCCGCCGACGGCACAACGGCCCTGGCGGCGGTAGGCGCAACCAATTCGGCCACCAATTTGCTGCTGAACCTGTTTACGGGCATATCCCTGGGTGCCAACATCGTTTGCTCCAATCTCCGTGGTGCAAACCGTCTGGAGAAGCTGCGGAAATGTATGCACAGTGCGGTGGTTCTGTCGGTTATTTTCGGCGTTGTGCTGATGGCTATTGGCCTTGCGCTGGCGGAGACTATTCTGACCATGATGGATACCCCCGCCGATGTGCTGCCCCAGGCGGTTACCTATATGCGCATATTCTTCATGGGTATGCCGGGCTCCCTGGTATATAATTTCGGCGCGGCAATTTTGCGGGCCCACGGTGACTCCAAGCGATCCATGTACATTTTGGGCGTGACCGGCATCGTGAATGTGGTGCTGAACCTGATCCTGGTCATCGGCTTCCACCTGGACGTGGCCGGTGTTGCCATTGCGACCATTGTGGCCCAGTACCTGTCGGCCATTGCGGTCATGTGGATCCTGTTTAGCAAAAAGCAGGAGTACAAGCTTTCTGTAAAGGAGCTGAAGCTCCACAAAGAGCTGGTGGGCAGAATGGTTGCCATTGGCGTGCCCTGCGGCATCAACGGCATTTTGCAGTGCTTATCCAATGTGATCCTGCAATCCTCCGTCAATTCCTTTGGTAAATATGTGATCGCCGGCAACACGGCGGCTACGGATATTAACAACTTTGCCTATCTGGTAAACGGTGCGTTTTCCTCGGCCTGTGTCAGCTTTTCCGGCCAGTGCTGCGGTGCAAAGCAGTATAAGCGGCTGGATAAGCTGGTAGTGGTCTGCGCCATCTGGAATTCGGTTTTTGTGGCTGTGATCGCAGCGATTGCAACCATATTCCCCAGGCAGCTGCTGGGTATATTCAATCCCGATCCTGCTGTTGTGGATGCAGGTATGTTTAAGCTGATATTGCTCAGCTGGACCTGTGTGTTCTTCGGCATCAGTGACACGATGGTGGGTTGTGTGCGTGGCATGGGCAAGTCCCTCAGCCCCACGATCCTGAATATTATCTGCCTGTGCGGCCTGCGGCTTGTATGGGTGCTGCTTGTATTTCCCTATTGCCCCCGTGATCCCAGATATCTGTACTTATGCTACCCTCTGTCCTGGATCGTTGCGGTGATCGTGCAGACCTGTAACTTCATTTACTGCAGAAAAAAGCTGAAATAAGAGGTTGGTTATATGAAATCTAAAGTTTATTTCTCCAAAACCATTACACCGGAGGAGGTTTTAAAGCTCTATGATATGCTGGGCGTGGAGCTAAGTGGCAATGTGGCCATTAAGGTTCACTCCGGTGAGCCGGGCAATCAAAACTTTTTAAGACCGGACTTCTGGAAGCCGGTCATTGACCGGGTAGGGGGCACGGTGGTGGAGTGCAACACTGCTTACGAAGGTGGCCGTGATGTAACCGAGCGGCATATGGAGACCTTTAAAAAGCACGGCTGGCTTGACTACTATCCTGTAGACCTGCTGGATGCCCAGGGTCCCGATATGGTGCTGGAAATTCCGGACGGTAAACGGATCAGGCAAAATTATGTGGGCAAGGACCTGAAAAACTACGATTCCATGCTGGTGCTGACCCACTTTAAGGGCCACCCCATGGGCGGCTACGGCGGTGCCATCAAGCAGCTGTCCATCGGCGTTGCATCTTCTTACGGCAAAAAGTATATCCACGGTGTAGGCGATACGGAGAACTTCTGGGGCTCTGACCGGGATCACTTTAAAGAAGCCATGGCCGATGCGGCCCTGTCTGTGGTGCGGTACTTTGAAAACCGTATTGTTTATGTCAATGTAATGAAGAACATGAGCGTGGACTGCGACTGCTGCGCTGTGGCGAAAGATCCCTGCATGGGGGACATTGGCGTGCTGGTGTCCTTAGACCCGGTGGCTATTGATCAGGCCTGCGTAGATCTGGTGTACGCAAGCAGCGACCCCGGCAAGAGCCATCTGATCCAGCGTATTGAAAGCCGCAACGGTATTCATACCATAGAAGCTGCGGCGGAGCTGGGCTTCGGCAGCAGGGAATATGAGCTCGTTGAGGTATAGACCTGCGTTCGCCCGAAAAAAATGCAACCGGTACAAAAACGTACCGGTTGCGTTTTTTTTGGTTATTTATTTCTCTGCGATGATATCCAGGTAGTACAGAACGTTAATTTGTGCATCGGACAGTGTCTTGGTCTTGCTGTACCAGCTGTACTCGGTGTAGGACTCCAAATCGCCCTCGTAGTACACGTATTCAGCGGACAGGTTGCCGTTTTTGTTGTACTCAAAATCGTAGGTATAGGTCTCTTCGTCGTCAAAGTAGTGCTCACGGCTGATAAGCTTGCCGTCCTTGTACTTATATTCGGTGCAGAAGATGTAGCCGCCGTAATCATACTCGGAATAGGTTATATTGCCCTTCTTGTCGTACTCGAATTTTGCAGTGTACTCCTCGTCGCCGCTGTCGTCGTCGATGCAGACCTCTTCGGTGATATTGCCCTTGCTGTCATATTCGTATTCGTAAATGGTGCAGTAGCTCCAATCATCATCATCGAAATCGGTGTGCTCGATATAGGTGATGTTGCCATACTTGTCATACTCGTAAATGTTCTCGTAAGACTCTTCGCCGTCCTTGACGCAGAGCTCTTCCAGTATATTGCCATCCTTATCGTACTTATACTCAAATTCATACTCGCCGGAATCGCCATCGGAATAAACGACATTGCCGTACTTGTCAAACTCCTCATATTTCTCGGTTCCATCCTCCCAGACGGTGGTCACAGAGGTGATCTGACCCTTGCTGTTGTATTCAAACTCATAGGTTCTGCTGTTTTCCTCTGACTCGACGGTAATGGTCTCGGGCATACCCTTCTTGTTTACCTCAACAGACTTATACTCGATTTCTTCGTCATCGGCATTGTAGGTGACAGATTCCTTCATAACTACATAGGAATCACCGAAAATGCCCAGGTCGATAATGTCAAAGTAATCCAGTGCCAGTACGGCGCCTGCGCCCAGGATCAGGATGATCAGAATGGCCCACAGCCAGCCCAGCTTCTTCTTTTTCTTCTGCTTCTTGGGGGCAGGAGTTGCCGGGGGCTGATAAACCGGCTGCTGGTAAACGGGCTGCTGCATCGGGGGCTGATAGACCGGCTGCTGGTAAACAGGCTGCTGCACAGGAGGCTCGTAGACAGGCGTTTCGTAGACAGGAGCTTCCTGCACAGGCACTTCGTAGACAGGAGCTTCCTGCACAGGAGCTTCGTAGACAGGAACTTCATAAACAGGGGCTTGAGGTACCTCGGGTACCTGCGGTGCGGGGATCTCGGGTTCCACAGCCACGGGTGCGGGCTGGGGGGCGGCCAATCTGGTGCCGCAGTTGCCACAGAACATTGCACCGTCCATCAATTTAGAACCGCAATTAGGACAAAACATGATAATTTCCTCTCTTTCAGTCAGGATTATTCATTCAAACCGTCCGGTTTTGCCGGAAAACGTCATTGGATTCGGAACCGTGTCATCCCGACCAAGCGAAGCGCGTGGAGGGATCTTCGTGTTTTCCGGTGTGGAAACAGAAAGATTTCTCCGCTCGCGTTGCTCGGTCGAAATGACCGACTATTCAAATGACATCGGCCTTGCCGGGCGGGAGAATACAGATTAAAGAATGACACCCAGTTGCTTCAGGGCGTTGTGTTGGGCAGCGGTCAGCGGGATCGGCCGGGTTGTCCAGGTGTAGGTGGTACGGCCTGTAAATTCGCCGTAGCTGTAGGTGCGTTTTTCAGAAAGCAGACCCCGGTCATCGTAGGAATATTCCATACGGCTGTATTCCTCACCGTTTAAGAAGGCTGTTTCCGTGGCGGTCAGCCCATCCTCGTTATAGGTGTAGACCGTGGTGGTGGTCTCCTCGCCGGAAACCTGCTCCCACCGGGTCAGCCGGCCTTCTTCGTCATAAGTAAAGCTTTCGGTGTGCTCCGTATCGCCACCCTCAAACTTGCAGTGGATGGCCGTCAGCAGCGTGCCATCATAGGTGTTTTCGTAGATCAGGGAATAGCCACTGTTTCCGCCGGTGGAGCTTACTGCGGTCAGGTTGCCCTGCTCATCGTAGGCCCAGGTTTTCACGGAGGAGAGATTGCCGTTTGCAGAGGTTTCCTTTTTGATCACACGCCCGGCTGCATCATAGCTGCAGGCAATGTCCGTGGTTTTTCCGTCGGCGGTTTTCTGAATGATATCGCCGTGGTCATTGAGCAGAGCATGGCTGACTGTTTCCTCGCCGTAAAGGACACGGCTCATGGAGAAGCCGGTGATGCTGCCGTTTTCGTCATATTCCGGGGTGTAGGTCACATCTGTACCGGAGTCCAGCAATATAGCGGCGGGCAGCATTTGGTCATTAAAGGTGACCTCCATGCGGACGGTTACACGGTCATTTTTATCCTGGTGGACCTGCTCGGTCAGCAGGTATTCACCGGTGGGTGTGGGTTCGGGAGCAGGGGGCTGTGTCGTGGGTACAGTGGTCTCCGGGGCTTGTTGGCTGCAGCCGCTTAAAAGCAACAAAACCAATAAAAAACATAAAAGCTTTTTCATGGCTTACTCTACGAAAGCCTCCACGCCGCCCTGGGGACGGATGGACAGCACATGGCAAGCGCCCTTACCCAGTACCGCATCGATACCGGCCCGGAAGGCATCCAGCAAATCAAAGGGCACAAAGGCCTGAACCGTACCGGCAAAGCCACCGCCATGGACTCTGTAAGCACCACGGTCACCCAGGTAGTGGGCGCACAGTGCCAGGGATACAGCCACATCCTGATGTTCCTTATAGCCTGCGGGGATCACATTCTGTAAGTACATCCAGGAGGAGAAGCCGCTTTTCTTTACAAGGCGCAGGAATGCGTCAAAATCACCGTTTTTCAGGGCCGCTACCTGCTTGGGAACACGGGCGTTTTCCTTGTAGAAGTGCAGGGCGCGCATAACAGCCCGGTCACCGCACTTTTCGCGCAGCTGGGGAATGGCGGCCATAAAGTCTGCTTCTTCGATCTGAGTCAGCACATCTTTATGGAAGTAGCTGCAAATGTCCTTTAATTCCAGGGTGATGGCAGCATACTCGTCGGTCAGGTCTGCATGGCTTGCACGGCTGTCGATGATGCACAGGGCGTGACCGCAGGAGGCAAAGTCAAAGTCCACAGCCTCAATGACCGGCTGCTCTTTATTAAAGAAATCGATGGTCACCATGCCGCCTACGGCGGAGGCCATCTGATCCATGAGGCCACAGGGCTTGCCGAAGAACACATTCTCGGCGTACTGGCCGATCATGGCCACCTCCGGCTGGGATACCTTATTTTCAAAGAACAGGCCGTTGATGATGGTGCCGATGAGCACCTCATAGGCGGCAGAGGAGCTCAGGCCGGAGCCGGGCAGGACGGTGGAGGTCACATAGGCATCAAAGCCTTCGACCTTGCAGCCCAGCTGGGTAAAGCGGGCAGCTACGCCACGGATCAGGGCCATGGTGGTATTGATCTCGGCGCTCTGCGGTGTGAGCTGGGAGAGCTCCACCTCACACAGAGGATAGCCCTCGGATTGAATACGGATGGTATTTGTTCCGTTTACACGGACAGCGGCCAGCGCCTCCAAATTTACGGCAGCGGCCAGTACCCGGCCACGCTGATGGTCGGTATGGTTGCCGCCGATCTCGGTACGGCCCGGTGCAGAAAAATAGCGTTCAGGCTGTGTGCCAAAGGTGGCCTCGAAGCCGGCATTTACCGCCTGTACCTGTTCTTTTGTAAGGGTCAGGGTCTGCATATGATAAACCTCCAGAGAAGTGGTTATGAAAAACTAATTTTATTATATCAGTAAAAGAATCAATTGCAAAGCATTTTTTTCAAAAAAACCGCATTTTTTCAAAAACCTGACATTTGCTTTTTGCCATAGTTGTGCTACAATGAAGCTATCCGTTAAGAAAGAGGTGGGTTGTGTGAAAAAAGACAGATTTTGGCTGGTCCCGGTGATCTTCTCCTTAGTGGGACAGGTGGCCTGGGTCATGGAGAATATGTACTTAAATGTATTTATTTATGAGCGGTTCAATGCCGATCAAAACGCGATTTCCGCCATGGTGGCCGCAAGCTCTGTGGCGGCGACCCTGACGACCCTGTTTATTGGCGCACTGTCCGATAAATTAGGCAAGCGGAAGGTGTTTATCAGTGGCGGCTATGTGCTTTGGGGCATCAGCATCTGGAGCTTTGCGGCCCTTAAAATGCAGACGGCACGCAATCGTTTTTGCCCAATGCAAATATCTTTTTGGCAGCCCTTGCAGGCGCACTGGTGCTGTGCCTGAGCCTGCTGCCCCTTATGAAAAAGGAACGGTAATATGGAAAAATTGATGACGGTGCAAGGGGAGAAGTGCAGCGGTCAGCCCTGGACGGTGTACCCCCGACCCCAAATGCGCAGAGAAAGTTATGTAAACCTAAATGGCCTGTGGGAGCTGACGGTGACCCCTGATAAGAAGCGGCCCGCCACCTATGACCGACAGATCACAGTGCCATTTTGCGTAGAATCGGCCCTGTCCGGGGTGGAGGAGCATTTCCCCGATGGCCACAATCTGTGGTACAGACGGACCTTCCCAATGCCCGAAGGGACAGGACGGGTGTTGCTTCATATCGGTGCGGCAGATCAAATTGTAAAATGTTATGTAAACCGCAAAACGGTGGGCTTCCACATTGGCGGCTATACGGCCATGACCTTTGATATTACCGATGCGTTGCAGGAAGAAAATGTACTGGAGCTGCGGATACTGGACGATCTGCGCACCCCCACGCTGCCCTATGGCAAGCAGACCCTGAACCGGGGCGGTATGTGGTATACCCCGGTGTCCGGCGTGTGGCAGACGGTTTGGCTGGAGCGGGTGCCTGAAAAGCACATCCAGCGGCTGAAGATCGAAAACCGTGGCTACGGTGTCCGTGTATCCACTGTGCCGGAAATGGAGGGCACGGTGACGGTCAAGGGGCTGGGCACATTCCCATTGGGCACGGAGATTTGCCCGGAAAACCCACGGCTGTGGAGTCCCGAAGAGCCCAACTTATACGAAATGACCGTTCAGGCCGGGGAGGACCGGGTGGAGAGCTACTTTGCCATCCGCAGCCTGGAAATTAAAAAGTATAAGGGTGTAAAACGGCTGTGCCTCAACGGAAAGCCCTATTTCTTCCACGGGCTGCTGGATCAGGGCTACTGGCCCGACGGCATTTACACCCCTGCCGATCCTTCCTGCTATGGGGAGGATATTGCCGCCATGAAGGCCTTGGGCTTTAATTCCCTGCGCAAGCACATCAAGGTGGAGCCGGAGGAATTTTACTATCAGTGTGACCGGCTGGGCATGATCGTTTTTCAGGATTTGGTCAATAACGGCGATTATTCCTTTATGCGGGATACGGCGCTGCCCACCGCCGGTGTACAGAAGCTGGATGACCGCAAATTGCACACCGATCCCACCACCCGAAAAGAGTTTAAGCGGTGTATGGATGAAACCGTCATACAGCTGCAGAATCACCCCAGTATCTGTTACTGGACCATCTTTAACGAGGGCTGGGGTCAGTTTGACAGTGACAATATGTATGACCGGTTCAGAAAGCTGGACGATACCCGCTTCATCGACTCTACCTCCGGCTGGTTCCGCAGAAAGAAATCCGATGTGGAGAGCCTGCACATTTATTTTGGGCCCTGGAATAAGCTGAAGGCGGGGGATAAGCCCCTGGTGCTCAGCGAGTTCGGCGGCTACACCTACCCGGTGGAGGGGCATCTGTTTAATAAAGAAAAGGCCTACGGCTACAAAACCTGCAAGACCCTGACCGATTATCAGCAGGCCATCCAAAAGCTCTATCTGGAGCGGATCGTCCCGGCAGTGAAAAAGGGTCTGTGCGCCGCCATCTACACCCAGGTCAGTGACGTGGAGGACGAGATCAACGGCCTGCTCACTTACGACCGTAAGGTCAACAAAACAGACAAAGAGTCCATGCTGGATATTGCCCAAAGACTTAAAAATGCAATAAAGTAATGGCGTGTATGTAGGGGCGACTATCATGGCGCCCGTTAGGTACGATATTGCGGGCGATCACAGATCGCCCCTACGAAAATCGGGTCTGTTGCGTGATATGCAACAGACCCTGAAATTATTTAAGTCCAAAGGCATTTTCCATGCGGCGGAGGGCCTCCCGGAGGTCTTCGTATTTGGAGGCGTAGCAGATGCGGATATAGCCTTCACCGTCCGGACCGAAGGCCGAGCCGGGGGAGGTGACTACATGGGCTTGATCCAGAATATATTCTGCTGTTTCGGCAGAGGACCTGTTAAACCCGGTGATATTGGGAAACACATAAAACGCACCCTTAGGCAGCAGACAGCTAAAGCCGTTGATCTTATTAAGACCTTCTACGATCAAATGGCGGTTGCGGTCATAGTACTGCCGCATCCGTTCCACATCCTCTTTACCCTTGTAAATGGCTTCTACAGCTGCCAGCTGCATAGGCTCGGGGATGCTGGCAATCATGTTTTCATGAAGCTTTATCATATTTTCAATAATATGGGCATTGGCACAGATGTAGCCCACCCGGAAGCCGGTCATGGCAAAGGTTTTGGAAAAGCTGTTGATGGTGATGCAGTAATCCTCCATGCCGGAGATCGCACCTAAGCTGTGCTGCTGAAAACCGTCATAGACCAGCATTTCATAGGGTTCGTCGGAAATGACGAAGAGCTTGTATTTTTTCACCAGCTCTGCGATCTTCTTCAGATCCTCCCGGTCCAATACGCCACCGGTTGGGTTAGAAGGGGAGTTAATGATGATGAGCTTGGTCTTGTCGGTGATCAGCGGCTCGATCACATCGGCGGTCATTTTGAATTCGTTTGTCTCGTCTACCTTGGCATAGACGGTTTTGGCGTTGACCATGTCGATCTGGCCGCGGTAATCGGGCCAGTTTGGACCCTGGATGATGACCTCATCACCGGGATCGACCAAAGTGACCATGGCCAGCATCAGGGCCTGTGTAGCACCGCCGGTGATCATAATATTTTTATCCGGGTCACAGGAAATGCCGTTTTCTGTTTGAAGCTTCCAGGCAATGGCATCACGCAGAGGCTTAATGCCGGCATTGGGGGTGTATTTTGTCTTACCGGCTTGCAGGCCCTTGATGGCAGCTTGCACAATGTAATCCGGAGTGGCAAAGCCGGGTTCGCCCAAGGTCAGGTTGATGGCATCGTCATAGCGTTTTGCAAGCTCGAACATTTTCCTCACACCGGACGGCAATGCGTTTTTTGCAGCGGTACTAATAAAGGTTCTGTGTTTCAAGGTCATCCCTCCTTTTTGCCCAGTTTAATTCATAAACGATAAAAACACAATGGAAGTCTTAAAACAGAGAGCAGAATTAAAGTATATAATGAAAAAATGTTTAATTCTGATTGACGACGGGCTGAGATTTGCATTATAATCCTGATATAGATAAAATAAAAAGGGTGATTGATCATGGATGAAATCGATATCAGACTGATACGGCTATTATCCCAAAACGCCAGAGCCACAGCCGCAGAACTGTCCAGAAGCATATGCCTTTCTGTACCGGCCATCAATAAGCGGATCGCACGGCTACAGCAATCGGGTAAGGTCCGTTTTACAGCTACGGTGGACAGCGAAACGGCCGGTAAGCCCATTGTGACCTTTATTTTACTGAATATTCAGAATATTTCCGCAACGGCCAAGCTGCTGGAATATGTGGAACAAGACCCGGATATTTTAGAGTGCTACGCCGTTACCGGAGAATATGACTATATTCTGAAGGTCTGCGCCAAAGATGTAAAGGCTCTGGAACGTAAGCTGAAGCTGCTGAAACAGCAAAAAGGCGTGATCAAAAGCAATACCCTCTTTGCACTGATGGAGAATAAAAACAGCCTTTGCAGTATATAGGAGAAGCAAATGGAAGAACAGTTACTTGCCTATGCGGTGGAATGTCGCAGATATCTGCATGTGCATCCCGAGGTGGGCTTTGACCTGCCTTTGACCACTGCCTTTGTGCGGCAGAAATTGGAGGAAAGCGGTCTTGTGCCTACGGATCGTTACGGCACTTGCAGTTTGGTGGCAGAGCTTGGCCCGGAAAACGCACCGATCATTGCGCTGCGTGCGGATATGGATGCTCTGCCGGTGGAGGAAAAGACAGGGCTGCCCTTTTCTTCTTGCCACCCAGGGAACATGCATGCCTGCGGCCATGATGCCCACACGGCGGTGCTTTTGGCGGTTGCAAAGCACTTAAAGCAACAGGAACGGCAGCTTACAAACCGTATCCGACTGATCTTCCAGCCCAGTGAGGAGGGAACGGTTAGCGGTGCAAAAATGATGGTGGACAATGGTGTAATGCAGGGCGTTAAATATGTGATCGCCACCCATTGTGAAAACAGATTGGAAACCGGTCAGCTGGGCGTCTGCACAGGTAATTGCATGGCGGCCTGTGCGCCTATTTCTCTAGAATTTTTTGGAAAGACCAGCCACGCCACTGCACCCCAATGCGGCGTAGATGCCATCGCTATGGGTCACAGGGCTTACGGAGAACTGAAAAAAATAGTGGCGGAGATCGCCGGAACTGAGCCTTATATTTGGTCGGTGGGTACATTCCAGGGTGGTACGGCTCATAATGTGGTGGCAGACTATTGTAAAATGGATATTTCTTTCCGCTTTTACAATTATGCTTTTGCCCGACAGGTGCAACAGGCTGTGGAGCAGACTGGAAGTGATGTGGCACGATCCTTTGGCGGGACATTTAAGCTTAACTGGAAGATCAGCACCGGTGCGGTGTACAACGAGCCTGCGCTGACGAAGCTCTTTAAGCAGCGGATGGAATGTGCCGGTGTGCCGGTGGCAGATATGCCGCCGCGTATGAGCTCTGAGGACTTTGGCTGGTATCTGACCAAAGCACCGGGGATGCTGATGCGCTTCGGTACACGGACAAAGGGCAACGGCTCTGCCCATCAAAATGATTTCCGGATCGATGAAGATGGCATGGCCTATGCCATCCGGGCCTTTACGACCATGGTATTACAGGGCTTATAAAAAGTGGGCGTGCTGCAGTTAAAAATACTGCAGCACGCCCTTTTCGATGGTTTTAATTCTTCATTTCTCAGGTAGTCCCGTTTTGCTCAGCTTCTGCAAATTGCCGGTGATCAGCTCCAGGGCCTCGTAGAAAATGATCCGCTTTTCCGTGGACAAGCCCTTGCTGGCGGTTTCCACAGCTGTAACGGCCATGCGGTTAATATCCTCTGCAAGACGGATGCCCTCAGCGGTCAGCTTCAGCCGGGAGCGGTAGGACTTGGTATTGCCGTCGCATCGCTCCACAAGACCCAACTGAACCATCTGATTCATAGCCCGGGATACATCGGCTTTGTCCCGGCTGCAGACCTCACTCAGCTGGGCGGCGGTAATGCCGTCACGGTAGCGGTACAGGGCGGTAAAATATACGGCATAGGGGCCCTTCAGGCCATGGCTGCCCATGGCATCAGAGGCAATTCTGTGCCAGCAGCGGGAAATTTCGGATATGGCAAAAGAAAAACGCTCAAAACGGTCGATCATGTTAATCATCCCTTTAATGCTTGTTGATTTATCAACAGCATACCATGTTTTTTGAAAAAGTCAACTGCTGAAAAAGAATGTTCCCCGACGGAAAACAAAAATTTTCCACCCATGGAAAAAACTATTGACAAGCGGGAAAACCCATTGTATAATCCCTATAACCTCTGATTTATGAGGCAAGTGATGACAGCGAGAGATTTTGATACAAATCGAAGTTTGGAAACGCAGGAATACTTTGTGTATTTCAAGTTTTCAAACTGAAGAGTTGGGGCAAAAGATCCGCTGTCAGCCGCAGCCGAATAAAGCAGTGGTTACTATAACAAACCGTTGAAGCGGAGGGACGATGAAAGAGCCTTCAAAGCGAGTCCGGGGTGGTGGGAGCCGGGTAAGAAGTGTTCGTCGAATGGACCGCCGAGGGCGCAGGGAAACGAGTTTTTCGGAGTAAACTGTGACGTGTGGGCATACGTCAGTTGCCGGGGATATGCAGGTATCCCGCAAAGTGCACAGGG
This sequence comes from uncultured Oscillospiraceae bacterium, assembly GCA_964392535.1. Lineage (GTDB taxonomy): Bacteria > Bacillota > Clostridia > Oscillospirales > Oscillospiraceae > Faecousia. The sequence continues at coordinate 15,557 of CAYMPY010000001.1, forward strand.
TCATACCTGTGAAATCAAGGTGGCACCGCGGATCATGTATTCGTCCTTGACAGTATTTCTGTCAGGGATTTTTTGTTTTTTGGAGGTAATTTTTATGCTGTACAAACGATGGCGATGCTGCATCTTACCATAAACCATTTATCATATTTTGGAGGAATATATTATGAAGTTTAACAACGTTGATTTTGATACTTATTTTAAAAACTACCCCGATCAGAACGGTTATTTCGGCCGCTACGGCGGTGTGTTTATTGAGCCCAAGCTGCAAAAGGCCATGGAGGAGATCACCGAGGCCTACTTCACCATCTGTAAGTCCAGCAAGTTTATCAGCGAGCTGCGCCGGATCCGTAAGGAATTCCAGGGCCGTCCTACCCCCATTTCCCATTTGGAGCGGCTCTCCGGCAAGCTGGGCAATGTCCAGCTGTATGTCAAGCGTGAGGACTTAAACCACACCGGCGCCCACAAGCTGAATCACTGCATGGGCGAGGGCCTGCTTGCCAAGTATATGGGCAAGAAAAAGGTCATTGCCGAGACCGGTGCAGGTCAGCACGGTGTGGCACTGGCCACCGCAGCAGCCTATTTCGGCCTGGAATGTGACATTTACATGGGTGCGGTGGATATTAAGAAGCAAGCCCCCAATGTGGCAAGAATGAAAATTTTAGGCGCCAATGTGATCGAGGTCACCGACGGTCTGCAGACCCTGAAGGAGGCTGTGGATGCGGCCTTTGATGCTTACAGCCGGGAGTACGAGGATGCCATTTACTGCATCGGCTCTGTGGTAGGCCCCCATCCCTTCCCCATGATGGTCCGTGATTTCCAGAGTGTGGTTGGTATCGAGGCAAGAGAACAGTTTATGGGCATGACCGGCGAGCTGCCGGATGCCGTGGTGGCCTGCGTGGGCGGTGGCTCCAATGCTATGGGTATGTTCTCCGGCTTCCTAAACGATCCAGTTGAAATTTATGGCATTGAGCCTTTGGGCAGGGGTTCCAAGCTGGGTGACCACGCTGCCAGCCTGACCTACGGCAGCGTGGGTGTTATGCACGGCTTTAACAGCATTATGCTCAAGGACGAAAACGGTGATCCTGCCCCGGTGTACTCCGTAGCCTGCGGTTTGGACTATCCCTCCAGCGGTCCGGAACACGCGTTTTTACATGACCTGGGCAGAGTCAAGTACGATGCCATCGGTGATGATGAGGCTATCGAAGCTTTCTTCACCCTGTCCCGGCTGGAGGGTATCATCCCGGCTGTTGAAAGCTCCCACGCTGTTGCCTACGGCATGAAGCTTGCCAAGCAAATGGGCCGTGGCTCCGTCCTCATCTGCCTGTCCGGCAGAGGCGACAAGGACATGGACTTCGTCTTAGAGCAGTTCGGCGACCGACTGTAATTGATAATTCGGCGGGAGACAAGCCCCCGCCCTACAACATCTCCCAAAGGAGTGCGTAGGGCAGGGGCTTGCTCCTGCCGTTTCATTTTTTAAGCCTTGACTATGGACGTGGTGACGGTGTACAATGTAAAAACAGGTAGAAAAGAGGAGGCGGTTCAGGATGATGGAGGTATATACGCCACAGGCGTGGCTTTCGATCTTTGGCGGATGTCCCAGCCTGGTCATCGATGACAAGGGCTATATTTATTCGGCAGACGGCTATTATAAGATTTTTTCCGATAGTCCTGTTGGAAAGATCGATTTTGAAAAGGGTTATATTTACGACGGGCATTATTTGGATCTATTCCCCACGCCCATTGCCTGGATGAATCGGGAGGGCGATGTGTATAAGGTCCGGGAGTACGGTAAAGGTCCTTTCAGCGATCCCATTTTGTATATTCAGGGTGAAAAGATCTATACGCCCCAGGAGTATTTGCGGATCTTTGGAGGAACGCCCAGCGGGTATATTAAAAATAACGGCAGCAGCTATTCCGGCGGTTCTTCCTCCACCGGTTCTTCCCCCGCCGGAAGCAAAACCACCCCTGCAGCTTCAGGTGGTGGCGGTGGCGGCGACTTCATGACCATGCTGCTGTTTATACCGATGCTTTTTATTATTGGAGGCCTCGTGTATATCCTGTCTGATGAAAGCCGTCTGGCCAATGCCACATCGGTTTTGGCCCTCATTGTGGATGCTGCTGCGGTTATTGCGGCCATATGCAGACTGCTCATGGGCAAGATCCATTTGTCATGGGATGGAAAACGGTTTTTAAAGGCCTTCCTTGTTGGCTTCGGCGTTTATTTTGCGGCTACAGCACTGTTTGTCCTTTTGGGCCTGGGCTCTAATTTGGGCACAGGTCACAGCCTTTCCGATGCCGGCGGAGACCAGCTGGAGCTGTCCGCCATGCTCATCGGCTTGCCCTTTGTGATAGAGGGCTTCTTTGGAAAAGGACCGAAGAAGAAAGAAGCCCAGACCTACACACCTTCTGCGCAAACTTATACACCGCCCAAACAGGCGTATACGCCTCCCAAACAGACTTATACGCCTCCTAAACAGACCTACACCCCTCCTGCGCAAACCTATACCCCGCCGGTTTTGTCTGCCAAAGAGGTTGTACGGCGGGTCATGGTGCAGGAATTTGGAGAGCGGGCGGTATTCCCGGATGCGCTGATCGGCAGAAATACTGCGGATAAGGTGGATTTCCTCCTGCGTGTGGAGGGCTGTCCTGTGCGCGTATTTATGATCCTTCCGGACGCAGCGACCACCCAGGCATATCAAAATGCGCAGCGGATCGGTATGCTGTGGCAAAATCGGGGCGCTTATTGGCATATTGTCTATGAGCGGGACTGCCGTGACCCGGCCTATGTCCGCCAATGGCTGCACAGCGCCCTGAAAAACGTAATCAAACGATAAAGTAATCCCCTGTTGCAAGCAACAGGGGATCATTTTATTCTACTGTAACCGACCAGGTGGCGGTGTGTTCTTGACCGGGGGCGAGGGCGATCAGGTCGCTGCGGCAGGACAAATCTTCCATCGCATCCTGTCTGCCGGGTAGGGAGCTCCAAGGCTCTAAGCATACATAGGGGGCATCGGTTTGGGGACGGTGCCAGATGCCGAAATAGGGGAAATCTGCAAAGTCCATGGTGATGCTGCGGCCCTTTGGACCACGGAGGGTCACCTGTCGGGCGGTGTTTTGCAGAATAATGGCATCGTTATCGAAAAGCTTGTGGCTTAGTGGGATCTCTCTGCCGTTTTTCAGAGGGTAGGGGGTGTTTTGTCCGCTGAGCAGTACCTGCTGCGTAAAGCCCACCCGGTCCGGGAGGCAAGGGGCGGAAAACGCCAGCGTGTAGTCCTCAAAAGCTTCGCCCTCTGTAAGGGGCACACGGAAGCCGGGGTGACCGCCGAGACCAAAGTACATGGTCGTTTCACCTATGTTGCGGACACTGTGGCGGACATGGAGGGCAGCACCCTCCAAAGCATAGGTAACCGTCAGGATAAAAGGGAAGGGGTAACACTTTAAGGTTTCTTCGCTGCTGTGAAGCTCCATAGTCACGGCGTTTTCGCTGACCCGGGCGGTAAATTCCATTTTGGATGCAAAGCCGTGGGTGGGCAAGTTGTATTCTGTTCCCTGGAAGGTATATTTTCCACCGTAAAGCCGGGCAATAAAGGGAAACAGCAGGGGACTGCGGTCCTTCCAATAGGCTTCGTCCCCTGGCCACAGATATTCACAATTCTCTGTACGGATGCTCATAAGCTGGGCACCCAGGGTGTCTATGGATACCTGCAAATATTGATTTTGAATGGTTATTTCCATGTTATTTTTCCTCTAAATAATGTGAAAATACGATGCTGCAGGCACTTTGAAGCCGGGTGTAGCGTCCGCTCAGTGCCGGCATAAGCTTGGGTGCTGTGCCACTAAGACAGCGGCCCTGCAGCCGTTGTTCCACCAAGGGCAGCAGGCGGTCACTGAACTGCAGCATTTTACCGTCCAGCAGCACCGCGCCGAGGGGGATCATGTTGGCGCAGTTGCCGATGGCGGTAGCCAAATACTCGGCCTGCATGGAAAGAACCTGCGCCGCCTGGGGGGAGGCCATCAGTGCTTCCCAGCTGTCGTAGGGATATTGTTTTAAAATGCTACCTATGGATGCGTAGGCCTCTAAACAGCCACGGTTGCCGCAGCTGCACACCGGGCCGTCATGGCATATGGAGGTGTGACCCAACTCGCAAAACCGCAAAAGCTTCCCCTGGCTGATCACACCGCTGCCTACGCCGCCGCCCATGTACAGCAGCAGAAAATCGTCTTTTTCCGGAAAATCGCCGTTGCGGCGGTTATACAGGGCAGCCGCATTGGCATCCTTTTCCAGGTATGCCGGGAGATCCAGGGCTTCGCTTAACCATGCTCCGATGGGACAGTTACTCCAAAGCGGAAAATCCGGGGGATTAAGAATAATGCCCTTTGCGCTGTCCACCGGGCCGGGGGCAGAGATGCCGATGCCCAGTATTTTTTCTTTGGGAGTTTTTGCAATGATTTTGGTAATTGCGGCAATAAGACCCTCCGGGGTCTGCTCCGCCACCTGCTTTTGACAAATGACATTGCCCTTTAAATCCTCCATGCCCACCCATGCGCCGGAACGGCTCAGGCTCACACCGACGGCAAACAGCGCACCGCTGCACAGCTCCAAGTTGGTGGGGGTACGGCCCGGGCCTGTGGTCTGCATGGACTTTTCAGAGGGACAGATCAGCCCCTCGGCAATCAGCTCTTCCGTAATCAGAGAGATGGCCGCTCTGGTCAGACCCATTTGCCGGGACAATTCTGCCCGGGACAGGGGAGACCGCTGCAGCAATGACAGTACCCTCCGCCGATTATATTGCTTTGTATAAGCAGAGTTTTTTCCTTCCACAGGCCATCCTCCTTCTCGTAGGGGGCGGCGCCCACGCCAATGTCACGAAGTTTAGAAAACGCTGTCATTTCGACCAAGCGAAGCGCGTGGAGAAATCTATCTGTTATGATATTCGAAAACGGATAGATCCCTCGACTTCGCTCGGGATGACAACGTTTCTTAACAGCTTAAAGCTTAACTAAGTGACATTGACGCCCACGACGCCCCGGACATATAAATTATACCATTTGTTAAATCGCTTGTCAATTATTTTGTTAAACGGATTGACAAAATAAATAATGCGTGGTATACTCAAAAAAGTGAAAATTAGCAGAAAGGACGTTATTTATGGAATTTACACAATCTGCGCTTTTAACAGAAAAAATGGTTGTGCTCAAGGGCATGATTTACAGCAAAAAGCTGACGATTCCAGTTTGGAGAACCAGGACGGCCAAATATACTGTACCGGTTGAATACACGGATTATTCCCAGTGGAGTGAAATAACGCTTGGTACAAGCTGGGTCTGTCACTATGACGATGCCCGGTGGTTTGAGGCTTCTGTCACCGTACCGGAGGATTTTGCCGGACGTCATGTGGTGCTGGAGCTGAATTTGGGCGGCGAGGGCATGGTAAGTATCAACGGGGAGCCGATGGGTTCTTTGGCGTTTTACCATAAGCTGGATTGCTACGGACCCAATCATATGCTGCGCCACCGCACCCGTATTGAGCTGGGTAGGGTGGAGGCCGGGCAGGTCCTGAATATCAGCGCTCAGATGAACATGAACTATAAGGACCACTATAAGCAAAACCGTTATATTAAGTACGACGGCACAGTGAACACCACCTATTGCCTTGCATCTGCGGCACTGTGTGTGGTGGATGATGAGCTGGAAGCCTATTATTTTGATGCTGCCAATGTTCTGGATGCGGCACAGCTGCTGGAATCGCCGGCTGATACACTGAAAAACCATGTGCAAACCAGATTTCTGAAGCAGAATTACGAATCGGTTCTGATGTCCATGAGCCGGGACGGTGTGCTGGCATCCCGTTTGTACAGGGCACTGCTGCAGTCTATGAACGAGATCCTGTTCTACGGTGACGATGAAAAAATGCGTCAGAGTATTGGCCGGGCTTCAACGGTGCTGAAGCAGGAAATGGAGAAGCTACCGGCTGCGGAGCGTGGCTATGTGTATATTTCGGGCCTTGCCCATTTAGATATCGTATGGCTGTGGCAGGAGAAGCACTCTGTCCGCAAGACTGCCAATACCATCGCCAATACCATTGCGTTGGCTGATCGGTATCCGGAGTATGTGTTTACCTTCTCTCAGCCCTATGCATTCCAGTGGCTGGAGCAGTACTATCCGGAGCTGTTTAAGAAGCTGCAGGAAAAGGTGGCTTCCGGAAACATTGATCCTGTGGGCAATCTTTGGGTAGAGGTGGACTGCAATCTGGCAGGCGGTGAGAGCATTATCCGTCAGCTGCTGTACGGCAGAGCTTATTTTATGGAGAAGTTCGGAAAGTGCTCCGATGTATTCCTGATGCCGGACTCCTTTGGCTATAATGCGGCACTGCCCCAGATCATGGCCAAAAGTGGAATCAAGTATTTTCTTTCCGCAAAGCTCCATTCCAATGAAACTTATCGGTTCCCCTATACGCTGTTTAACTGGCAGGGCCTGGACGGAACCCGTGTGCTGACCTACCTGATGCGTAATGCCTACAGCAGCGAGATCGACAGCCTGTTTTTGGATAATACCTACCATCGGCAGGAATGTAACGCCTTAACGGACTTAAGCTACATGACCTTCGGTTTTGGTGATGGCGGCGGCGGCCCGGATTACGTCATGCTGGAAAATGCCCGTCGGCTCAATAATATGCCCGGTATTCCCAAAGCCAAGATGGCGACCCTGGATCAGTTTTTTGAGGAGGTCTCTGACCTGCAGCCAGAGTTGCCTGTGTGGAATGACGAATTGTATTTTGACCGGCATCGTGGCACCTACACCACCCAGGCTAAGGTCAAGAAAAATAACCGTGCTGCCGAGCTGGCACTGAGAAGAACGGAAATGGCCGCATCCCTCCGCAGCATCTGCCTGGGTAAGGAATATCCCGCCCGGGAGCTGGAGGAGCTGTGGAAGAGTATGCTCCATCTGCAGTTCCACGATAGCCTGCCCGGTTCCTCTATAACGCCTGTTATTGAGGACACCCTTAATGAGTATGAGGTCTTCTTCCAAAAGCAGCAGGCACTGTTTGACGAGATCCTGCAGGACCTGAACAATGGTGCTGCTCACGGTGGTGCAAAGCAGGTGACCTGGAACTTCCTGCCCTGGGCCCGAAATTGTACAGTGGATGGAAAAGCACTGACTATTCCTTCTATGGGTTGGGCAACCGAGGCTGTGGAGGCAGCTGCATTACAGGCTGATACACAGCATTTGGAAAACCGGTTCTTCTGCCTGGAGCTGGATGAGCAAGGTCGGCTGATCAGCCTCTTTGACAAGTCCCTGGGAAGACAGGTGCTGAAGGCGCCCAGCAATATTTTGCAGCTGTTTGAAGACCCGGCCAAGGATCGGCTCAGCGCCTGGGATATCCACCCGGAGTATATGAATAAGGCAGAGGATCTGGTTTGCGACAGTGTGCAGCTGCTGCCTCAGACGGAAACCCAGGCCGGTGTGCGCCTGACTTGGCATTTCGGCAAGAGCACCGTTACCCAGGATCTGCTGATCTATTCCGATATTGCCCGTATTGACTTTGTGACCCATGCAGATTGGCAGGAGGATATGCGGATGCTTAAGGCGGCCTTCTATCCCAATATCCGCAGCTCCCGTGCGGCCTATGAGATCCAGTTCGGCGCAATTGAACGACCCACCCACCGCAATACGGAATACGATGCTATTCGCTTTGAGGGTTGCGGTCATAAGTGGGCAGATCTTTCTCAGTCGGATATGGGTCTGAGTATCTTAAACGATTGTAAATACGGCTATGATATTCTCGATGACCGGATGCGGATCACCCTGCTGCGTTCTCCCATTGAGCCGGACTACAAGGCAGACCGCGGGGAACATGATTTTGTGTATTCCCTCTATCCCCATGCAGGCTCCTGGGATAACGGCGGCACTGTGCGTGCAGGCTTTGAACTCAACGAGCCGGTCCATACGGCTTCGGCGCAGCAGGCAGGACAGGCTGTTCCCCAAAGCTTCCTGTCTGTGGACCACGAGTCTGTTATTTTGGACACCTTTAAGCGTGCCGAGGACGGAAACGGCTATATTCTGCGCTTCTATGAGTCCTGCGGTAAGGGCGGTACAGCTTCCGTCCGCTTTGCACGCGCCATCAGTAAGCTCTATAGCTGTGACATGATGGAGCAGGGAGATGCAGAGGAACACTTTGAAGGCAATACCTTCCGGTTTGAGACCACGCCTTTCTGTATTCACACTTATCGTATTTGTTTTTCGGAGGAGAACTAAAGATGTACCAAAAAGTTGAAGCAGTGGTACTGGATTTTGACGGCACGATCTCTACCCTGCGCCACGGTTGGGAGCAGGTTATGGAGCCCATGATGGTGGAGATGATCTGCGGAAAAACAGAGCCCACTGATCAGCTGCGCCGGGAGGTGGCAGCCTATATTGACGAGTCTACCGGTATTCAGACCATCCATCAGATGAAGTGGCTGGCAAAGACCGCCTGCGAAAAGGGCTTAAACCCCGAAGCGACGGAAGACCCCTGGTATTATAAGGCCGAGTATAACCGCAGGCTCATGGAGCAGGTCCAGCAGCGGCTGGATCGGCTGGAAAGCGGTATAGATAAGCCGGAGCAATATTTAATGAAAGGCAGCCTGGAATTTGTAAAGACCCTGTATGACCAGGGTGTAAAGCTCTATGTTGCCAGCGGCACGGACCACGCCGATGTGGTCAAGGAGGCCACGGCTCTGGGTGTTGCAAAGTATTTTACCACCATTTCCGGCGCACAGCCGGGCAGTGAGGGCTGCTCCAAGGAGGCCATTATTGAAAGCCTTCTTAAGGGTCTGCCCGGTGACAGCCTGGCGGTGATCGGTGACGGCAAGGTGGAGATCCGGCTGGGCCGGGAGGCCGGTGCCCGCACCGTCGGTATTGCCAGTGACGAGGATAAGCTCTGCGGCATCAATCCTGTGAAAAAGCAGCGGCTGGAAAACGCCGGTGCGGATATGATCGTGGGTGACTATGAGGCTTCCGGCCCCATCTATACCTTCTTAGGTTTGCGTACCGGCCTCCGGTTAAGCTTTGAAAACATCCGTACTTACGATGCCTCTGACCGCATCAATCTGGTTCGTATTGATAACCTGAAGCGGCCCGGTGTATACGAAGCCGAGCCCTGGGGTGACGAGGATTTTAAAGAGCTGACAGACCGTATTAAGCTGGCAAAGGCCGGCGGTCGGCAGATCATCTTCTCCATGGGTGCCCATGTGATCAAGTGCGGCCTGTCTCCCTATCTGATCAGCCTCATGAAGGCAGGCTACATCACCCACCTCTCCGGCAACGGTGCCTGCAGCATCCACGATTTTGAGCTTGCTTATTTGGGTGGCACCTCCGAGGATGTGCCCACCGCCATTGAGGACGGCTCTTTTGGTATGTGGGAGCAGACCGGCCGCTGGATCAATGAGGCACTGCAAAAGGGTGCAGTGGAGGGCTGGGGCTACGGCGAATCTCTGGCCCGGTACATCCACGAAAACCCGGAGAAATTCCCCTATAAGGACGACTGTGTGCTCTATCAGGCATGGCTTCTGAATATTCCGGCTACCTATCATATCGCCTTGGGTACAGATATTATTCACCAGCATCCCCTTGTTGATTTTGCCGCCATCGGCAAGTGCAGCGGCACGGACTTTAAGAAGATGTGCTGGTCTGTTGCCCACATGGACAAGGGCGTTTATATGAATTTCGGTTCCGGCGTTATTGGCCCGGAGGTGTTTTTGAAGGCCCTGTCCATTTCCCGGAACCTGGGCTATCCCACCTACGAGATCACTACCGCCAACTTTGACCTGATCGATTTGGGCAATTATCGCACGAAGATCGGCTATGACGATCCGCTGTACTACTACCGTCCCCGGAAGAATATTGTCAACCGTCCCGTCAGCTGTGGCGGCAAGGGCTGGCACTTCCGCGGTGACCATCAGCAGACCATTCCTGCACTGCATAAGCTGCTTGTGGAGGCGTAATCGTGACCAAAAGTGAACTGAAAGAGCTGTTAAAGCGGGTACACCGTGGCCGTGTGGGCCTCATTGGTGATCTGTGCCTGGATATGTACTGGGTGGCTGATATGAAAAAAAGTCTGCTGTCCAGGGAAACGCCTCACTTCCCACTGCCTGTGGTGGAGGAGCGGTACGCACCCGGCGGCGCAGGTAACGTGGCCTGTAATATGGCTGCCTTAAAGCCCGGAAAGCTGCAGGTTTTGGGCGTTGTAGGCAAGGATTGGCGGGGCCGGCTGCTGCTGCAAGCACTACAGGAGCAGGGCGTTTGCACAGACCATATTTTAACCGCTGCCGACCGGGTCACCAATACCTACATAAAGCCCCTGCGGCAGGGTATCTCCGATGTGGTCTACGAGGACCCCCGGCTGGATTTTGAGAATTATTCGCCCCTTAACCGGGAGACGGAAATGGATCTGCTGGAGGCTTTGGAGCAGGCAGCTGCAGAGGTAGATGTGCTGTGCGTTTCCGATCAGATGGAGTATGGCTGCATTACCCCCAGGATCCGCCGCTATCTCTGCGCCCTGGGCAAGCAGGGATTGCCGGTATTAGTAGACAGCCGCAGCCGTGGCGGGGAGTACACGGGTGTGATTTTGAAGCCTAACGAGGTGGAGGCTGCCGCTGTTTTGGGCGAGGAAATTGAAACAGTGGAGGATGCCCACGAGCTTTGCAAAGCGTTGTCCCGCAAGACCCATGCCGATGCGGTGATCACCTTGGGCGGCAGAGGCAGTGTGCTCAGCATAGCCGGAAATACCATCCACTGTCCCGCTTATCCTGTGGAGCCACCTCTGGATTTTTGTGGCGCAGGCGATACCTTCCTCAGTGGCTTGGGCGTGTTTTTAGCCGCAGGCGCATCCTTGCAGCAAGCCGCCGAGGCCGCAACCCTCTGCTCCGCCGTCACCGTGAAAAAGCTTCACACCACAGGAACGGCCTGTTCACAGGAAATTTTAGCACTGCTGTAAGATTAAATGGAAAATTGATAATTTTCCATTTTCAATTATCAATTCATGAAAATTGGGAGAGCCGAAGCTCTCCCTTTTTGTTTAATTAGCAGCAGCCGCAGTTATGGTCGCAGCCGTTGTTGGTAGTGTTGTAGCCGTTGTTGCCGCAGCCGCAGAACAGGATCAGAAGGATGATGATCCAGCACAGGTTACCGCCACAGAAGTTATTGTTACACATAATGAATACCTCCGAAATTTGATTAGTAACCACTGATGAATTCATCTTCGGTTGACAACGGATCTTCTGCCCCAACTCTTCAGTTTGAAAAACTTGAAATACACAAAGTATTCCTAAGTTTTCCAAACTTTGATTTGTGTCAGAATCTCTCGCTGTCAATACTTGATTCATTCATCAGCGGTTACTTTCTAAGCAGCTTTGCTGCTCATTCCAAGATATTCCGGAGGCAGAAAAAGGTTACAGCTGACGAAGCACGTCCACCAGTGCTGTCTTGGAGGCAGTCTTTTCGTCCTTCATCTTAATGATCTTTGCAGGGCAGCCGGCTCAATGCGGGCGGGGATATTTTTATATCCAGCATGGGTATGGCGGAGTTGCGGCAGTTGTTCTCAATTTCTACATGGGCAAATTCGTTATTGTCCAGTACAGGTGCGATATTCTTCCAATCGCCGAACACGATCTTCTGACCGTTTCCGCAATCTAAAACCTGACAGCCGGGGAATTCCATCGGGGTCTTTTCCCAAACATAGACCTTCGCCGGGTTTTTTTTCACTTGTACGAATATATTCAATAATTTCCTGAGCGTTCATAATGCGCCTCCCAAGTTTTTATACGGTATCATTTTATAGCAGAAATTACAAGCAGGAAATTGACACCGCCGGGAAAATCCAGTATAATTACATTATCGATCAAGGGAGGCGATCCTATGCAGATTTTTAAGGACCGGCAGGCATTGCACCAGATCCCGGAGCTGGACAGAACCTTGCCCCAGACCCTGCGGTATGTGACCGAGCAGCTGCAAAAGCTCAAGTGCCATGTGTTTTCACCCATGGAGGGTGCGTTGTGCGCCTGGTTTGACTTTGGTGCAGACAGTACCATCGCCTTCCGCACCGATGCAGATGCTTTGCCTATTGTAGAAAATTCAGGCCTGCCCTTCGCTTCTCAGAACCCCGGCAGGATGCACGCCTGCGGCCACGACGGCCATATGGCCATTGCCCTGGAGCTGGCTCGCCGGTTAGATGGTAAGGAAAATATGAAGAAAAATGTGCTGATCGTGTTCCAGCCTGCGGAGGAGACCACCGGCGGCGCAAGGGATCTGTGCGCAACCGGCATTTTTAAGCACTACGGTGTGGAGGCTATTTTCGGTCTGCACCTGTGGCCCGGTCTTGCGGAGGGTGAGATCTTCAGCCGCTGCAATGAAATGATGAGCCGCTCCTGCGAGGTGAAGGTAGATATTGTGGGCCGTTCTGCCCATATAGCCAAGGCCGAAGAGGGTCTGGATGCTATGGCTGCCGGTGTGGATTTCTACAGCCGTGCCATGGCTATGGAGCGGGCACTGCCTAAGAGTGTGTTCCGGCTTCTGAAATTCGGTAAGCTCCAGTCCGGCACGGTTTGTAATGCCATCTCCGGCCATACCCGTTTGGAGGGCAGCCTTCGTGCGTTCCAGGACGATGTGTTTTACTCCCTGCGGGCAGGCTTGGTGTCCATCGGCAAGGCCGTGGAGCGCAATACCGGCTGTACCGTGTCCATTTATATGAACGATGGCTATCCTCCGGTGATGAATCCGCAGAAGCTTTATAAAAAAGTGCGGAGCATGGTGGATTTTAAAGAACTGGCCGCCCCCAGCATGATCACCGAGGACTTCTCCTGGTATCAGAAGACCCTGCCCGGTATGTTCTTCTTCCTGGGCATCGGCAATACCCCGGCTCTTCACGCCGACGACTTTAACTTTAACGAAGAAGTCCTCCTGAAAGGCGCAGACCTCTTTGAGGCCATTGCAGAAAGATATGAATAAGAATAACGGCACTGTCTCAAAATGATTAATCGTAGGGACACCCGTCCTCGGGTGTCCGAGGAAACCGTAGAAAAAAAGGGTAACCGGTACATTTTTGTACCGGTTACCCTTTTTTCAGACACTCCGGAGGAGTGTCCCTACAATGGTTTATATACTGCGATGGAGATTAAAGGAATACTTATCCGTGCGGTAATAACTCCGCTTGTGCTCTACGGCTTCCATACGGCTGTTGTAAATGACCGTTTCCAGCACCAGCACCGCTGTGCCCACCGGGATATGGAGCATTTGGCTGATCTCAGTGTCTGCATTGACGGCAATGATCTTCTGATCCATTTTGCCGATGGCGGTCATGGCAACCGGGTATAAGTCAAAGGTGGAAAAGGCTTTTCCTGCTGCCTCTGCCTCCCGGGCGGCCTCATAAAAACGGCTTGCCAGCGGCTTTGTGATGCTGCAATCGTAAAAGACCACCGGCTCCCCGTCGGCAAAGCCCAACAGCATCAGCCGGGAGGCGTTTTCATGCTCCGTGCACCGCTGATCGAAGCCTGCGATTTTGGTGTAGCCGCTGTAGCCCTGCTGGGCGAGGGTTTCTGCAAAGGTTTGAATGTGCACCAAGTTGCTGCGCATTTTGGGCGCGCTTACAAAGCTGCCCTTGCCCTGAAAGGAGCGGATCAGGCCGTCGGCCTCCAGCATTTCCAGGGCCTTGCGGACCGGGATGCGGCTGACGGAAAACAGCTCGCACAGCTGCCGCTCCGAGGGCAGCTTGTCCCCATCGGCATAGCGACCCTCTTCTATTTGCCGCTGTATGTGATTTTTAACCTGCAGATATAAGGGTGCAGATGCAGCTTGTTTCGTCATTGGGAACACCTCCTGAAAAATAATACCATCTTGTTATCAAAATAGCAAGAACATTCTATTGACTTTCCGGTTTTGGGGTGGTATAGTGCTCACATAACAACTTGTTATTACAAGTTAGAATTTGGAGGATAAGATTATGAAAAAGGATACCCTGCGTATTATTTCGCCCAACGGTCACTTAGGCTTTGCTCCCACCAAGGAAGAGAGCTTCTGGCTGGGTGCAGCCACCAAGCCGGACTACTACTGCTGCGACAGCGGCAGTGACGATATTGGTCCTGTGCCCCTGGGTGCGGACAAGTGCGCCAGCCACCCCGAGCATCAGAAGCACGACTTAGAGCTGATGCTGATCGCTGCCAGAGAGCAGAATGTGCCCATGATCATCGGCTCTGCCGGCGATACCGGCACCAACTCCCGCGTGGATATGTATGTTGGCTTCATTAAGGAGATCGCCAAGAAGCATAACATGAAGCCCTTCAAGCTGGCTTACTTCTACTCCGAAGTGCCTACCTCTGAGATCCGTACCCGTATGGAAAACGGCCAGGTCATTGAGGGCCTGGATGGCCGTACCAACCTGACCATGGAGGAGCTGGACGGCACAGACCGCATCGTTGCTGTTGCCGGTGTACATCCCTTCGTCAAGGCTCTGGAAATGGGCGCTGACGTCATCATCGGCGGCCGCAGCAGTGATGCCGCTGTGTTTGCTGCCGCTGCCATTTACGAAGGCTTCCCCGAAAATGTTTCCTACTACTGCGGCAAGGTGCTGGAGTGCGCCTCCTTCTGCTGCGAGCCCTACGGCGCAAAGGAATCCGTTATCGGAACCATCACCAAGGACGATGTGAAGGTCACTGCCTGTGCACCCTTCCAGAAGTGCACCATCGCTTCCGTTGCAGGACACGCCATGTACGAGCGTACCAACCCCTACTATGAGTATGTTGCCGGCGGTATGATGGACATGAGCCAGTGCCACTATGAGCAGTACGATGAAAAGACCTGCCGCATCACCGGCGCAAAGTTTGTCCCCATTGAAGGCAAGGTGAAGGTGAAGCTGGAAGGCTCCGGCAAGGTTGGCGAGCGGTACATGGGCATGGCCGGTATCCGTGACCCCTACACCATCAAGAACATCGACAAGGTCATTGACTGGGCAAAGTCCCAGGTCAAGGAGCGCCTGGGTGACAAGGATTACCAGCTGAGCTACCGCATCTTTGGTAAAAACGGCGTTATGGGTGACTTAGAGCCCATCAAGGAGACCAAGTCCCACGAGCTGCTGGTGGTGGTCGAGGGCGTTTCCAAGGACGACAAGGTTGCAGAGGAAGCAACCCTCATCGGCACCCGTCAGATCTTCTACGCCCGCCTGCCTGAGGTCAAGGGTACTGCCGGTACTGCTGCCTTCGTGCTGGACGAGGTCACCAAGATCTCTTCTGCTTACCGCTGGACACTGAACCACACCGTTGAGGTGGACGATCCCCTGGAGCTGTTCCCCATCACCATGATCGACGTCGAATAAGGAGGACATTACAATGAAGACTGTAAAGCTTGTTGATCTTGCAAAGACCATCCGCAGCAAAAATGCCGGTGTTGACCGCATTACCTTTGATATTATTTTCCGGGAGCCTGAGACCTACTTCATGGTCAAAAACTCCGGCGTGATCTCTCCCGACTCTGTCTGCGCTCTGTTCGGCGTGGAAAAGACCCGCCTGGCCGACTTCGTGGAGTTCGACCCCGGTCTGGCTATCAAGTTCACCTTCAACCGCACAAAGCCCTCCGGCTCCTTCGGCGAGGGTGACGTGTTCGGCTGCCAGCAGTATCCGCCTCTGTACGATTTCGAGATTCCTGTAGCTGAATAATTATATGCTTACGCTACCGACTGTAATGGGCGCACTGGCAGCATTGCTGCTGGTGGCCCTTACCGGCGTTTATGCCGGTAAAAAGGTAAAAAACGCCGGTGATTTTACCGGCGGCAGCAAAATGGGCACGGCCATGATCGCCGGGTCTTTGGTGGGCACGCTGGTAGGCGGCGCATCCACCATTGGTACAGCCCAGCTGGCTTTTACCTACGGCTTTTCCGCCTGGTGGTTTACACTGGGCGGCGGCATCGGTCTGTTTATACTGGCACTGTTATTTGCCGGGCCCATGTACCGTGGCGGCTACCGTACACTGCCCCAAATTTTAAGTAAAGCCTACGGAAAAAACATTGCCACACTGGCTGCGGTGCTGATGTCGGTTGGTACATTCATCAGCATCCTGAGTCAGCTTCTGTCCGGACAGGCACTGATCACCTCCGTTGCTCCTTTGGGCAAATTGGGTGCGCTGGGCCTTACCGTGGTGCTGATGGTCATTTATGTGATCTTCGGCGGCGCCTGGGGCGCAGGCATGGTGGGCATCGTCAAAACCGTGCTGCTGTACGCCGCCACCATCATGTGCGGCATTATGTGCTTGACACTGTCGGGGGAGGGTGGTATTTTAGGTACACTACCCCGTGAGCAATACTTAAACCTGTTTGCAAGAGGTCTGTGGAAGGACGGCGGCGCAGGTGTTTCGCTGCTGTTGGGTGTGCTGACCACCCAGGCCTACATTTTGCCGGTCATGAGCGGCAAAACACTGAAAACCGCCAAGGCCGGTGCGCTGTTGGGCGGTGTGCTGACGGTGGTCGTGGGCATTGCAGGTATCTTTGTTGGCATGTTTATGCGCCAGCACTTCCCGGATATGGATGCGGCTGCCGCAATGCCTGTATTTATCATAAAGTTTTTGCCGGGCTTCCCGGCCGGTGTTGCGCTGGCAACCCTACTCATTGCCATTGTGGGCACAGGCGCAGGCCTTTCTTTGGGCATCAGCTCCATGCTAAGCAGTGACATTTATAAAACCGTCCTTCGGCCCAAAGCCTCTGATAAAGAATTGCTTTGGGTGTCCCGGGGGATCATCGGAGCGGTGCTGCTTCTGGCGGCATGGCTCAGCTTGGGTGAGGCCGGCTCTCTGATCCTTGGGTGGAGCTTTTTGTCCATGGGTCTGCGGGGCGCAGTGGCCTTTATCCCCATGTGCTTTGCACTTTTTGTAAAAAAGCCTGTTCCACGGCCCTTTGCGGTGGCTTCCATGATCGCAGGACCGGCACTGGTCATTGCAGGACAGTATATTCTGCCTGCACATATCGACTCCCTGTTTTTGGGTATTGCCGGTGCCCTTGTGATCTGCACTGCAGGCTGGCTGTGTGCTATATTGAGGAGGAAGAACCATGTATGATCTTTTAATCAAAAACGGTACGGTCATTGACGGCACCGGCAAAGAGCGGTATGTGGCCGATGTGGCCATTTCCGGCAATACCATTGCTGCCATTGGTGATTTAGGTGATGCCGAGGCTGTTAAGACCGTGGATGCAACCGGCAGAATTGTCTGTCCCGGCTTTATCGATGCCCACGGCCATTCGGACTTTACGCTGTTTGTCAATAACAAGGGTGAGAGCAAGGTCCGCCAGGGTATTACCACTGAGGTCACCGGTAACTGCGGCTTCACTGCCGCCCCCTTTACAGAGGATCACCGGGACGATTTGTTTTCCTATCTTGCAAATACCATCGTGCTGCAGGGTGAGCAGCGTGAAAACTGGCGCTGGACGACCCAAAACGAGTTTTTGGAGCACTCTGCCAAGGATGGCCTGAGCTTTAATATTGTGCCCCTGGTTGGTCAGGGCATGATCCATGTGGGCGTTATGGGCTTTGAGGACCGGGACCCCACCGAGGCCGAGCTGGAGCGGATGAAGACCATGCTCCGTGCGGAGATGGACAAGGGCTTCTTCGGCCTGAGTATGGCCTACGCCTACGAGCCTGCGGAAAGTATCCGCCAAAGTGAAATTGATGCCCTTTTGGGTGTTGTGAAGGAATATGACGGCATTTACACCGTCCATATGAAAAACGAGCATAATAACGTCTTAGGCTCTGTGAAAGATACCATCGGCTACGCAAAGCGTACCGGCGTGAACCTGCAGATCTCCCACATGAAGGCCAAGTATAAGGCGAACTGGGGCAAGGCAGGGGAGGCCATGAAGATGGTGGAGCAGGCAAGAGCCGAGGGCGTGGATGTGGATTTTGATGTCTACCCCTATACCGCCTACGGCAGTGGCCTCATTGATGTGATTCCCCCCTGGGTCAAAAAGGACGGCGCACGGATCATGTGCGAGCGGCTGCAGGTGCCGGAACTGCGGCAGAAGGCACTGCACGATATGGAATTTGGTATCGACGGCTGGGAGACCATCTTAAAGAGCGAGGGCTGGGCAGATTGCATTCAGATCGCTACCCTGAAAACCGATAAAAACCGCCACTTAGAGGGCAAGTTTATATCCGAGATTGCGGAAATTTGGGGCTGCACCCCCTATGAGGCGGTTGTGGACCTGATGGTTCAGGAGGATGCCTCCATTAAGTGCGTGTGGTTTGCTATGAATGAGGAGGAGCTGCAGAGCATCATGACCCATCCCCTTGCCATGTTCGGCACCGATGGCCGTGCCTGTGCCACCTACGGCCCTCTGTCCATTGGCATGGTCCATCCCCGGTACTACAGCACCTATCCCCGGATCATGGGCCACTATGCCCGGGACTTAAAGCTGTTTACCCTGGAGGAGGCCATCAAGAAGTCCACCTCCGTACCTGCAAAGAAGTTCCGCATTAACCGCCGGGGCATTCTGCAGGAGGGAAACTTTGCCGATATCGTTATTTTTGATCCCGAGAACATTCGGGAGGTGGGCGTATTCGGTAATCCCCACCATTACCCCGAGGGCATCGACGCCGTCATCGTCAACGGTAAGACCGTCATTGACCACGGTGAGCACACCGGCACGCTCCCCGGCGAGATTTTGAGAAAGAAATAATAATTGCTGTCATTCTGAGCGAAGCGAAGAATCCGTTTTCTGTGTTTGGAGAACGGATTCTTCGTCGCTTTGCTCCTCAGAATGACAGCCTTTTCGTTAGGGTGATACTTAACTTAATGACATTGGAGCAAGCCCCCGCCCCACATGGGCATTTACCTCCGTGTGTCCTTTGGGCCTGCATCGATGGGGGTACACGGGTCAATGTGGTCATCAGCTCTTACATCGTTACGCATCTTGCACAAATTATGCTACTTGGATCGAAAGTTTTTCGTCATCTTAAACAATTTTTTGTTGACATCTTTTTGTGCATCTATTATAATGTAATTGAGAAATATTGAAAGGAGGTAATCTCTGTTGATATGGGTGGTGTGGAGAAATTGATAAAAAAACACTTCTGGCTCGTTATTATTCTTCTTATAATCTGTTGTACAGCAATCATAACATTTAATTTGCAGCAAAACAGCCTGACTCTTCAGTTCAAAAAACAGGGATATGACACAAATGACATTGAAGAAATATATATAAGCGCCTGCAACGATAACACAGAATATGCAGTTTGCGCAACGAACACTGCAGAAGGAGATCCCGTACTTGTTCTTGCAGAAAAAAACAGCCTGGGGTTTTGGCGTATTACAAAAGCCAAAAAAATTACCGATGAAAACCCATTCGATGCAATCGCTTTGCTTAACGTTTCAGATATCAGCAGATTTGATTATGATTCAGATATGACACAGCGGTGTCAATGGCACTATTTTTATTGTGGAAACGATGCCATTAAAAGTTTGGATGCCCTTCAAACACTTATGCCGGAAAATGTAGCAGTGAATGTTCGACAGGCCGGTTCGGAATATCTTATTCATGTTATTGCCTTTGAACAAACAGACCTTGATGTCAGAGCCGTGCTGTGTGAGAATGCATTCGTAGCTTTATGACCCAAAACGAATCAAGGTGAAAAAATGAAGATCAATAAAACTGTTTTTATCTGCGCAGGAATAATCCTCCTGTTGCTCCTGGCATTCTTTTTAATACAGCATAGCAGCTTGAAGCTTTCCTTATTATTTCATAAACTGGATACGTCGTCTGTCCATTATATTGAAAAAAAGGTAACGACAGAAGAAGAAACCTACTGCGTTGTGCAGACGAAAACTACTTCGGGAGATTGGGCGTTGGTATATGCTAAGCTGACCCCCTTGGGCTTTTGGACAATAACCAACATTCAATCCGGTCGCGACTTTTCCGCATTAGAGTGGAGTCAGCCGGCAGGGGTGCGCCGCTATGATTATAAAGAGAATCCCGTATTTGAAAGAAAGTGGAATTATGTATGCTGCGGCAGTGATGCTGTAGGTAATATTCAAATTCCGGACGATCAATTGCCTCCAAACGCCACTGTTCAAATACGGCAAACCGGTTCCGTATATCTTATCCGCATTATATATTTCAGTGAAGATCCGTTCAGCGAAATAGATGTACACACCGTCATTTCTTCCGTTGACAACAAATAAAACATCGCCGACCGTCAAAGCTCCTTTGACGGTCGGCGGTTTTCGTGCTTTAGGGGAATGTTAGGGTACAGTACCGGTATCGACCACGGCGAACATACCGGTGTCATGCCCGGCGAGATTTTGAGAAAGTAAAAACGCAGAACGCAGAGTGCAGAACGGTTTTTCACTGTTCTGCACTCTGCGTTTTTTGGTTTTGTGTAATGAACTGCCCCGTGTCCGGTTATACAGCTATTTGTTTTTTAAATGCTCCTTTAAAATGAGATTGATGTACTGAGATAAGGAACGGTCGTCTTTATCTGCTTCGTATCGAATCTTTTCAAGAATATCACTATCTATAGTAATGCTGATTTTCTCTTTTAGCGGTTTCATAACATCACCCGATTGAATTATACAATATCGTAGGATGAAATATTGACAAGTAGTATAAAGTAGTATAAAATACTACTAATTAATAACCCATCACAAAATGCACAGTGAAAAATGAGTCAGAAATGCTCAGAATGACATGGTGCTCTAAACACTTTCTCTGTCATTTTGCATTTATCTGCATCCGCAGGGTCGATGTGGGCATCGACCCTGACAAAGCAGGATTGGCGTGGTGCATAGTTCTTCGTTCTGCACTCTGCACTCTGCGTTCTGCATTTATTTCCGTGTCTCCTTCGGGCCTGCATGAATGATGGGCGGCTTGGGGTCGGTGACCTCGAAAATGGGGGATTTGGGCTCTTCTTGTTTTTTCATGGCGTTTCCTCCTTTTTTTATAGGTTTTCCGCTGTGGTGATGAATATACCTATACAAAAAAGTTATAGAAGTATAAAAAATTTCCATGAATTTTGTAACTATTTTTAATTGACCGTTTGTGCAGTTTGTTGTAAAATAGAAGAGGAAAACTATACCCAAAATTCTATTTCATTCATTGGAAAGGTCAATAATTATGGAAAAATACCGCATTGGTTACGGCCGGGTGGATGTGACGCCACTGGAAAATGTACCTCAGGCCGGTTTTGGTAACACGGACCGCCATATCAGCACCGAGGTCCATGACCCCATTATGGCCAGCTGCTTTGCCATTACCGACAGCAAGGACACCACGGTTTTACTGATTTGCATCGATTTGCAGCGGGCGGACATTACCACCGTTACCAATGCCCGTGAGAATATCTCCAGGGAGCTGGGTGTGCCGGGCAACCATGTGATGGTCTGCACCACCCATACCCACGCAGGCCCGGAGATGTTCCGTCCGGATATGCCTCAGATCGCCCGCTACCGTCCAAGATTAGACGAGGGCATCCTGCTGGCGGCAAAGCTTGCCCTGTTTGACCGCCGGGAGGCCGATATTTACATCGGTGATATTGAGACCGAGCGGATGAACTTTGTCAAGCACTATGCCTATGAGGACGAAAACGGCGAGACGAAATACTTCGGTGATATTTTCGGCACTGCTACATATAACGAAACTACCCGCCATGTGACCGAGGTGGACCCCACCATGCATGTGCTGAAGATCGTCCGTCAGGGTATGAAGGACCTGGTGCTGGTCAACTGGCGTGCCCACGGTCATGTGTATGCCGCTGCCAAGCGGTTTGACCTGTCCGCCGATTTCCCCGGTTTCCTCCGCTCCGCCTTTGAAAGTCGGTATGATGGCCTGATCACATATTTCCAGGGTGCTTGCGGCAATGTCAACGCCCATACCCGTTTGGAGCATGAAAAACAGACCAGAGTTCCGGAGGAATACGGTAATCTCTTGGCGGATTATGTCATTAAGGTTCTGGAAGGGGAGATGACCCCGGTTGAATATAAGCCCATCGGCATTACCCGGACGGTACTGAAAGAGCCCATCAATCTGCCTACCCCGGAGTTTTACGATAACTGCCTGAAGGTGCAAAAGCTTTGGCGTGAAACGAACTCCGCTTCTGCCTGCCGGGAGTTGGGTCAGCCCTTAGGTATCCGCAGCCACGCTATGGCAAACGCCGTCATTGCCCGTACCAAAAGAGGTGAATACGGTGATCTGGAGCTCAACGCCATTACGTTGGGTGATGTGGGCATCGTCACTGCCCCCAATGAGCTTTTCGATACCCTGTCCGTCTATGTGGAGGATCACGCACCCTTTAAGAAGGTGCTGACCTTCGGTTATGCAAACCATGCCCAGGGCTATATCCCCAGTGCCTATGGGTTTGAATACAGCTGCTACGAATCCGATTGCTGTTATTTCCTGCCGGGAATCGGTGAGAAGATTCGGGACACCCATCTGCAGATGCTGGAGAAGCTGAAGCAGGAACAGAATTAAGGAGGTTATGTATATGAAAAAAATAATCGCACTGATACTCGTCCTTGTGATGGTCGTTGCTATCTGCGGCTGCGGCAAGGAAGATCAGCCTGCTGCCCAGGAGCTCCAGACACAGATCGTGGAGAGTGCCAACATTGATGGTGTGTTCTCTGTGGGCTATTCCCGGAAGGACATCACCCCCAAGGAAGCGGTGCCCATATCCGGCATTACGGCCAGCAGTACAGACCGTATGTCCACAAGCGTCCACGATTCTCTTCAGGTGACCTGCATTGCAATGACCGACGAAAACGGTGAGACGGCACTGTTCTTCACCGTCGACCTGCAGCGTCCCGATGTGGATATTTTTGACTATGTGGCGCTGTCCCTTAACCAGCAGCTGGGCATTCCGGAGGACCGTATGTTCTTTACGGCCACCCATACCCACTCCGGTCCCGATACCTATAATACCACCGTCCCGGCCATTGCCACCTATAACCTGATGGTTCTGGAGCAGTCTGTTGCAGCCGGCATAGAGGCGCTTGAGGACCGGAAGCCTGCGGAGCTGTACTTAAGTCAGATCGAGACCGAAAGCATGAACTTCGTTCGGCACTACACCAACGAGCTGGAGGACGGCACGCTGCTCTACTGGGGCGACCAGTACCGTGTGGGTATCGCCTCTGTGGACACTACCACCAAGCATGTTTCTGAAGCTGACCCCACCATGTATGTGGTGCGTATCGCCCGGGAGGGCGATAAGGATGTTGTGATGGTCAACTGGCGTGCCCATCCCCACCTGTTCACCACCTCATCCTCCTATAAGCTGTCTGCCGACTTCATCGGCGCCTTCCGCGTGGCTATGGAGAATTTGTACGATTGCGAATTTGCCTACTACCAGGGCGCAGCCGGCAATGTCAACAATAAGAGTAAGATCGCTTCTGAACAGCGGACTTCTGACTACGGCGAGTATGGCCGTATCATGGCAGAATATGTTCTGGAAGCCATGAAAAATGAGACCAGGGTGGAGAATACCACCATTCAGAGCCGGCAGAATCAGCGGGTCTTTGAGCAGAACCACACCACCGACCACCTGGTTTCCTACGCAACCATCTGCCGGAATATGTGGAAGCAAGGCTACTCCAATGCGGAGGCTACTGCCTACGGTGAGCAATACGGCGTTTACGGTCCTGTTGCAGCTGCTTCCATTATCTCCAGAGCAAAGAAGGGTGCGACCATCACCTCTGAGCTTAATGCCATTGTGATCGGTGATCAGCTGTGCATCGTAACAGCACCTCACGAGCTGTTTGATACCAACTCCGTATGGCTGGAAGGAGAGTCTCCCTACGCCATGACCCTGACCTTCGGCTACACCAACGGTATGAACGGTTATGTGCCCTCTGCAGCAGCCTTTGAGTACGGCTGCTATGAGGCCAACTGTAGCAACCTTATGCCCGGCGGCGGCGAGCTGATCCAGGAGGAGTTCCTGGCCATGCTCAACGATATGGCTCAGTAAGGAGGATTTTACAATGAAAAAACAATTCAGAATACTCCTTGCAGTGCTGCTGGTTGCGCTGGCTCTGCTGGTCACCGGCTGCGGTAAGGAAGAGCCCAAGCAGGCAGCACAGGCCCAAAGCAAGGAAGTGCTGTACTTTAACCTGGAAAAAGACGAGTATGTAGGTGCAGGCACTGACTTCACCTCCGCCCGTACCCCCCGTGGTGACGGCCTGTACTACATCTCCTTTGGCTCTCAGGGCGAGAAGCTGGAGCTGATCTGCGCCGATAAGGCTCTGGTCAACATGATCGACATGATGGAGATCATGGGCCTGGAGTTTGACGAAAACGGTCAGATCATCGGCGTCAAGACCCTGGAGGAATGTGGCTATCAGCTGTTTTCCCGTATGCTGTTCGTCACCGGTGTGGAGGGCAATGTGATCCACACCAACAACTCCGTCACCGGCCGTGGTGTTGATTTAGACATCACCCTGACCGAGGAGACCGAGATCCGTGACGTCACCGGCGGCGCATTGCTGGGCTACCAGACCAGAGATATCCAGGTGGACGATGAGCTTGTGGTGCTGACCGATAACGCAGGCACCGTGACCCATGTGTTCGTCAAGCCTGTGCCGGAAATCGGCGACGTGTACTGGAACACCGAGCGTATGTATGACTCCACCACCGCCATGACCACCCGTGAGCCTGACGATTTGGGCTACTACACCTATGTTTTTGCTCTCCGCGGCGAGCAGGTGACCCTGCGTACCCGGGATATGGCGGTGGCAAACGCCATCGATAAGCAGAATGCGCCTATCATGACCTTAGAGTTTGATGAGGAAGGCCTGATCACCAAAAAAACCAGCGTCAAGCTGGCAACCGGCGGCAGCAGTATTGCCTCCTGGTTCGATATTATTGCCATTAACGGCAATACCATTACCGCAGAGCGAAAGCTGTCCGGCACCCGGTTCGGTGAAGTGGTGGAGATTGTTCTGCGTGACGACTGCCAGATCTACGACTGCACCGACTTTGCGGATGTGGAAGGCCAGGTCACCACACTGAAGGTGGGTGACCGTATCCACGGTGAGACCGACTCCCGTGGCCGTGGCGCCATCATCTATGTGGTCGGCAACCGGAAGATCTCCGGCGGTGTTATCGGCTGGAACTTAGACCGCAAGTGGGATTCCACCAACAAGGTTTCCACCCGTCAGCCCGGCGCAGACGGCTGGTATGAGATCGAGATGGCCATCGAGGGCAAGCCTGTTACTGTCCGGACCGACAATAAGAATTTTGTAAACAAGATCGACTCCTTCGTCTGCTATGGCTTGAAGCTGGATGAAAACAATGTGGTCAAGCAGGTTGCCGCGGCGCAAAATATCTACGGCGGCGGTACCTATGCTTCCTACTACTGGATCACCAAGATCGAGGGTAATACCATCACCTGTGAGCGTGACGGTCAGACCCAGATCATCGACATGGCCGATAACTTTATCTGCTACAATGTTTCCGACCAGGCCTCTGTGAAGGGTGAGGTCACGGAGCCCAAGGTGGGTGACCGTGTTCACGGCTTTAAGGAAAACGGCCTGCTGCGGGAGCTGTATGTGGTCTCCCGTCCCTGGGATGCCAGCATCTACTGGAACATCAACCGTCAGTACGATTCCACCAATAAGACCACCAAGCGTGTTCCCGATGAAAACGGCTTCTACTGGTTTGACTTTGCCGTAGACGGCAAGCAGATCACCTTAAAGACCAATCAGAAGGAAATTGCCGATAAGATCGACTCCAACTCCGCAAGACATGTGGCGCTGCTGCACTGGAACGGCTGGATCACCAAGATCATCTCCACCACATCCATCACCAAGTATTCCGGTTCTACCAAGAGCATTTCCTGGGTGGATGTGACCAAAATCGACGGCGATACCATCTACAGCCAAAAGAACCAGGCCGGTCATGCGGATGACGGCAAGACCTTCGTCACCACCATGGCCAAGAGCTGTAAGGTCTACAATGTGGACTCTGCAGGTGTTCTGAAGTATGTGGGCGAGCCCACCACCGTTCAGGTCGGTGATCGTATCCACGCCTATCACAATGCCCAGGGCCTTGCAACGCTGATCTTTATTGTGGATAACCGTGTAGCCCCCCTGGATACTACGCCCAACACCTGTCCCTGTGAGCAGGGTGTGACCTGGGAGCCCTGGGACGGCACCACAGAGCTGCAGGATAAGAAATACTACTACCTGACTCAGGATGTGGTCGCTCCTACCGAGGGCTTTGTGATCACCGGTCAGACCGTGAACCTGCGGCTGGATGGCCATACCATCAGTTCCGATGGCCGCTGCTTCTGGATCAAGTCCGATGGCAAGCTGAACATCTGTGATCACGGCACCCGCGGTAAGCTCATCGGCACCGGCGTGGACGGCGAGTCCGGCGGCGTGATCCGTCTGTATACCGCTACCGGTACTTCTGTGAACCTGTGGAACATCGATGTAATGTCCGATGGTGACAATACTACTATGGCCAAGGAAGGCGGCATTGCCTCCGTCAGTGGTCCGTTTACGGCCCATAACTGTAACTTCTCCGGTGGCGTTTCCTCCGATAAGGGTGGCAACTTCCAGGTCTCCAGCGGTGGTACCTTCCGTACCTTCGACTGCACCATCACAGGCGGTGAGGCCGAAAACAAGGGCGGCAACATGAACATTTCCGGCCGGATCTATATGGAAAACACCACCGTCACCGGCGGTAAGACCAAGGACAATGTGGGCAGCAACATCAGCTTCGACAGCACATTAGAGTGTGTGATGAAGGATGTGACCATCACCGCTGCCTCCGGCCAGACTAACTTCTATATGTCCAAGGGTGAGCTGGGTGTATCCGGCAAAATGACTATCACCGGCGGTACAGGCTATAACTTCAAGCCTGTAGCAGGTGTGCTGGCAGATCAGGGCTTGACTACAGACTCTGTCATCGGCGTGACCCGTGACGGCGAAGGCACCGTTATGACCGGTGCCACCGAGGAAAAGCTCGCCTGCTTCACCTTAGAGAACTTCAAGGATCAGGCCCTGACCTTTGTAGACGGCATCATCCAGGTTGAAGAGCGCATCATTATTAAGAGTCATACCGACCACTGCCTGTGCGCAGGAAACGGTGTGGAGGGCACTTCCCACAGCTGCTCCACGGAAACCGACTGGACCGTCATTTCCGATGCTGTATTTGAAGATGCCATCGGTACCAAGGGCACCGTTGTGGGCCTGAAGTTTATCGAGGATGGCAACTACTACCTGTCCCGTGACTATGCACTGCCCTCCATGATCTGTATCATGCCCGGTCAGGACATTACCATCTGCCTCAACGGCAGTGAGCTTTCCTCCTCTGCCCGTGTTGCTTATGTGGCCGGTAAGCTGAACATCACCGATTGCCTTGGCGGCGGTGTGGCAGTCGGTGCATCCTCCAGCGGCGGTGGCTGCCTGAAGGTATTAAACGGCGGTGACCTGAATATCTACGGTGGTACCTTCCAGGCTACCAAGACCAGCAATTCCGACGGCGGCGTGATCGTTGTATCTACCGACTCCGGTAATACAGTTGATAACACCACCAAGCTCTCCACCTACTTCAATATGTACGGCGGCACCGTCTCCGGCGGCAAGGCTGCCAAGGCCGGCGGCAACGTGGTTGTATGGCACACCACCTGTACCTTTAACATGTACGGCGGTACGATTGAAAACGGCTCTGCCGGCACTACCGGCAGCAACGTCCACACTGCCGGTACCGTGAACCTGCTGGGCGGCACCATTTCCGGTGGCGATGTATACCATAGCTCCGGCACGCTGACCATTGGCAACAAGCTGAAGCTGGAGGCTCTGAGCCTGAAGGCAGGCAAGCAGGTCAAGATCTCCGATAAAGGTCTGATGGCCTCCGCACCCATTAAGCTGACCGCACCCATCGGTGTGTTCGCTACAAATGTGACAACCGATCTGAGCGCTTGCTTCCAGGTAGCTGACGGCTACAGCATCACCTACAATGCTACCGACAAGACCCTGTCCCTCAGCGGCCAGGCACACAAGACCCACTGCCTGTGTAGCGGCGCAGACCTGGGCCTTGCAGATCATACCTGTAAGGGCATTTCTGATTGGCAGCCCCTGACAGCAGATATCCTTGTGGACTATGTGGGCATGAAGGGCACTGTTGTCGGCAAGACCGTTCCCTCCGGCAACTACTACCTGCCCGGGGACCTGGAGCTCAGTTCCATGCTGATCGTCCCCGAGGGCTACAGTATCACCATCGACCTGTGCGGCAACGACATTACCGCTGTTTCCACTCGTGTGTCTTATGTGGCAGGCACCCTGACCTTCACCGATTGTGAGGGCACAGGCACCGTCAACGGCAACATTGCCCAGAACGGCGGCTGTATTAAGGTCCTCAACGGCGGTACGCTGAACATCTACGGCGGTACATTCACCAATCCCAAGAAGGATGCAACCGGCGGCGCAGTTGTTGTGGTGTCCACCGACTCCGGCAATGTGGTGGAAAGCAGCCCCAAGAAGACCACCACCTTCAATCTGTATGGCGGCACCCTGACCGGCGGCAGCACCTCCGGTAACGGCGGTACGGTAGCTACCTTCGTGTCCCAGTGCGTATTTAATATGTACGGCGGCGTGGTCGAAAACGGCTCTGCCGACAAGGCAGGCGGCTGTATGTCCCTGAACGGCCCGTCCAAGATTTTGGGCGGCACAGTCCGTGGCGGCAGCGCAGGCACAGACGGCCAGGATATTGCGCTGCGCAGCAGCGGCAGCCTGACTCTGGGCGGCAATGTGTCCATCGGACAGATCCATCTTGTGAGCGGTAAGACCATCACCATCCACGATAGTGGTCTGACTACTGCAGCACCTATTGTGATCGCAGCCGAAGCTGGCACTTTTGCAACCAAGGTCACCTCCGACCTGAGCACCTGCTTCCAGGCACTTAGTGACACACTGACCGTCGTTTATGACGAGGTAGAGCAGACTCTGACACTTCAATAATGAAACCCTCCCCGATGCACCACGGTGCATCGGGGATTCTTTTATTGTAGGGACCGTCGTCCTCGGCGGTCCGTAGTAGTTCGAAAATCGCCTGCGGACCGTCCGGGAGGCCGATCCCTACAAATATGTCGTTATTTTTCCTAAGTTGACAGCATTGCCTTTAGGGGAGGCGGTTCAATGCGGGCGATTTGTGAATCGCCCCTACGGTCGCTCGGTAGGATACGGGAAAAGGACTTGTCAGATGGTGCTTAATATAATACATATTTAGATTAAAATACTACATTGACTTTTCCAAAAGTTTGCATAGAATATATAGTGTATAGGTGCCATATTATGTCTTTATTAGGACAATATCAACAAGGAGGCGCATATTATGAAAAAATGTATCGCACTCTTACTGATCGCTGTGATGACCCTGTCTTTACTGGGCTGTTCCGGCCAGAAGGAGCAGCCGCAGCAGGCTGCGGCGGAAGGCGGCGAGTATGTCTGGGACGGCACCACCCCGGAGGTGGAGGGCTTCCAGGTAGGCTTTGCCCGGAAGAACATCTCTCCCACTGCGGCTGTGCCGATTTCCGGTATTACCGCTCATGCAACGGACAGAATGTCCACCACCCTCCACGATACCCTTTACGTCAGCGCATTGGCTGTTACCGGCTCCAACGGTGAGACTGTGCTGTTTATGACCTGGGATCTGCAGGGTACATATGCAAGTGTGCTGGATACCATTCGGGATATGATCAGCAGTGAGACCGGTGTTCTCCGTGAAAATGTGCTGATGACCGCTACCCATACCCACTCCGGTCCTGCTGTGACCAACACGGATGTTGCTTACATGGAGGAGTACCGTGCCATGCTGGGTGCTCAGTGTATTGCAGCTGCCAAGGAGGCTCTGCTGGACCGTAAGCCTTCCGAACTGTACTACAGTCAGATCGAGACCGAGCGGATGAACTTTGTCCGTCACTATTCCTATGTGGATGCAAACGGTGAGCTGCAGTACTTCGGTGACCAGTACCGCATCAACAACTATGTTTTTGATGAGACCACCAAGCACGCATCCGAGGCTGACCCCACCATGTATGTGGTCCGTGTTGCCCGTGAGGGTGATAACGATGTGGTTTTTGTCAACTGGCGTGCCCATCCCCACCTGTATACATCCTCCTCTTCCTTCCGTGTTTCTGCGGACTTCATCGGCTCTTTCCGCACTGCTCTGGAAATGATGTACGACTGTGAGTTTATGTACTTCCAGGGTGCGGCCGGTAACGTCAACAACAAGTCTAAGATCGCCGGAGAGGCACAGACCTTTGAGTACGGTGAGTATGGCCGCATCATGGCTGAGTATGTTATGGAGTCCATGAAGAACGAGACCAAGCTTGAGGACACCACCCTGCAGGCCCGTACCGAAATAAAGGACTACCCTGCAAACCACTCTGAGGACCATTTGTACAGCATTGCGCTGCAGTGCCGTGCCATTTGGGATAACGGCGGCTCCAACTCCGAGGCTACCGCTTTCGGTGAGCCCTACGGTGTTTATGGCCCCATCCATGCCGGTGCCATCGTTACCAACTCCAAGCTGGGTGAGACCATCACCGATGAGCTCCACGCCATCACCTTTGGTGATCAGCTGTGCATCGTTACAGCACCTCATGAGCTGTTTGATACCAACTCCGTGTGGCTGGAGGGTGAGTCCCCCTACGATGTGACCCTTACCTTCGGCTACACCAACGGCATGAACGGCTATGTACCCTCTGCCCAGGCTGTTGAGTACGGCTGCTACGAGCTCAACTGCACCAAGCTCATGCCTGGCTCCGGTGAGGTCATTCAAAATGACTTCCTGGCCATGCTGAACGAGCTGTACGCAAAGTAAGGAGGCATTGTAATGAAAAGAAACAATAGCTTCATAAAGGGTCTGCTGCTGGTGCTGCTGGCAGCCATGCTGCTGGTATGTGCCGGCTGTAAAGATACCGAAAAAACACAGCCCCAGACCGAAGAGGGTCTGAAGCCTGTGTACTGGAACTTAGAGCGTGACGAGTATGTCGCAGCCGGTACGGACTTCGGCTCCGGCCGTATTCCCCGCCCCGATGGCTACTACTATATCACCATGGGCTCCAACGGTGAAAAGGTAGAGCTGCGTACCGACAATAAGACCTATGTTGACAAGATCGACATGATGGAGGCCATGTGCCTGGATGTGGACGAAGAGGGCGTGATCAGCGCCGTGTACCCCATCGAGGACTTTGGCTACGAATACTATAACCGTATTCTGTTCGTTGAAAGCGTGGAGGGCAATATCGTCCACGCCAACAATGCACCCACACTGCTGGGTATGGACTTTGAGCTGGAGATCACCGATTATGTCCAGGTCTATTCCGTCAACGGTGGCGCACTGCTGGGCTATCTGCCCACCACCATTGAGAAGGATGATGAGCTGGTGGTCCTGAAGGACCCCAACGGCCAGCTGTCCCATATTTATGTCAAGAGCTATGAGGAGCCCGGTGCACCCTTCCTGAACACCGAGCGGAAGTACAGCTCCAGCCTGAAGGCCTCTACCCGTGAGCCCGATGCACTGGGTTACTTTACTTACACCTTTGCTGTCAACGGCGAGCTGTATACATACCGCTGCAGAGATCAGGCGCTGGCAAACGAGATCGATAAGACCAACGCACCGTTGATGAACCTGACCTTTGACGAGGAGACCGGCCTGATCGTTGGCAAGAGCAGCGTCAATACTCTGACCGGCGGCAAGGCCGTCAGCTCCTGGTACGATGTGACCTCTATAAACGGCAATACCTTTGAGACCAAGCGGAATCTGACCGGCACCGGTTACGGCAATACCAACGAGCACATCATGACCGATAACTGCGTGGTAGTCAACAATACCGATTCCGGTGAGTACAGAGGCGAGCTTACCGACCTGCGTGTGGGTGACCGTGTCCACTGTCTGACCGACTCCCGTGACCGTGTATGCTATATTCTCGTTGTGGCCCGTGCCTTTGACGGAAAGATCGCCTACAATGTAAGCAGAAAGTGGGACTCCACCAACAAGGTCTCCACCCGTACCCCCAACGAGGATGGCTGGTATGAGCTCAACATGGCTATCGATGGCGTTCAGCAGATCGTCAAGACCAAGGATAAGGAAGTTGTGGATAAGCTGGATTCCTTCATGTGCTATGGCGTGAAGCTGGGTGAGAACAACGAGGTCATTAAGGTTACCTCGGCCGCCAACGTGTACAATAACGGCGTTGTGGCCAGCTACTACGATCTGATCGAGCTGACCGAAAAGAGCTTTACCGCAAAGCGCATCCTGTCCGGCACCAGCCAGGGTACTGTGGTCACCTATGAAATGGCCGCAGATTGCCAGGTCTACAATGTGACCGATAACTCCGGCTTCATTGGCGAGCCCACCGAGCTGAAGCTGGGTGACCGTGTCCACTGCTTCCGCGGCATGGACGGCAAGATCAAGCTGATCTATGTGGTCAACCGTCCCTGGGATGCCAAGATCTACTGGAACATCAACCGTCAGTATAACTCCACCACCAAGGAGACGAAGCGCGTACCCGATGCCGACGGCTGGTACTGGTTCGACCTGGCTGTGGACGGCAAACAGGTAAGACTTAAGACCAACGAAAAGGATATCGCAAACAAGATCGATGCTTCTGCCACAAAGCAGGTAGGTCTGCTGTACTGGAACGGCATTATCACCAAGGTGATCTCCTGTAGTGCGGTCAGGGGCTACGAGGGCGGTCCTCAGGGTATCTCCTGGGTGGATATCACTGCCATTGAAGGTGATACCTACTACGCCCGTAAATACGATACCGGCAAGAACTATATGTTCACCATCGGCAAGGCCTGCAAGGTCTATAACGTTGACCCCGATGGTATTATGAAATATGTGGGCGAGCCCACCACACTGCAGGTCGGTGACCGTGTCCATGCCCACCATAACCAGGACGGCCTGGCTATGCTGGTGTACGTTGTGGACTACCGTGTGGCAGCGCTGGATACCGAACCCAACACCTGCGCCTGCAATGAAAATGTGACCTGGGAGCCCTGGGACGGCACGACCGACCTGACCTCCGGTTACTACTACCTGGAAAATGATGTGGTCGCTCCTGCGGACGGCTTTAATTTAGAGGGTGTGGAGGTCAATCTGCGCCTGGATGGTCATACCATCAGCAGTACCGGCCGTGTGTTCTGGGCCAACACCAATGCGACTCTGAACATCTGTGACCACGATACCCGTGGTAAGCTCATCGGCTCCGGCGTTGACGGCGAGGCCGGCGGTGTGATCCGTACCGCAGGCAGTGCCAAGGTCAATCTGTGGAACATCGATGTGCTGTCCGATGGCGATCATACCACAGTACCCACCGAGGGCGGCCTTATTTCCGTCGCCGGTAATGTGACGGCCCATAATGTGAACTTCTCCGGCGGTAAGTCCTCTGGCAAGGGCGGCAATGTGTTTATCAGCACCCTGGGTACCTTCCGGGCCTTTGACTGTACCTTCACCGGCGGTCAGTCCGGTACCTCCGGCGGTAACATCTGTGTAATGAACCGCATTTACCTTGAAAATGCAGTTGTAACCGGCGGCAGCGCTGCTGCGGACGGCGACAACTTCGTGCTGGATACCTCCAAAGAATGTATCATTGACAATGTGACCTTCACGGGTGCCGCAACCGGCAAGAACGTTTACCTCAAGACCGGCAGCCTGGGCGTTGTGGGTAAGCTGACTGTGGCTGACGGAGCTTCCTACAAGATCAAGCTGGGTACCGGCTATCTGACCGACCTGGGCATGACCGCTGATTCTTCCATCGGCGTTTGCCGTAAGGGCTTTGGCGTTGTGATTCAGAATGCTGCCGAAGAGCTGATGGCTTGTGTCACGCTGGAAAATGCAGTTCAGCAGCAGCTTGTTTACGAAAACGGCGATGTCCGCATCAAGTCCACCGAGCCTCCCAAGGCACACAGCAGCCACTGTGTCTGCGTGGGCGGTGACCTGGGTATGGCAGATCATACCTGCACCGAGATCACCGAATGGAAGGAACTGACACTGGATGTCCTCAAGACCTCCACCACCGGTTCTGACCGACTGATGTTCATCGAGTCCGGAAACTATTACCTGACCTATGACCTGGATCTGCCCGGCGTGATCGACATTCCCGCAGATCAGAACATTACCATTTGTCTCAACGGCCTGAAGCTGACCAGCACCAGCCGTGCATTCATGGTGGTTGGTAAGCTGAATATTACCGATTGCGACGGCAGCGGCCTGATCGAGACGGCCTACACTTCCAACGGCGGCGTTGTGAAGCTGTGTAACGGCGGTACCTTTAACCTCTACGGCGGCACACTGACCGACACCGCTGAGGTTGCCACCGGCGGCGCCTGCGTGGTTATCTCTACCGACAGCTACAGCACCCTGACCTCCTCCACCAAGAAGGATACCGTCTTCAATATGTATGGCGGTAAGCTCACCGGCGGTAAGACCTCCGGCACCGGCGGTAATATGAGTATCTTCCATGACCTGTGCCAGTTCAATATGTACGGCGGCGTTATTGAAAACGGTAAGGCTACCAATAACGGCGGTAACTTCAGAACCTACTATAAGGTCCAGCTGCTGGGCGGCACCGTTACCGGCGGTACAGCCACCAAGGGTGACGATATCTACTTCTACAACGGCGAGCTGATCCTGGGCGGCAAGCTGAACGTCGGTCAGATCTGCTTCTACGGTGACCGTCAGCTGACCATCCATGACGATGGTCTGACTGTAGAAAAGCCCATCGAGATCGTGGCAGGCGAGGGCGTGTTCGCCACCAATGTCAAGACCGACCTCAGCGCCTGCTTCGATGGCAACGGCTATGACATCGTTTACGATGCCGGGACACAGACCCTGAGCCTCCAGGCACCTACCCACGATCCCCACTGTGTCTGCGAAGGCATTGAAGACCTGGGTCTGGCTTCCCATACCTGCGAGCCTGCAGGCGATTGGCAGGTCCTGAGCACCGATTGCTTCACCGATGCAAAGACCTCTGCCGGCTCTGTTGCAGGCTACAAGTTTAAGCAGTCCGGCAACTACTTCCTGGCTTCTGACCTGAGCCTGGATAAGGCCATCTACATCCAGTACGACCAGGAGATCACCATTTGCCTCAACGGTCATAAGCTTACAAGCTCTACCCAGGCACTGACCATCTCCGGCAATCTGAACCTCTGTGACTGTGTTGGCACCGGCGGCGTGGAAGCCAATTATGCAAGTAACGGCGGCTGCCTGAGACTGACCAGAGGCGGTACTGTGAATATCTACGGCGGTACTTACACCAACCTGAAGGAAGTTGGTGTGGGCGGTGGTGTCATGGTCGTCTCCCGTGATACCTATTCCGCAACCGGCGCAACCACCTCCAATACCGAGAACTTTGCCACTGCCAATATCTACGGCGGTAAGCTCAGCGGCGGTAAAACCACCGGCAGTGGCGGTACTGTGACACTGTTCCATGCTGAATGTACCCTCAATATGTACGGCGGTGTTATTGAAAACGGTGTTGCCACCGGTAACGGCGGTAACCTGAAGTCCGCAGGTGTTATGAATCTGCTGGGCGGCACCATCACCGGTGGTACGGCAGCTAAGGGCGATGACATCTACTATAACTCCGGCACGCTGACAATCGGCGGTAAGATGAACATCGGCAGGCTGACCGTTTCCGGCAAGACCTTCAAGATCCATGATGCAGGTCTTACGGTTGACCAGCCCATCGAGCTCATCGGCACTGCAGGCGTGTTTGCAACAAATGTCAAGACTGACCTGAGCAGCTGCTTCAAGGCAGAGGACGGCTTCAATGTGGTTTACGATGCCGCTGCCCAGACCCTGGAGCTGAAGGCAGAGCTTCATAAGAAGCACTGTGCATGTAACGGCCAGGATTTGGGTCTTGCCTCTCATACCTGCACAACTGTTGAGGATTGGCAGCCTCTGACCACCGACCTGTTCGGTGATGCCAAGACCTCCTCCGGTACTGTTTCCGGCTACATGTTCATGAGCTCCGGCAACTATGTGCTGACCGGCGATCTGGAGCTGAGCAAGCCCATTTACATCCAGTATAATCAGAACATCACCATCTGCCTCAACGGTCACAAGCTTTCAAGCACCGGCCAGGCACTGACTATCTCCGGTAACCTGACCCTCTGCGATTGCGAGGGTACAGGTGAAGTCGCAGCCAACTATGCAAGTAACGGCGGCTGCCTGAGACTGACCAGAGGCGGCACACTGAATGTCTACGGCGGTACTTATACCAACAGTAAGGCTGTTGCCAACGGCGGCGGTGTAGTAGTTGTCTCCCGTGATACCTACTCCGCAACCGGCGCAACGACCACTAATACCGAGAATAAGTCTGTGTTCAACTTCTACGGCGGCAAGCTTACCGGCGGTAAGACCACCGGCACCGGCGGCAACCTGACCGTATTCCATGCCGAATGTACCTTCAATATGTACGGCGGTATCATTGAAAACGGCCAGGCTGACGGCAACGGTGGCAATATGCGCTCTTACGGCACCACCAACCTGCTGGGCGGCACCGTCACCGGCGGCAGTGCTGCAGGCAACGGCGATGATGTGTTTATTAACGGTGGTACCCTGACCATCGGCGGCAAGATGAATATTGGCTCCATCTACCTTAACGGCAAGAGCTTCAAGATCCACACCAGCGGTCTGGAAACCGCAACACCCATTGAGATCGTCGGCACCGGCACCTTTGCAACAAATGTATTGACCGACCTGAGCTCCTGCTTCCAGGCAGCTACCGGCATCATCTACGATGCCACCGCAAAGACCCTGAGCATTGGGTAAAACCCCACAAGAGGCTGCGAAGGCGGCCTCTTGTTTTAATGCATGTACAGACCTCTGTGTCATTCTGAGCCGAAGGCGAAGAATCCGTGCTCTTTATGTTGGGTTTTCTGAAAGAATAAAGAATAGAGAATAAAGATACTTGACATTTAAAGGAAATCTGCTATAATATGATAGCTTGTGTACGCAAGCAATCCTTGCTCCCGATGAAGTCGGGGGCCAAAAGTCCAAAAGGAGGTGCAAACAACATGGCTAAGATCACCGGTAAGTACGAGGTGCTCTACATCATCGACCCCGCTCAGGGCGAGGAGGGCATCGCCGCACTTGTGGAAAAGTTCAAGGCAATGGTGGAAGCGGAGGGTACTCTGCTGAACA
>CAYMPY010000002.1:0-49075 GCA_964392535.1 uncultured Oscillospiraceae bacterium
CATCTATAGAGTAGCATAATTTTTGTGCTTTGAATAGTCTTGTTTAAGCGGATTTCCCAATCCGCTCATTTGTCGTGCCCAATTTGAAGAAAAAAAGAGCATCCAAAACAGTTTCCTGCGGTGGATGCTCTCGTTTTACGTTTCGACACCTATGGCAACATCACTAACTTAATGACATTGCCCGCGGGTCAGGGAGTTTTTTATATTACGGGCACAAGCTTTTTCAATCTAAAGAAATACAGATACGATGCTTTAATGGGCTTATCATAGATTCTTTTCAGTGCATCGGTATAGGCTTTTACCTGAAAGCGATAGGAATCTGTAACCTGCTCCAAAGTACTTTCCGTAACACGGTCAGTTTTAAAATCCACAACCGTAACACCGTCTTCTTCAATTAAGGCGCAATCTACAACACCCTGAAGCAGAACCTTATCCTCCTCACTGTAGCAGGAATAGTCCTCACCTCCTACAAGAACAGAGAATTTAAACTCTCTCAGAAGCTCGGACGCGCGCATCATTTTCTTACCAAGATCCGTTTCAAAGAATCCGTAAATAATCTGCGGATCAAGCTGCTGAACATTTTCCTGACTTATAAATCCGTCTGTGCTTAACCGCATCAATTCAGCTTTAACGCCCTCAATATCCTTACAATGATCATACCGAATATGTTCCATTACAAGATGAACCATATTGCCAAAATCCAAAGGCGTTTTGTCCGACTCCACAAATCCCGGTTTACGGAATCGAAGTGACACAAACGGTCTGCCATCTGTGTCCTCAGCCGCTTCATTATCCTTTATTCTGCCCTTGAGCTGTGTTGCTGTCTGTTTGGAAGGTGCAGTAGTAGCAGATACATAAGGATACTTATAGTTAAGAGAGGTCTTCATCAGTTCAATCGTATCAGCCGAAATCACCTCAACAGTAGTCTCCTCCTGCTGAACCGGACCACCGTCAGCACAAGCAGTTACAAGCTCTATTTTCCATGGATCTTCTGATACACTGCGACAATCAGGCGAAACCGTATTTTGAAGCAGCCCCCCTGCCTCTGTTCGCTTAACCACAGTTTGCAGCACCCACTGTCCCGGACAGGAAGCACTGCCAGCAAGCAAATTCTTACCAGAATAATCGATTCTGCAGGCTACATCTGCAATATCTTTTTCTACATTTTTTGCTGCATAAGTCATGATCAACCGATCTTTTGGTCTTGTAAGGGCCACATAGAGCACGCGCATTTCTTCTGAAATGTCGTCAGCAACAATTTTGGCAGCTATTGCTTTTTTAGATAAGGAAGGATAGCGCACCCGGTTCACGCGATCAATACAGGACAAGCCTAAGCCCATATCCTTATGGCAGAGCACCTGCGCAGTGGAACTGTCATGATTAAATCTTCTTGACAGCGCACTAAGAAATACAACAGGAAATTCCAGGCCTTTGGATTTATGGATACTCATCACTGTAACGCAGCCGCCATTACTGTTTTCAGCCGATATGCTCATTCCCTTTTCTGCTACAGCCTCCAAATGCGACAGCAGCTGGCCCAATTCTTTTGCACCTGTAGATTCATAGCCGGAAATATACTGCGTAAAGGCCTTAATATTTCTGACCCGATCAACACCGTCGGGCATGGCTGCATAAATGCTATCCAAACGAGTAACAGAAAGGATCTTTTGGATCAAACCGGAAAGGCTGTTCATTCTTGCGTACTGACGAAGCTCCTCCAG
Source organism: uncultured Oscillospiraceae bacterium (assembly GCA_964392535.1). Classification (GTDB taxonomy): domain Bacteria; phylum Bacillota; class Clostridia; order Oscillospirales; family Oscillospiraceae; genus Faecousia. Next base: position 1,722 of record CAYMPY010000002.1, read on the forward strand.
TGTCTCAAGGAATGCCTCTGTTTTCGGCCCGGCATCCTTTTTAAGGGCACGATAGAAGCTTTGAGCAGTATGCTTTGACCGAATCTCCGCAAGATCATTGGCTTTAAACCCGAATACTCTGCTACTTAAAACCGTAACCAAGGGTATATCCAGCATAGGGTTGTACACGGTCTGCAAAAGCGCATGTAAAATACGTATTTCCTCTGTTTGAAGAAGATCAACGCCTCCGCCCATGGTGCACCGAATTCCTCTTTGACCCAACGCATAGCAAAACTCTGCACCAACCGAACCGGGAGAACGAAGCAAAATAACTATATCCTCTGGTTTAATGGGACGAAGATTCTCCTTGTCACGAACATAATGGGTCCCATCAAGCAGCTGACAAATTCGATCAGCAATAAAAGCGGACTCCTCTTCGTAGGTATCCTCCTGCACATTAATTGCGTAAAACTCGATCTCCGGTTCTACTTGTTTTACATGCGAAACACCTTCAAACAACCGTTCCTGTTCTCCGTATTCCAGGCCGCCAACCTCTGCCGACATACACCCTGTAAACACGTCGTTCACAGCACTGATCACCGGGCCGGCGGAACGGAAGTTTTTACTGAGCAGAACCTTTCTTGACAAACCCGGCTGCGCCTGCTCCGCAGGAACAAAGGAATCGTATTTTTCCAAAAAGATCCCGGGATCAGCCAAACGAAACTGATAGATCGATTGCTTTACATCTCCAACCATAAAACAATTATTTCGTTTTGCTGTTAATGCGGAGAAAATGGCATCCTGAACGCTGTTGGAATCTTGGTATTCATCGACCATGATCTCACGGAAACGTTCTCCAATCTCTGCGGCTGCGGCAGTAAGACCGGTTCTGTTTTTGCCGTAAAGAAGCCGCAGCATGCAGTGCTCAAGATCACTGAAATCCATGATTCTTCTTGTGCGTTTCAGCTTTGTATACCTGTCGGTAAACTCACGCACAAGCTTAACCAAGCCTCTTGCAGAGGAGCCTGTTACTGAAAGATCCTCCAGGATTTTTTCGCTACTGTCTGCAAAACTCTTTAAAAGCTTGGCTAAATGCTCCTTACAGGCATTTCTGACGGCCTTAATACGCTGTGCCGCATCGGTATCTGCAATACCTTTTGAAAAACGCAGCGTGCCAAAGTCAACACCGGGATGTAAAACAATCTGATCCCATTTCTCCAGTTCTGCCAGGGTTTTCAGCTGACATACTGTTTTTTTCAAAAGATCGCACACCTTTTCAAATCCATCAAGCTTCCCGGCCGTCCGGATACACTTTTCAATTGCCTGAATATGATCGTTTACAGAAGATTTAAACTGATCTATCAGGTACTTACCCCACTGCGTTTGACTGGCATCTACCATACCATCGGTATCCACATCAGAAATGCATTTTTCCAGCCATTCAGACGGGTCCAGGTGACACATGGCACTATTATAAACCTTCATAATGACCCGAGGGATCATGCTGTCATTTCTGCCAAAACCCTGCGTATCCACAAAGGTCTGCAGGTCAGGATCTTCTCCAATATGATCATAGGCTTCGTTTAACAATTGGTCCAGAATACGAGTCTGATACTGCAGGCATTCCGTTTCCTCAGCAACACGAAAATCCCCGGGAATATCCAACTTATACGCATATTCCCGTAAAATATCGGAGCAAAACGAATGAACAGTTGAAATTTTGGCAAGATAAAGTCTTTGCATTTGGCACTGAAGATGATAATTCTGTGGCAATTCCGCAATGCGTTCAGAAAGCTTTGCAGCGATCTTGCCCCGAAGCTCAGAAGCAGCGGCCTTCGTATAAGTGATTATCAAAAAATCATCAACATTTGCCGGTGCATCTGCATCGGTCAAATAACTCAGAAGGCGGTCAACCAATACTTTGGTTTTTCCTGAACCGGCAGCTGCAGATACCAAAAGATTACCGCCCCGGTCCGTAACCGCCTGTTCCTGTTGCGGTGTAAGCTTCTCAGCCATGCTCCTTCACGCTCCTTTCTACATCTTCCCAAAACTGTTTTGCGTTAATTGCTTTATAAACCCTTCGGCCCGAAACACTTTCCGGATTGCAAACGCAGCTATACGGACAGTATACACACGCGCCGTCTCCTGCGCCTCGTGTATAGGGATTAGCTTCAACATTGCCGGAGGCAATCTCATCAACCAACTTCCCTACAACCGTATAAACATATTTTTTCAGCAATTTGAAACGATCCCTATCGGCAATATCTCCGGTAATATCACCGTTTTTATTCTCCTTACAGGATAGTCTTGAATATCCGTCCGTATGATCCATGGCATGAATCACATCCACATCGGACAAAATCAGACCTTTCCGTTTCCAGGCAGACTCCCGTTCTTTTGCCGCTTCCTCAGGTGTAAGCGAACCATTGACCGAGATCAGTGGTGCACGGGCCGCAAAATACTGCACACCGGCGCCGAGTGCATTATCGCCCAGCAGTTCCTCGCCCCGTTCCTCCAGGGCAAACAAATACAACAGCATCTGCAGACCAATTCCGTTGATAACATCACAGTAATCAAAATCCTTCTTACCGGTCTTATAGTCTACAACACGAAAGTAATTCCGATCTCCGTCCTTCCACTGATCCACACGGTCCACATAACCGCCTAAAACCGCTTCTTTTGTCTTGCCCGATACGTCAATGGCAGATAGAGCTTCATCCTTACCAAATCCGACCTCCACACCAACCGGTACGAAGTCGCAATTGCGTAATTCATCCCAAAGCTCCTCCACGATAAGCTTCAACTCTCCGCAATTTCGTTTAAACAGATAAGACATTCGTTCAGAATCAAGCTGGCCAAAATGCTCCCGTTCATATGCATCAGAATGATCTGCCGCAACATCAAGCACCTGTTGCAAAGAGAAATAACCGAAACCGCCATGATCTATAATATAGGCAACTGTCTGCTCAAGTACGGCATGTACATAGGTACCAAACTCCGAAGGATCAACCTGTGCAGGCTTTCTCTCACGAACGCGCAGACCATATCTGAGGAAATAATGAAATCGGCAACTGGCCTGCTTATCGATTTGGGATGCAGACAGCTGCAGCACCGAGCCATAAAGCGCATCAATATTTTCACGCTGTACAGTTCCAATAGCATAATCCTTGCAACTCTGCGCCTTGCGGTAATCCTCTTCAAGGTCAAGCTGCCGGGCAGCAGACTCTGCCTCAAAGCGCACCAAATACGCCGCAGCCTCGGCGCGATCAAATAGCGCCGGACCAATGAGCTCCTCTTCTTTAAGAGAACCGGAAAGCTCACACAACCGCCTGAACACATAAGATGGCTGTCCTGCCGGACATGATACGGAAACAGAAGCTTCCGCACCGCAAAATACCCCGTAAATCTCCGCAAATTCAGCCTGAAGACCTTCCAAAGCACCGCCGGTAAGGGGTACACCCAGTAATCGAAGTGCTGTACGTTCCTGGTCGTTCAGAATACCGACCGCACCGCTGTATCCGGGCAGTGCTCCCTCAAGAGCGCCAATTACAAATAAATGCTGCGCCTGCTGACAACGCATAGCACTGACCGGACCAAAGGTGACCGCATCAAGCACGGGTGGAATCGTACCAACATCATATTGACTAAGCAAAAGCTTAAACAGCCGCACAAAAGCTTCGCCATCCCAATACATACTACCTAAAGCATCATAAAGCTGTTCCAGTGCCCCGATCAGGATCTCCCACAGCTGATTAAAGATCTGTGCCTGCCGGTCTTCTCCATCTCTGTACAGCTTATCTGCAGCAACTGTAAGCTGCTTGGCTATACGAAGTTCTTCAAGAAAATCATACAATGCTGTGACCTGCCCGGAAACTGCTGTTGCACCTGTAAAGCAGTCACACAGCCGCACAAGGGGCTCAACGATTCGCTGCCGTAAATCGTTCAGCTCCTCCAGTTCACGGACATTTCTATCGGTCCACTTATCAGAAAGGCCATCAGGATGAAATTTCCACTCCTCCAGCCATTTCTTTCCGCTTATATTCCAAATGACAACGTAATTCTCAACCTTATCACACTGTTCCAGTGTCAGAGAAGAAAACATCGTGCGGATATAGCGCAGCATATCCTCTTGCTCAAAGCCACCAAGAGCAGATTCCAGCGCAGAAATAACCGTAGCAATAACAGGCTTATCCAGAATATCCTCCGTACCTGACAGATAACAAGGAATTCCGCACCGTTCAAAAACAGAGCCAATCACATTGGTATATACAGCTGTATCGGTACAAACCACACTGCATTCTTTAAATCGGGTGCCATTGCGAACCTTCTGCATGATTTTCTCAGCAACAAGAACGCATTCGTCGTATACCGTTTCGGTTTTATATGTAAAGAGGCGATCCTTTAGAGCACCGCCTTCAAGCTTACCACGAAACAGCTTTTTCCATATATCGGAAAATACAGCATTTTCATGGTTTAAGACCACAATCTCATATTCCACGCCATAGAGCTTTGCACAGCGAATAATATCCGCAGCCGTAGAAGCAGCCTTTTCAAATGCAGGTTCCTGGGTATTGACCTGATCACAGGTCAGACTGATCATGACCTCCTGCGAAGATCGAATCATATGTTCCAGTAAAGCCAAATGCTGTCGCGTAAGATCCGGGAAGCCATCCACAAAGAATCTATGATTTTCTGCAAAATCACAATCCTCAAGCTGCTCTAACAGCCAATTCATCTGATCTCTTGGATCACGCTTTCCCTGTGCACAAAGGGCATCATAGCTTTCAAGCAGTAGAGAAAGCTCTTCCAGCTTCTGCGCAAGACTTCCTTCTGTTTTTTCTGCTGCAAGTCGCAAATCGGCAGCTGTAATGCAGCATCGCTTGAATTCATCAACCGCATCAAGCAGGCCGCTGAGGAAATCAGGCTTCGTTTCAACTGAAGCATAAGCCTTCAATTTACTGTGCAAATTTCTTGCTGCAGCTGCCATAGTAACGACACGGCCACCATTATCCAGGCATTCAGGCTCACAAATGCCACAGTATTCACAAACACGCCTCACTAATCTGCTATAAGACAAAACTTCCGCAAATCTGCACGCAGTATCACCGGCAGTCTGACACAAACGTCGTTCTGTATCGTGACTAATCAGCTCCGGTACAATGAGGATATTACCCGGAACCTCTTTATCCACATTATTCTTAATGCGGTTCAGGACCGCCCTTCGACCAGCAACCCAATCCGTGCATAACAAAATTGTAAGCATAGAAGCCCTCCTGCAAATAATTAGAAATTTCCGGTAAAATCCAAAGCAAGCTTTTCTGTTTTTCCAATAAGGGACAGAAAAGAGATATAATATTTTTGAACTGAAGCCGCGACAGGATCATTCGTTTCCTTAAAACGACGTGCCATAGGCTTAAGCTGTTTTAGATATACCATCTCTGAGCTATTATTTCCACCAAGATCTATAATGATCGTATCATAAACACCGTCCGGAAAATGTCCCATATCTAATGCATCAGCATTAAAAAATCGTTTGCTACAGCTCACCGTTGCATCAAAATCACGATCCTTGACATGTTGATACAGATCAGAAATATCCGCAAAATTCGTCTGTTCAATAAATTCCCACAACTGTGCAGATAAATCAGGATTTTCTGTCAGAATGCAAATCCCCACAACACTGCTGGATAAACATTCCTTGTCTGCAGCACTGATTCCCAAAAGAAAAGCAAAAAGAATTGCAAACACAAAAAACAGTCTTTTAAAAGCGCTCATAAAAACCATCCATACTGTAAATAATCACAGTATGGACGATTCGTTATATTTTCAAACAGGCTTTGCAATATAAACCTCAGGATAATTGTCCTTGAGCATATTGCAAATAACCGCAGCGTACTCAAATTCGGTAACAATAGCAAATACAGCACTTCCTGAACCGCTCATTTGATGTGCAATAGCACCGTAGCTATTACAAATAGACTTTATATAGTTCAGTTCCAGGTGTTCTTTGGTTACAACAGGATCAAAAACATTCATAATATTCTCGCAGACCTTTCCAAGGTCAGATGCAAGCAATGCGCTTTCCATAGCCTGGCGGTCCGGTCTTTTGCCGATAACACAGTTATCGATCTTCTCATACAGCTCCGGAGTTGAAACAGAAAATTGGGGTTTGCAAACCACAAAGAAGCAATCGGGCATATCCGGCAGCTTCCGAAGCCGCTCTCCCCTGCCCTCGACAGCAGCCGTTCCGCAAAGCGTGCAAAAAGGCACATCACTTCCAACAAAGCTTCCGATCTCAGCCAGTGCTAAAATCGAAAAAGGACTTCCATAGTGTCGGTTCAGTGCCCGTAAAACAGCGCCGGCGTCCGCACTGCCACCACCAAGACCAGCCTGTGACGGAATTCTTTTATTGATACGAATTTCAATGCCATTATCCTGAATTTTGGCTGTTTCAAAAAACGCTTTTGCAGCCTTCCATGCAAGATTCCTTTCATCAGCAGGAATATCGGAACGATTGCAGATCAAATTCCAGGACTTTCCGGTATCCACATCAATCTCGATATCATCCCGGATAGAAATGGTTTGCATGATACTGTCGATATCATGGTATCCGTCAGGTCTTTTCCCCAACACATCCAGAGTCAGATTAATTTTTGCAAAAGCTGCTTCATATAAAGTAGTCATGATAATTCCCTTTCAAAATGCATTCTTTCAGATATTATAATCTATAATCCTATTTTTTGCAATGTATATTTCTCAAAGCACGTGGCAACATAGACACATCTAAAGAAACGGAGGTAATTCTATGGATACACTGGCATTAATACTGACAATCGTCGGATCTTTAAACTGGGGTCTTGTAGGTCTTTTCAAATTTGATCTTGTAGCCTGGATCTTTGGCGGACAGGATGCACTTCTGAGTCGGATCATCTATTCTGTTATTGCTTTGGCCGGCTTATGGTGCATCACGCTGCTTTTCAGAAGATTTAACCGCATCGGTGACGTTGATTGAGCGGTTGTCAACACACAAATACGCCGCCAATCGTCAACATGACGATTGGCGGCAAAATATCAGGCTTTTCCGGGATAAGGAGTCACGCGGATAATACACACGTAGGTCTCGCCGTCTTCTGTAGTAGCAACCACAAAGGCCTTACCTTCAGCAAGGCAAGTGAATTCACAACCACCATTTACCTTTGCCTTGCAAATGGAAGTGTTATAAACCGTCCAGGTTGCATTTACTCTGTTTCCATTAGCATCAACCAGGCGCAAGGTGATATCGTAGCCAACATAGTGACCGACATCAAACAATGCGGGATTATTATGGTGTACATAAGCCTCACCGAAATTGGTTCTGATCTTATAGCCCTTGGTTCCAGTAGCCTTGGGAGGCTCTGTAAGAAGCTCGCCGGTTTGATTTTCGGTTTGTGTGTCATCTTCATCGACACCGCCCTCGTTACCCTGCGCACCTTCCTCTTCAAATTTACAGGTAACATTACAACTTACGTTCAGATCACCATACTGTGCATAAACAATCGCCTGCCCCTCACTAACTGCGGTAACAACGCCATTTTCATCAACCGTTACAATCTGCTCATCGTCCACAGAAAAAACGATCTCCTCCACGGCAACAGGGCCATCGTAAAGATCCCAGGTCTCACCGGCAGAAGTAAACTCCAGCTCCATGCGGGTAAGCACGAACGGCTCTTCCTCCTTAACCTCGCAGGAAACAGTGATTTCAATTTTCTGCTCGCCGCAAATTACAACGATCGTAGTGGTGCCAGTTTTGACAGGCGTAATAACACCATTTTCATCAACTGTAGCAATCTCAGGATCAAGCGACTCAAAAAAGAGCTCATCGGTAGTGTCTACAGGCTCCTGAATAACAGACAGCTCATAGGTTCCGCCTTCAGGAATGGTGATATTATTCTCGGACACTTCCAGCTTGGTGCATGCAACTAAACCATCATCCATAGTCTCTTCAGTTGTCTGCTCTGTAGTCTGTACACTCCCCTGATTTAAATCAGATTTCGAATCATCGGGCTTAAAATAGCGCATTGTAATAAACAGAACAACTGCGGCAATAGCCAGCAGAAGTACGACCGCAACAATGATCAGCGGCGTTTCTCTGCGTTTTTCCTCACCCTCAAACTCTTCAGGTGCGCCGTATTCATCAACCTCCTCAATGGGATTGTTTTTGATACGTTTACGCACATTGGTCTTGGAAAACCGTCCGCCTTTTACATATGTATAATCCCCATTTTCAGCCACATCCCCGTTTTCTTGCCTGCTGTTTTCGGCCATGGCAGGATTCACATAGCCGCAAATCGGGCACTGTGCAGAATTATCCGAATAGGATGTTCCGCAAACATCACATATAATTTTGCTCATAACTAACCTCCGCTATCTGATTTTTTATGTTATGTATTATAGCACCGTCGTCGGCAGAAAACAACAGTTTTTATAACAATTTTACCATTTAAAACAGAATATTTTTTGTTCAACACTTACTGCCAATCAAAACTTTGGAATTTATAGAAAATTCAAAATAAATATAGTTGCAATTTTTTCAGTTATAAGGTAAAATGAATGGTGAATAATAATAAGGAGGCGATATAGTTGTCAGATATAAAACTGATTTCGCCAATGCTGGACAACTACTGCATTGGAGATCCCATAAGTGATAAAAATGGCGTGCGTAGCTGTCCCGCTATGAAAGAAAACGAAGATGATCGGTATATTGTTAAGGTGGTAAGTATCCCCGCCTCTCAGACAAAGCTGGAGGCTTTACTGCTTACCGGAGCATATCCAAGTACCGAAGCTGCCAACGAGTATTTTCTTGAACAGGCACAATCCGTCATTTCAGAGCTTGAAACCCTTAACGGTTTTACAGATCAGGATGGTTTCTTCCCCGTTCGCCAGTGGCAGCTCCAGCCTATGGACGAGGGCGAGACCGGCTACGATGTATACATACTGACCGATTACAGAAGAACTCTAAAACGGCAGTTTTATAAAGAGCCGCTGACCCACTTAAATGCTGTTAATCTGGGCATTGATATTTGCGCCGCTTTAACCACATGCCGCAATGCAGGTTATTTGTATGCGGATCTTAAGCCTACAAACATCCTTGTCACACCGGATAAGCGCTTTAAAATAAGTGACCTTGGCTTTATTAAACTGGAAAACCTGGCCTACACATCTCTGCCCGAACGCTATCGCAGTGCATATACAGCCCCCGAGGTTGCTGATGCATTCTCCTCGCTTAGCTGCAATATGGATGTATATGCACTAGGATTAGTGCTTTATCAGGCATATAATAATGGTGCATTGCCCTTCGATGATGATACTGCCCCGGCTCAGGTTTTTGAGGCTCCAAAGTATGCAGACGATGAGATGGCAGAGATCATTTTGAAGGCATGTGACCCCGATCCCTCAAATCGCTGGGAAGACCCTGCCGAAATGGGACAGGCACTGGTCAGTTATATGCAGAGAAACGGTGCAAACGACACCCCCATCACACCACCCGCTCCCGCAATTTCCCTGCAGCCTATGATTGAGTCCGATTCTGAAAGCAGCAGTGACACCGAGGAAGATGTAACGGAAGCTGTACAAACAGAAGAAGCAGATACTTCAAAAGCTACAGAAAAGCCGAAAAAAACCGATGTCGAGTCAGAAAGTGAAGAGACACCAATATCTGAGTCTGATATTATCGAACAGATTCTCCCCTCCATTAAAGCATCTGAAGAAGAAATTGACCTGAGCTTCCTAACAGATCCGGTTGAATATGAAAACGAGGACTTCGCTGCGGAGTCTTTACCAATTTTTGCTCGTGCAGAAGACTTGATATTCCACGAAGTGTCCGATTCGGAATCCATAATAAAGTTACAGGACGGGGAAGAAACAAACGATGTCTTAAACAACGAGGCGTTGGATCCCGGCGCATTCGATAAAAGCCAAAGCACCATGATCTTCGATACCACCAACAGCACAGAAGCGATCAATACCAACGCTCCGTCTGAAACCGAAGATCAGACCGGCATCAAACCCTCTGCGTCCGCCCCCAAACGTAAGCACCGGTGGACTAGCTTTCTGATCACCATCGCTATTCTGATTGGTCTTGCTGCAGGTGTTTATTGTGGTTATAAGTTCTACTATATTAAGAACATCGAATCTATCACCCTGGACGGCAAGCTGGACACCTTAACCGTAGCGATCGAATCCGATGCTGCCCCCTCCCTGCTCACCGTATACTGCGTTGGTAATGGCACGCGAATCCCCGCTGAACTTGTAAATGGAAAGGCAACATTTACCAATCTGAATCCTGATCAGCGTTATTTGGTTGAGATAGAGATTTCCGGTCTGCACGGACTCAAAGGCAAAACCTCCGCAACCTACTACACACCCAGCCAGGTATCCTTAGAAGGAATGCTCATCCAGGTTGGCGACGCCGATGGTTCTGCAAAAATCAGCTTCACCACAAAAAAGCCGTACAGTGGACAATGGACCGTTGAATATTTCACTGAGGGTGAGGATAAGCAGACCGTCACTTCAGAATCTGCAAACATAACCCTTAATAACCTTACTATCGGCAAAACCTACGACATTACTATTTCCCCTGCAACCGGAAACAACTGGGTTACCAACAACACCGGAACATTTACCGCACAGCCTGTTATCCGCGCCCAGGAAGTCACAATTGCAGAATACAAAAACGGAACTTTAGACCTCGTTTGGACTTGCCCGTCGGAGGTATCCAGCTGGACCGTCCACTGCTACAACAATACGGATTACAACAAAACCGTAACGGTTTCTGATTGTGCAGCATCCTTTGACAGCCTTGATCCCGCTCAGAACTACACTGTTGAAATCTATGCCGACAATCAAACCCAATTCCAGCTTCTGCATATTGATGATACAACCCTTCCTATCGATAGTTTTACAGCGCAGATTACTGAGAATAATTATATTGAATTAGCTTGGTCCTGCGCTAAAGAAACACCGGAGGGCGGCTGGGTTCTTGAGTACACTATGAGCGAATCCGAAGACGTATATACAATTGAAAACATCACAGAAAGCAACTATTCATTTAAGGAAGCGATTCCAGGAGCAGCTTATTCATTCAAACTCAAGGCAGGAAATGAAGCGATCGTTATCGCAAACGAGGTGGAAATATCTGTTCCTGAAGCTGAGAAGTATTCCAACAATTACGGTGATGTCCCCTTCAGCAGCGATGATATCACCCTGAATATGTGTGTACAGCCTGCCGATGGCAACTGGACCGGTAGTATTATTAAGCACACCACCACCTTCAAGCCCGGTGAATTAGCCGGTTTCACAACGATTGCCAATGCATACTATAACGAAACCGTAGATGCAGATATTTATATTCTATATGTTATTCGTGATGAAAACGGTACGCTTGTGATGTTTAATAATCAGGAAATGAAGTGGAAGGAATTATTCACTGCATATCACGGAACGCTTAGTGTTCCCGAGCTCCCCGGCACTGTTGGTAAGTACACCCTGGAAATCTACTATAACGGTGGCCATGTGGCAACACAGGAGTTTGAAATCGCCGAATAATGCAATTGTTAAAATTTTTCTTGCAAATTTTGTAATAACATGTTATACTTTTTAAAAATCCTGATTGGAGGCCCAAAATGAACAGATCCTTCAACGCAGCTCTGTATTTTTACTATTACTTTTTTAACCACAAAAAGTAATAGCGATTTGTGCTGCAAGGATTTTAAGTTACCTGCATTATAAACCATTCGCCGCACAGCATCGCAACTGTGCGGCGTTATTTTTTTAGAGGAGCTGATCTTATGATAGCAGTATTAAAACGCGGTACCACACAGGAGCAGGTCGATCACCTGCTGAAATGGCTGAAAAATATGAATTTAGACGTCCATATATCCACGGGACAAGAAGTTACTGTCCTTGGCCTTGTTGGTGATACAAGTCGTGTGGACATGGAGCTGCTGAGCAGTTTGGAAATCGTAGATTCTGTAAAGCGCGTTTCTGAGCCTTTTAAGCAGGCAAACCGCAAATTCCATCCTGCAGACAGTATCATTTCTGCAGGCAATGCAAAGATTGGTTCCGGTAACTTTGGAATGATCGCAGGTCCCTGCTCTGTAGAGAGCGAGGAACAGATCATTGAGGTCGCCATGGCTGTTAAAGAAGCCGGTGCAACCATTCTCCGCGGCGGTGCATTTAAACCGCGCACCTCCCCTTACGCCTTCCAGGGTCTGAAGGATGAAGGTATTCGCTTGCTTCTTGAAGCAAAAAAAGCAACAGGGCTTCCAATCATCACAGAAATCATGACCACAAGAACGCTGGACCTGTTCGAGGATGTGGATATCATTCAGGTTGGTGCACGAAACATGCAGAACTTTGATCTTCTGCAGGAATTAGGCAAAACAAGAAAGCCGGTATTGCTCAAACGTGGCCTGTGCAACACACTGCAAGAGCTTTTAATGAGCGCAGAATACATCATGAGTGAGGGCAACGAGAACATCATCCTGTGTGAACGTGGCATCCGTACTTATGAAACCTACACCAGAAACACACTGGACCTGTCAGCAGTTCCCGTTCTCCATGAGTTGACGCACCTGCCCGTAGTGGTCGATCCAAGCCACGCAACCGGAAAAGCTTCCCTTGTCCACTCTATGGCTTTGGCTGCAGCTGCCTGTGGTGCAGATGGTTTAATGATCGAGGTACACAATAATCCCTCCAAGGCGCTTTGTGATGGCGCACAATCCCTTACACCCGAGCAATTCAACGCCGTCAGTGTTGCTGTGCAGAAGGTTTTGGAGGCAATTCGATGAATGTAGGAATTCTTGGCCTGGGCCTCATTGGAGGCTCTCTTGCCAGAGCTTATTCGAAAGCAGGACATCAGGTATATGCCTGTGACGCTGACAAGAGCATGCTTGAGTTCGCACAGCTTGCAGGAATCGTTACTGATACATTGGATGAAAACACCATCCCGAAATGTTCTTTAATTCTGCTGGCCATATACGCCGATGCCTCTGCAACATGGCTTGAAAAACATGGCCAGCTGATTAGTAAAGATGCATTTGTGATCGATTGCTGCGGTATTAAGAAAGACATTTGCAACAGATGCTTTCCTGTAGCTGAGAAATACGGTTTTACATTTATGGGTGGACATCCCATGGCCGGCTCACATTTTTCGGGATTTAAATACAGCCGCTCAAACCTGTTCCAGGGTGCACCTATGGTATTAGTCCCCTCTCGATTTGACGATCCTGTATTGTTGGAAACAGCTCAAAAGCTTCTGTCCCCTTGTGGGTTTGGTTCTTTCTCTGTTACCACAGCGGAAGCGCATGATTCAATGATTGCATTTACTTCTCAAATGCCTCACATCATCAGTAATGCCTTCATTAAATCACCTACCGCAACAAATCACAAGGGCTTCTCTGCCGGTAGCTACAAGGATCTGACTCGTGTTGCATGGTTAAATCCTGAAATGTGGGCTGAACTGTTCTTATCAAATAAAGAGCATGTTCTTAAAGAGCTGTCCTACTTTATAGAAAGCCTTAAGGAGTATCAATCAGCCATTGAACAAAATGATACCGCTCAATTGATCAAACTTCTTGATGACGGCAAAAAATGCAAAGAGGCGATCGACAAATGAAAACCATTACTGTAAACGCTTCCAAAACCTATGATGTTCTGATTGGTTCGGGACTAATTAAGGATTTGGGAAAACACATTGCATCTATCAAAGGCCAATGCCGCTGCGCGATCATCAGTGACAGTAATGTCTGGCCGATATACAACGATCAAGTATGCAAAGCACTGAAGATCGCAGGACTTGATACGGTTTCCTTTGTTTTCCCTGCAGGGGAGGCCTCAAAAAACACAGAAACCTATATCCACATTCTGCATTTCCTCGCAGAAAATCATATCACCCGCTCCGATCTGATCATTGCACTGGGCGGCGGTGTTACCGGTGACATGGCCGGATTTGCTGCTGCAACCTATCTGCGTGGTGTGGATTACGTTCAGGTTCCTACCAGCCTTTTAGCCATGGTAGACTCTTCTGTTGGCGGAAAAACCGCCATAGACCTGTCCTGCGGAAAGAATCTGGTTGGGGCATTCTATCAACCCCGATTGGTGCTCTGCGATATAGACACACTAAACACCCTCCCCTGTGAGACATTCCGGGACGGCTCTGCTGAGGTCATTAAATACGGCGTACTCTTCAGTAAACAGCTTTTTGAGCATTTGATGCACAGAGGAATAACCTTTGACCGTGAGGAAGTAATCTCCACCTGTGTGGAGTTAAAACGCGCAGTAGTTGCACAGGACGAATTTGACCGCGGTCAGCGGCAGCTTCTGAATTTCGGGCATACCATCGGTCACTGCATTGAAGCAGAAAGTAATTTTAAGATCACACACGGTCAGGCTGTTGCAGCCGGCATGTGCATTATTGCCCGGGCCGGTGAAAAGCTCGGCATAACAAATGATCAAGTATGCCAAAAAATCACAGAGCTGATTCTAAAATTCAACCTCCCTGTAAATACCACATATTCAGCTGATATTTTAATCAACCATGCATTATCCGATAAAAAACGAAGCGGAGATTCTTTAAATCTCGTCATTCCCAAAGATATTGGCAAATGTATCCTTCACCGTGCCCCAATTGATCAGCTTCAATCTATTATGAAATCAGGACTATAATTATGGACATTACCATTTCACCCAAAAAGCTAAGCGGTTCTATTGATGCGATTCCATCAAAATCTCAGGCGCACAGAGTGCTGATTTGCGCTGCGCTGTCCGATAACGGCACAGAGGTAATCTGTCCGGACACCAATCGGGATATTGAGGCCACCGCAGCATGCTTAAACGCCATTGGTGCGCAGATCACACGAACCGCTGATGGCTACAGTATAATACCAATCAAAAATATCAGTAAAACCGCACATATACATTGCGGCGAAAGTGGATCCACTTTACGGTTCATGCTGCCTATTGTGGGTGCGTTGGGTATTGATACCACAATTCACATGGAAGGTCGGCTTCCAAACCGTCCACTTAGCCCTCTGTGGGAAGAAATGGAACGAAGAGGCTGTTCCCTGACCCGCCCAATCGCTGATACCATCCGCTGTACCGGTAAGCTACAGCCCGGTACATATACCATTGATGGCGGCGTATCCAGTCAATATATCACCGGCTTAATGCTGGCACTTCCGCTTATCGGCAAAAACACTTCTGTGGAGGTTACAGGAACACTTCAATCGGAATCCTACGTAAAGCTTACAAAGCAAGTGCTTTCCATGTTCCAGACGGATAGCTCCGAAGCTCCTTATCATTCACCGAACACGATCCGAATTGAAGGTGATTGGAGTAATGGTGCATTCTTTGTAGCAGCCAACGAGCTGGGAAACAGTATTCAAATCAGTGGATTAAATGCTGAATCTGTACAGGGAGACCGTGTCTGCGCGCAGCTTGTAGAGCAGCTTCAGGAGAGAATCACCATTGATGCCGCTGATATCCCCGATTTGGTCCCAATTTTGGCAGTTACTGCCGCATGTAAAAAAGGTGCTGTATTTCACAACATAGCAAGGCTGCGACTAAAGGAATCTGACCGTGTACAATCGGTTATTGCACTATTGGAAGCATTGGGTGCAAATGCGAAAGCTACAGAAAACACACTGGAAGTGTATCCTGCGATTTTTCACTCCTGTGAAGTAGATTCCTTTAACGACCATCGAATCGCAATGTCTGCAGCAATAGCTGCAACCTGCGCAAACGGCCCGGTCACGATCAAAAACGCCCAATGCGTTGAGAAATCTTATCCAATGTTTTGGGAAGTGTATAAGAAATTAGGAGGCCAATATGAGCAGTATGTACGGTGATAATCTGAAGATGTCTATTTTTGGACAATCCCACGCACCTGCAATCGGCATGACCTTAGATGGCATTCCTGCAGGACTGCCTGTGGATATGCAGCAGCTTCAGGAATTTTTAAACAGAAGGGCTCCCGGTCAAAACAACTATTCCACAACTCGCCGTGAGGCCGATGCACCCCAGTTTTTGTGTGGCATTGTGGATGGCTACACCTGCGGTGCACCGATCACCGCACTGATCTATAACACTAACACCCGCTCAGCAGACTACAGTGATCTGAAAGATCATCCCCGTCCGGGCCACGCAGATTACACTGCACAGATCAAATACAGGGGCTATCAGGATGTGGCCGGCGGCGGACATTTTTCCGGACGACTTACCGCACCTTTATGTATTGCCGGCGGCCTTTGTAAACAATGGCTTGAAAACAAAGGTATTGAAATACATGCTTACATTAAATCTATCGGTACTGTACAGGGTCCATCACTTGACCCAGCAAAACCCGATTTTTCACAGCTTAATGAACCCTTCCCTTCCGCTGACCACCAGAGTGGAATAAAAATGCAAGCTGCC
The DNA here is from genome assembly GCA_964392535.1 of uncultured Oscillospiraceae bacterium. Lineage (GTDB taxonomy): Bacteria > Bacillota > Clostridia > Oscillospirales > Oscillospiraceae > Faecousia. The sequence goes on from CAYMPY010000002.1 coordinate 18,150, forward strand.
ATCGCAGCTGCAAAAGCGGATGGTGACAGCATCGGCGGCGTGATTGAGTGTGTGGCCACAGGCCTCCCTGCAGGCCTTGGCGAACCGATGTTTGGAGGCATAGAAAGTAAGCTTTCTCAAATTATCTTCGGTGTGCCGGCTGTCAAGGGCCTTGAATTTGGTTCCGGATTTTACGGAAGCACACTTACGGGCAGCCAAAATAACGATCCGTTTACGGTATGCAACGGTACTGTTACCACACAGACCAACAATGCCGGCGGCATTCTCGGCGGCATCACCAATGCTATGCCCTTGATCTTCCGCGCCGCCATAAAGCCTACGCCGTCTATCAGCAAGTCCCAACAGACCATTTCGATCAGTAAGGGAGAAAACACTACGCTTCAGATTCAAGGACGCCACGATCCTTGTATCGTCCCAAGAGCAGTACCTGTAATGGAGGCCTGTACAGCAATTGCGCTCTATGACCTCATGATTCATAATTTTTAAGGAGATAATCTATGAACATCCAAGAACTCAGAGGCAAAATCGACAGTATTGACACACAGCTTGTAGAGCTTTTTGCACAGCGGATGGAAGCAGCTGCGCAAATTGCAGACTACAAAAAGGCCAATAATTTACCGATCTATGTTCCCGCAAGAGAGCGTGAGATCCTGCAGGATGTGGCGCAAAAAGCCGGTCCTGAGATGGCAAACTACACACGGGTACTTTATTCCATGCTCTTTGAGCTCAGCAGAAGCTATCAGAGTAAGCGCAACAGAGAAGCAACACAGCTTTATAAGCAGATCACCGATTCTATTGAAAACACACCCAAGCTGTTCCCGCAAGCTCCCATGGTCGCCTGCCAGGGTGTGGAGGGTGCCTATTCTCAGATTGCCTGTGAGAAAATATTCAAATCACCCTTTATCATGTATTTTAAATCCTTCGATGGCGTGTTTAACGCAATCGAACAGGGACTTTGTCAGTACGGTGTTCTGCCCATCGAAAACTCCACAGCAGGCTCTGTTAAGAAAATCTATGATTTAATGATTCATCATAATTTCTCCATTGTGCGCACCTTCCGTTTAAAGGTGGATCACAATTTACTGGCTAATCCCGGAGCGAGGCTGTCCGATATCAAGGAGATCTATTCCCACGAGCAAGCTATCAATCAGTGCGCCGATTTCCTAAAGACCCTTCCCGATGTAAAAATCATACCTGTTGAAAACACTGCAGTTGCCGCACAACTTGTATCCCAATCCGGTCGCCAGGATGTAGCTGCTATTTCCAGCCATGCTTGTCAGGAGCTGTACGGCCTCAATAGCCTTGCAGATTCCATTCAGGACAAAGGCAACAACCGCACAAGATTTATTTGCATCAGCAAGAATCTGGAGATCTATCCCGGATCTGATAAAACCAGCATTATGATGATTCTGTCCCACAAGCCCGGTTCCCTTTACAAGGTGCTTGCAAGAATGTATACCCTTGGCATCAATGTGATCAAGCTGGAATCCCGTCCCATACCGGACCGTGACTTTGAATTCATGTTCTATTTTGATTTGGAAACCTCTATTTATTCCGACGAATTCGTGCAGCTCATGTGTGAGTTGGATACCCTTTGTGAGGAATTCAAATATCTGGGAAGCTATACAGAGGTGGTATAATGCGGTGCGGACTCCTTGGACGATCCCTGAAGCACAGCTACTCGCCACAGATCCACGAAATCCTGGGTAGTTACAGCTATGATCTGTTTGAACAGGAACCGGAATCTCTGTCTGATTTCTTTAAACACTGCGATTTTAAGGGAATCAACGTAACCATCCCCTATAAAAAAGACGTTGTTCCCTATTGTGATGAGCTCTCCCCTATTGCAAAAGAACTGGGATCCGTTAATACCATCGTAAGAGCCCCGGATGGGCGGCTGATCGGTCATAATTCAGATTACTTTGGCTTCCTGTCCATGGTTCGGCGTACAGGGATCAGTATATCCGGCAAAAAGGTTCTTGTTTTAGGATCCGGCGGCGCATCGGTTACTGTTTGCGCCGTTCTGAACAGCCTGAATGCCCATGTAGTTCAAATCTCCAGAAAGGGCCCCAATCATTATGGAAATTTACACTTACATAGTGATGCCTCGCTGATTGTAAATACCACCCCTGTTGGCATGTATCCTGAAAACGGAAGCTCTCCCATTGACCTTTCACAGTTTAAAAACCTGGAAGGCGTGGTGGACCTTATTTATAATCCTTCCGCTACAAAGCTTTTAATGGATGCGCAGGCGCTGGGCCTGAAAACAGAAAACGGACTTTGGATGCTGGTTGCTCAAGCTAAGGAAAGTGCGCAATGGTTCACCGGAGCGGATATTGACGACACAGTTATCAAGCAGATCTATAATAAACTCTCCACTCAAATGAAAAACATCGTGTTGATCGGTATGCCGGGTAGCGGAAAAACCACGTTAGGACATCTTCTGTCTGAGGCCACTGGCAGGCCCTTAATTGACACGGATACGGAAATTGAAAATCAAATCAACATGCCAATTCCGGAGTTCTTTCCCCTGTACGGGGAGGCAGCATTTCGTGAAGTTGAAACCAAAGTGCTTCAAACCACCGGCAAGCAGTCCGGGATGATCATATCCACCGGCGGCGGTTGCGTAACAAGGCCGGAAAACTATCCTTCCTTACACCAAAACAGCCTGATCGTTTGGGTGCAGCGTGATCTCTCGGTGCTTCCCACTGAGGGCAGGCCCATTTCTATGCGTACAAAAGCAGAGGAATTATATCGTGTACGCCGTCCGATGTATGAAGCATTTGCAGATTTCACCGTAGATAACAACGCAACGCCTGACCGGGCAGTGCAGACAATTCTTGCATTTCTGCAAAAGGAGCAGATGACATGAAAATTTTAGTACTCAACGGCCCCAATATCAATATGCTTGGAATCCGCGAACCGGGTATTTATGGCAAAAACACCTTCGATGACCTCTTGGCACTGATCGAACGGACAGCTATTGATTACAATATCGAAATCGAGCAGTATCAATCCAACCACGAAGGTACATTGGTCGATAAGATCCAGGCCGCTTATGGAAATGCGGACGGGATCGTTATCAATCCGGCTGCATACACCCATACCTCGGTAGCAATATTGGATGCGCTGAAAGCAGTTGCAATCCCGGCTGTAGAGGTGCATATCTCTGATGTGGATTCCAGAGAAGCATTCCGTCAAATTTCTTATGCCGGACTTGCCTGTATCAAGACCATCAAGGGTCAAGGCTTGGATGGATATCGGCAAGCCATCGATTTTTTAGTTGAACATCTGAAAAGTTTATAATCATTTGTAAGCTTAATAAACTCCGGCATTAACCATGCCACTGCAATCAGATTGGGAACAACCATCAGGCCGTTTACAGTTTCTGAGAACAGCCACACTGTTCCGGTTTTCAAAACCGAACCCAACACGACAGTAGCTGCCGAGATCCATTTAAACCGTTGCCATGCATGATCCCCGAATAAGTATTGCGCACACCGGGCCCCGTACAGTCCCCAACCAAGCACGGTGGCAAAAGCAAAACAGGATAAAATCAGTGCCAGCGGTACACATACCCAAGAACCATATACAGCAGAAAATGCAGAAGCTGTAAGAGCTACACCGGAATCTACACCGTATTGAATGTGTATATTGCTGCAAAGAATCACCAGTGCAGTCATTGTGCATATCAGGATCGTATCAATAAACACCTCAATTACCCCCATCAGCCCCTGCTCAACAGGGTGACTTACTTTTGCTGATGCGTGCGCAATGGATGCGGTTCCCATCCCGGCTTCGTTGGTAAAAACGCCTCTTGAAGCGCCGATTCGAATCGCAATAAACGCCGATCCAACAGCTCCACCTGTAACTGCCCGGGGAGCAATCGCGCCGGAAATTATCTGTTTAAACGCTGCAGAAATGTTTTCTCGACACACGATCAAAACACCTGTGCCCAAAAACAGATATATAACAGCAGCAAAAGGAACAATACACTCCGCAGCCTGTCCAATACGATTTGCTCCACCGGACAATAACAGCAGCACAAGCACTCCGGAGCACAAACCAATCAATAAATTGAGCCATGCGCTCTCATGGCCACCAAAGGCCTGTATAGCGCTGTTTATGCCGCCAAGCATCGCATTGACCTGCGTAGCATTTCCCGCTCCAAAAGCTGCTACGACACCAAAGAAGCAATATGTGGCAGCAAGCCAGGACCATCGTTTTCCCATCCCTCTGCTGATCATGTACATTGGCCCACCAATAAATTCCCCATCATGATTTTTAATTCGGTATTGAACCGCCAAGGCCGCCTCTGCGCATTTAATTACCATTCCTAAAAATGCGCAAACCCACATCCAAAAAACAGCGCCCGGACCACCTATGGCTATGGCACCGGCCACACCTGCAAGGTTTCCCGTCCCAACAGTCGCAGCCAGCGCTGTACACAGCGCACGATAAGGAGAAACGCTATTGGGTTCTTTATTTCTGATTGAAAATGTTTTTAAAAACAACTGCATAGCTTTGGGAAATAATCTGATTTGCGCAAAGCCTGTCCGAATCGATATATAAATTCCAACGCCTATGATCAACAGTAGTGCCGGTACGCCCCACACAAAGTTATTGATATTTTCCATTATTTTCAGCATAAACCCTCCAAATATGCGACAAAAAGCAGTTCCTGAACATCAGGAACTGCTTTTGTATTATTCCCATTTAGCCCAAATTTCCGGGCAAAATCCAAGTGTGACCTGTTTACCGTTTCGTACAATCGGTGTGCGCATCAGCTTCGGCTCATCGAACACCTTATCCTCTTTGGCTCGTATATCATCCATGTACTTCATCAGCGTGATCTGCTCATCCCTGGAAGACCATTCGATCAACTGATCGATCCCGCCAACACCACGAAGCACAGCATCAAATTCTTTTCCGGACAATCCAAAGCGAAGCAGATCTACATATTGATACTTGATACGACGCTCTTTAAAATACCGTTCTGCTTTTTTTGTGTCAAAGCATTTTGATTTTCCAAATATCTGAATGTTCAATAGTTTACCTCCATAAGGCAGAGTCCCGCAGCGCTGACCAATTCGCCTGCCTGCTCTCTGGGTGCACCAAACAAAGCCGAAATACTTTCAACGCTACGCTCTCCCCTGCCAACCTCCAATAGCGTTCCCACAATAATTCGAACCATATGATGGAGAAAACCGTTGCCGGTCACTTCAAATATCAGTTCGTTCCGCTCCTGGGTAATGCATATTTTCTCTATATACCGAACAGTAGATTTTTTCATATTCTTATTGGCGCAGAATGCTGAAAAATCATGTTGGCCTTCCAGAATATCAGCTGCCTCCCGAACAACCTGTAAATCCAAAGGCCGTCGATCGATCAGGACAAACTTCCTTTCAAACACACAGGGATTTTCGCTGTGCCATACACGGTATCGGTAGGTCTTGGTTTTGGCGTTCAGGCGGGAGTGAAATCGCCCGGAGACATTTCTGACTGAGTATATGCCGATATCCTCCGGTAAATAACTGCATAGCTGCTCCAGGATCTGCTGACAGGGCATGGTGCTTTCACAATGAAAATTTGCTGTATAATAATGGGCGTGAGTTCCCGCATCTGTCCTGCCGCAACCGATAATCTCTATCGGCTCCTGCAGAATTCTGGATAAGGTCTGTTCCAGCTTGCCCTGAATTGTTTGGGCGGTATTGGGAAGTCTCTGCCAGCCTTTATATCGTGTGCCTTCATAGCACAGATCTATGCGAATATTACGCATATGCATTCAATTCCTCTCGTGCTTCCTGCTCCGTATCTGCGGAAAACAGAAAATTTCCTCTGATATCATAAACATGAATATGACCGTTAATGTGCTCAATCGAAAACATTGTCATAACCTCCTTGATTTTTATGACAATATTTTACGACCAAATAAGGGCTATAAAAAGGACAATTAGTCGATCACTTCATAGCCTGCATCGGAAATAGCCTTTTTAATTTGCGCAATATCCGCTGCACCTGTGACGGTCACGGTTTGGGCCTGAAGGTCCACAACAGCATTTTCCACGCCGCTAATTGCTTTACTCACTTCCTCAACCCTTGCTTTACAATGGGGGCACATCATACCATTAACGTTAATTACAGTTTCCATTACTATTTCCTCCTTGACATCTACTATTTCATTGGGAATCTCTTGGCGAACAGTACCTTTAAATCTGCGCAGCCGAAGGGCATTCGTGACAACAAACACCGAGCTCAGACTCATACAGGCTGCGCCGATCATAGGATTTAAAAAGCCAAGGGCAGCCAAGGGAATTCCAAGGCTATTGTAGAAAAATGCCCAAAACAGGTTTTGCCGAATATTACGGAGTGTTGCACGGCTCAAATTAATCGCATCATATACGCCGACAAGGTCATCATGCATCAAAACGACATCGGCACAGTCCAATGCAATATCTGTTCCTGTACCAACAGCCATGCCCAAATCCGCAATTGTCAGCGCCGGGGCATCATTAATGCCGTCACCAACCATCAGCACCTTGCTTCCGTTTTCCTGCAAGCTGCCAATGACATTTCCCTTTTCAGCCGGCAAAACCTCTGCAATGACCTGATCTATTCCGGCGCACTGCGCAATGTATTCTGCAGTTGCTTTATTGTCGCCTGTAAGCATGACCGTCTTCAGCCCAGTTTTCTTCAATGCTTTTAATGCTGTGGCAGCATCCGCTTTCAGCACATCAGCTGCCGCGATCATACCAATATATGCAGTTTGCGTCGCAAAATATAAGGGTGTCTTGCCCTGCAAGGCATAATCTTCACAGGCAGGAACAGCAACCCCAATATGATCCATAAGCCTTCTGTTTCCGCCATAATACTGCTCACCGTTAATTATAGCAGAAACACCCATTCCGGGCAATACCTTAAATTCCTCAGATTCGCCATAGGGCACTGTTTTTGCCGCATCCATAATAGCCTTGGCAAACGGATGTTCCGAACGCCATTCCAGCTCTGCGGCAACTGCCAATAATTTTTCCCGGGAAATTCCTTCCGGAACGATATCCGTTACCGCAGGCCGTCCCGTGGTCAATGTACCGGTCTTATCAAATACAACGGTATCGATCTTTTGAAGCAACTCCAGGGACTCCGCATTTTTAAACAGCACACCCAAGCCTGCGCCACGGCCTGTGCCCACCATAATGGCCACCGGTGTTGCAAGGCCCAACGCACAAGGGCAGGATATAACTAGCACAGAAACAGCTGCGGACAACGAAAAAGAAATATCCTTTCCCAAAAGCATCCATGCAGCAAACACGACCGCTGCTATACTCATTACTACAGGAACAAACACACCCGCAGTTTTATCAGCTAATCTGGCAATCGGCGCTTTAGAACCACCTGCATCCTCAACAATACGAATAATTTGAGACAGCAGTGTTTCCCCGCCCACCTTTTCGGCACGAATCTGCAGATATCCTTCCCGGTTTATGGTAGCCGCAGATACAGGATCACCAACTTGTTTAAACACAGGTACGCTTTCTCCTGTTAATGCACTTTGATCCACAGCCGCATGACCCTCGGTCACAACACCGTCAGCAGGTATGGAAGCGCCCGGTTTTATAACCAAAATATCCCCAGTACGAACCTGTGCAACGGGAACAACAGTTTCAACACCATCCTTCAAAACTGTGGCACTTTCAGGCGTCAGGTCCATAAGCTTACGAACCGCATCACCTGTTTTCGTCTTGGCTCTGGCCTCTAAATATTTACCGAAAGAAATCAGCGTCAAAATCATGGCCGCAGACTCAAAATACAGGCCGTGACGGTAATGCTGCACCTTTTCCAGATCGCCGTACCCAAGTGCATATGCCATTGCAAACAGCAGTACAATGCTATATAGCAGAGATGCTCCGGAGCCTACTGCGATAAGGGTATCCATATTAGGGCTTCTGTGCCACAAGGACTTAATGCCCCGTGAAAAATATCCAAAGTTCAAAAAAATAACAGGCAGCGTCAAAAACAGCTGAATCAGTGCAGCCACAACACCGTGTCGCTCTCCGGCATACCAATTCGGCATAGGTAAACCAAGCATCTGCCCCATGGTAAAATACATCAGCACAAGCAAAAATACAGCTGAAATGCACACCCTGCGACCCATATCAACCAGCGGATCATTTGTTTTGGTTTTTGCAGTATTACCTGTTGTAGCACCGTAACCTGCTTTGGAAACAGCAGCTATAATCCGCTCAGAAACCGACGGTTCTGTCGCTTCAACCGTCATTTTACCTGATAACAGATTTACCTCTACATGGTTTACACCATCAACAGCACCTGTTACTTTTTCTACTCTTGCAGAACAAGCCGCACAGGTCATACCCGAAACCTGAAATACAATTTTCACAAAAATTCACCTTCTACTTCGAAATATTGACATTAATATAATTTTATGATACTATTTTATCATGTAATTTACAAAAAACAAGTATGTACAATTTAGTGCTATACTTCCCTTTTGGATACCTTGGAGGCAGCTATGAATCCAACAGATCTGTGTCCGGTTTCTGCTACACTGGAGCTCATAGGTGGAAAATACAAAGGTTTGATCCTTTGGCATTTATCCACCGGTACACTTCGCTTTTCACAATTGCAGAAACGAATCAAACGTGCAACAGCTAAAATGCTTACCCAGCAGCTCAGAGAGCTTGAGCAGGACAAGCTTATAACACGACAGATATTCCCTGTCATTCCTCCAAAAGTTGAATATTCACTAACACCATTGGGCAAGTCTTTAATGCCTGTATTGGCATCCATGCGGGATTGGGGCGCTGAATATCTGCGGTCAATGGATCTTGAATCCACCTGCTTTATGATGAACACAAATAACAATTCAAATCAAACATAATAAGGAGAGTACTATGAGAATCAAAATCACGTCAGACAGCACTTGCGATCTGTCTAAAGAGCTTATTGAAAAGTATAATATTAAAATCGTCCCGCTGACCATCATTAAAGACAATGAAGCATTCCACGACGGCGAAACCATTACACCTGCTGATATTTTTGCCCACGTTGCCGCCGGTGGTGATCTCTGCTCCACGACAGCAAAAAACATTGGCGAATATACCGATTTATTTGAGGAGTATTCTTCTCAGTATGATGGTGTGATCCACATCAATATCGGTTCCGGCTTCTCCTCCTGCTATCAGAACGCCTGCTTAGCTGCCGAGGACTACGATAATGTTCGTGTAATCGATTCCATGAATCTTTCTACAGGCCAGGGCCTTGTTGTTTTGAAGGCCTGCGAGTTGGCTCAAACCTGCGATGATCTTGATCAGATCAAGGCCGAGTTGGATGCCTTTACACCCAGAGTAGAGGCCAGCTTCCTGCTGGATCAGCTGAAATACATGGTAAAAGGTGGCCGCTGCTCCGCTGCTGCCGCACTGGGCGCTAACCTGCTGAATCTGAAGCCCTGTATTGAAGTCAAAAACGGAAAAATGGGCGTTGTCAAGAAGTACCGTGGCACATACAGCAAGTGTCTTGCCACCTATGTCAAGGACCGCCTGAATGCCCGTGATGACTTGGACAGAACCCACCTGTTTGTTACACGCACCCCTGTTACAGATGATTGTTTCGAAGCAGTTAAGAATGCTGTTGAACAGTATGCTGATTTTGAAAATATCTATTGGACCGAGGCCGGATGCACAGTTTCCTGCCACTGTGGCCCCGGAACATTAGGCGTCCTGTTTGTCCGCAAATAAGAAAGATCAAAACCTCCGGAAAATCCGGAGGTTTTATCTTGCATTTATATAAGAATGTGCTATACTGTGGTAAAGCTAATTAAAGAAGGAATTTACACATGAACTACGACCTGATCTTAGACATGGCCTTTGAGTTGGGATATCGGCTCGCTATGTCCGGTGCAGAAACCTATCGTGTTGAAGAAAGTATCAGCCGGGTTTTAAGTGCCTACGGCATTCGATCCGAGGTATTCTCCATCCCCAATCTTTTGATCGTCACCATTGAAACAGATCATCATCATCCTATGACCCGAACACGAAGGATCGGTTATCACGGAAACGATTTGGATACCGTTGAACGCTATAATAATCTTAGCAGACGCATCTGCAGCGAAGTTCCAGAGCCCGAGATTGCGCTGCAATGGCTAAACGAAACCTCCAAATCCAAAATTAAATATAAACTTCCTGTCAAGTTGTTAGGCAGCTTTATAGGTGGTGCAGGATATGCTGTGTTTTTTGGTGGAAATATAGCTGACAGCCTGTGCGCCGGAATCTGTGGATTATTAGTGGGCCTTACTTCCTACTACATGGACAAACACAAAGTCAATCAGTTCTTCAGTACCATTTTCTGCGCTTTTATCATGACCTTTGCTGCGCATCTCATGGGCTCTGTCGGTTGGTCTGCTCGCCCTGATTCTGCGATCATTGGAACACTTATGATCCTTGTTCCCGGGCTACTGTTCACAAACGCCATGCGTGACATCATTTTCGGTGACACAAATTCCGGAATTAACCGTATCGTTCAGGTATTCCTCATTGCGGCTGCCATTGGTTTGGGAACAGCTCTTGCCGGCAATTTATCCGCTGCGATCGATCTTAGTCCTGTCAACAAGCCTGCAATCGATCATCCTTTGTGGATTCAGTGTCTATCTGCATTTGTAGGCTGTATCGGTTTTTGTATTCTATTTAATATTCACGGTTTCGGCTGTGTCATCTGTGCTATTGGCGGCGCTTTAGCTTGGTTTGCCTATGGTTTATCTTTAAAATTGTGCCAAAGTGTTGTGGTTGCAAGCTTCTTCGGCACAATCATTGCAGCCGCCTATTCCGAAACCATGGCCCGCGTTCGAAAATATCCCGCAATTTCTTATCTGGTTATATCCATTTTCCCCTTACTTCCGGGTGCCGGTATATACTATACCACCAATTACCTGATTCAATCTGATATGACCGGATTTGCATCCAAGGGTGGACAGACCATCGGCATCGCAGGTGCTTTGGCCGTTGGTATTCTGACAGTATCCACACTCGTAAGGCTATTTAATGTCTACCGAAGCAATTTACATCAACATAAATAAGCCTCTTAAAAGGAGCGGTGCTTAATCAGCATCGCTCCTTTTTATGGGAATTATTTTACAAATACCTGATCATTTTCAAACACCAATGTCATTTCCCCCGGTGTCCACACAAAGGAACTCAAGCATTTTTCGTAGGCGTTATCGATCAGTGCTACAGAAAGATCAATCGCCTCAACGCCAATTTTGGCGTTACTAGTTAAAGGCTCATCAAGAAGCAGTGAAATCTTTGTTTTTTCAACGATATACACATCAGAAGCAGTGTTATCAAAAATATAAGCACTTCCACCGATATTCAACTCTGTAACAGTATCAGAGTCCTTGGTATATTCTGTGCAAATACCGCCGCCAAACTGTGCTGCAGTACCTCCTGAGATCTTACCACCGGTAATGTTGGCTACACTATGCACTCTCAGCGCAATATTGCCGCCGTTATACTTGCTTGCGACGCCACCGGTGATCTCACCGCCTGTCACATTCAAAACACTTCCATTTTCATATGTCAGCGTACCGCTCATGCAAATATTGCCACCACGGAGTGCATTGCCATTGCTAACCGATCCGCCTTGAATATTCACAAAAGTATTGCCGTTGCTGTATGAGAAAATATTACCGCCGGAACCGTCCGACTGTCCATCAATGATCTGACCGCCCTTTACATTCAAAGTACCAAATACGGCAGCATTACCACCATTTCTCGATCCATAACCATCCCGAATTACAACGCCATCATGAATGTTGAGCGTACAATTCAGACGAACTGCGACATTACCGCCTTCAATGGAGCTGCCGGAATGGAACACCGTTCCCTCTTTCAGGTCCACAACGGTTTCCTTACCGCCGACCCAAATGACGCCGCCATATTCAGCCTGAACTGTACCGTCAATGTGATCGCCGCACAATTCAGCATTGGAAATGACTAAATCATGCTCTGTATAAATACCACCGCCATGGCCGTCTACAACACCGGCAATCAGCTTGCCGCCAGTAATCTCCGCCAGCTGTGCTTCCTTATGAATCACAATTGTACCGCCTCTGCCGGTGCCACTGATCTTTTCCTGTTTATAAGCACTGCCATACTGCATAATACCACCGGACATTTTAAAGGTGGCGTTAGGTCCAACATAAACAGCTCCGGCAGAGTATCCTACATCTGCACCTGTTATCACACCACCAACAAGCTCAAAAGTGCCCTCGGTATAAATGACACCGCCCATGTTGATATAACTGGACTTATCAGCAGGAAAGCTCGTACCAATATTACCGCCATAGATCCGCAGTGAGGCAGTTTTATCCACATAGAAGCAGCCGCCAATAAGCTCATTGGGCTCATGATCTTTCACTTTTAGGCCACCACCGGTTACGCTGCCATAGTAATTACCTGCAGCACCGGGGTGATCAACAATGCTCAGAGAGGCGTTGCCCTTTAACTCAAATACACGTTGTTTGGATGTGACACTGTGTCCGTTCAAAAACAGCACAACATCTGCATTTTTCAGTACTTGGGTATTTTCCAACTCAACATCACTATTTAAGCAGTAATGACCTGAGGTAAGGGCCGTGGAACCATCCCATTCGACCCATTCCACGTTCGCGTTACAGTGCTCACATACATGATCTTCCTGATGATTTTCATACCGCTCCAGAATGTAAACCTGAGTAACAATCTTATCAGCATCAGCATAGCATGCAATAACATCATTTACCTGAACCTGACCGTAACCACCAAATTCCGCGCTGCGGCCTGTAAGATCATAAATACTGGCATTTTCTGCAACATTCAATGTACCGGATGCACTATCGATCTGATATGTATTACCATCTACAGACAAAACACGCACCTGATCAAAGTACTGTCCCCCAAGGGCAGATTGCGCAGAGTGGAGCTTCTTTATGTATCCATCTGCATCAAACTCCAGTACAACTGCACGAAGATTGTCCATTTGAGCAGGAATACTATCCCTTGGTGTCTGGAACTCCTGGATTTTTCCATCCTTCAGGAAACGAATAGTATAAAGACCGGAAACACGTTCCTTTTGACGAACGATAGAAGGATTGATGACCTTATCTATATTAAAATAAACCAGGTCCTTTTCTTCAGCAACTTCTGTCTGCGTTTGCTCTGTCGTCTGTCCGTTCTGTTCCTGGCCTGATTTACCGCAGCCAAAAAGCACGCACACCAGTATAAAAGCTAAAGCAAGCAAAAGCAGTCGTTTTACCGCACAATTCTTCATCATAGCTTCCTCCTTTATTCTATGAATTGTAATAATATTGTTTAAAGAAAATCCGACAAGTCTCCCGGAGAAAAGAATGGTTGCGCCGAATTTTGCGCCGGCACTACCTTCTCCCCCTGAGAGAACCCGGAAAACACCTGAAAAGCGCTGGGTCTTTTTGCAGGATCAGCATCAAGCATAGCCTGCAGCAACTGTCTGTAAAACGCAGATATTTGTCGGGATACCTGAAGCACCTCTCCGTTGGCAACCGCTTCTCCCGGATAATAAAAAGCTCCGCTATGAGCAGGGAGCTCACCTGTCATATACTGGTGAAACAGTATACCTAAAGAAAAAACATCCATTTTACAGGTTAGCGGAATCTCTTCACCCCACACACTTCGACAAGCTTCAGGCGAAAAATACACCTGGTCTCCAATAATTTCTTCTCCCGGAGCAGGAGGAGCACTTTCCAAAAAGCTGCTGTCAAAATCGATTACTTTTGCTGTCAGTTTGCCACTGCTGCTATGAACGAACATAATATTGGAGTGCTTCAGATCAGCATGAACAACACCACCACTGTGAAAACTGGAAACAGCATGGGCAATCGTTGCGCACAGCAAACGTTTTGTCTCCAACTTCATATTGGCGAGCATTTCGATTTCCAACGGCAAACCATGGAGCTTCTTTGTAGCTGTATAATAATGAGAACCAACTCTGAAGAATTCCTGCACCCGCATGGCATTACCATCGGAGTGATCATTCAGTGCACGGTACAGTTCCGTTTTTTCCTCCTCAAACTTTCTGCACTGTCTGATCTTTTTTTGAATACGCTCCGGGGACGATACCTGATCCCTGTCCGGATAAATAGGATACAGAAACTTCTTTACAAAGTAATCGTTTCCTTCTCTTCGGGCAAAGCCCCACACAGAGAATCCGCTGTTTTGATTCGTAAGAGGTGTTATAAGCTCAAAGCTTCCAAGCATCTCTCCATGCCCGGCCATGACCTCAGCCTCCTTTAGTTATTATATAGAATTGGCGATCACGCTCAGAATCTCGCTGTAATCCTGTTCCGCAAGGCCATTGCCTGCAGCAGATGTAACATGGATCACATTATCCCAGTTCTGGGAAATATAACTCCAACCGGGCTCATTAGGAGAAAACATCAGTAACCGCTTAGCGTTTTGATTCATATCATCCCACCACTCACTAAGCTCGCTCAAGTTAGCAGGCATACCCTTCGGATAATTGGGCGCAGCTTTACCAAAGCCAAGTTCGTGAGTGGCTGCGTCGGTCCAAACAACAATAACCTGTCGTTTTTTTGCACCTTCTGTAGTCCATTTGGATTTAATGGCATAAGCAAGTGCTTCCAGCCCGTCCTCGGGAAAATCACCGCCACCCTTGGCATTGATGCTGTTAATACAAGCTTCAAATTCCCGCTCCTGCTGAGGCAACACGAAGAAATCCGTAACAAGCATTGCCTGATCTCCATCAGCCATATAGTCCCGAAATGCGATCACGCGAACACGAAGCTGGCGGACCTGCTTTCTCTTGGCATTCATAACTGCAGAAAAATCACTATAGAAGCTTAAAGCGTTTCCCTTAACCATATTGATTATTTTTCTACTGGAGCCTGTAGTATCCTCCATACTTCCCGTAGCATCGATGCAGAAAACCATATCTACCGTATAATCCATTGCCATTCCACGCGGGGGCTGCTGCATATTATTTGTCTGTTGATCCATAATAAAACTCCTTACGTATGTTTAGTTCCAAGAAGCTTTGAGCCACAAACCCTACAAAACGACAATCCGGCAGGACTCTCCGCATCACAATTCGGGCAGTTCACACCCGGTACAGGATTATGATAGGAGTAAATAGTATCCTGCGGCACAAAATCATCAAAATTGTGGAGAGATTCCAGATTACTCCAGGAGTCAGAGGTTGGCGGCTGTACAGGTACAGAGTATTTATAATTAGGCGAATCAGAAGCAGCGTGATCACTCATTTTGCTCATATAAAGGAACGCTGCAGCACCGCCACCCAGAAGAAGCAACAGCAAAACAACAAGAACACCTACCATTACCAAACCTCCTGCATAAATTTATAATTATTCTACCAAATATGCTTGTATTTTGCAACATCGAACCTAAATATTTATTATTTTTTTCTTTACCTTTTTATCCAGATATGCTAAAATGTCAAAAAACACAAGGAGCATACTATGAAACGTATTATTCGGCAGAAAAAACCGTTTAACTATACAATTCTTGGCTTTGCAATTCCATTCTTTACCATGCTGGTGTTTATGATCATCAACCAGGCTTATCCCTTTGGTAACAGATCGCTGCTATACTCCGATGGGTATCATCAGTACTTTCCTTTTTTCAAGGAATTTCGTCGTGCTCTGCTCAGAGGTGATTCTCTGCTGTACAGCTGGAATGTTGGGATGGGCGTTGATTATTTGGGGCTTATTTCCTATTACCTGGCGTCTCCGCTGAACCTTCTCAGCGTATTCGTTCCTGAGTCAGTGTTGCTTGGCTATTTCAGTTTATTGACACCAATCCGAATTGGTTTAGCAGGATTATTCTTCTCGATTTTTCTCCAAAAAATATTCAAGAGAAACGATATTTCCATACCTCTGTTCGGATGCTTTTATGCGCTTTGTTCCTGGTCTTTAGGATACGGCTGGAATGTCATGTGGCTGGATACGTTTGCCCTGCTGCCCCTTGTTGCATTGGGCTCTTACAGTCTGTTAAAAGATAAGAAATTCTTTCTATATACCTTTTCCCTTTTCCTGTCGATACTGTCCAATTACTATATTGGTTTCTTTACATGCATCTTTGTGTTATTATCCTTTATTTGCTATCAGATCTGCCGATGGGATGGCTTCAAAAAACTCCTGGATGATTTTCTTAGAATCGGTATCTGTTCCGTTTTAGCAATTGGAATGACCGCCGTCTTATCCGTTTCCACATTGGCTGCGTTAAAAACGACCCAATCCAGTGTCAACGAATTCCCCCAAAAATTCAATTTAAATATTGTCGAAGCAAAGGATTACAAGGCAGACGTCAATGACAACTGGGATCTGGCGAAAGAAGCCTGGGAAAACGGTTCAAAATCTCAGGCCATATCCTTCGGCTGGAAATCTGTCAAGGCTGCTTTTGTTGCTGTTTTTGATGGCATGAAGCAGATTGCAGGCAACAGCATCGGCGGCATCTCTGTCAATTTTAAAGAAGCCGATGCGCTTCCAAATATATACTGCGGTGTAATCACACTAATTCTTTCATTACTGTTCCTTACTTGTAAACAGATCAAGCTCCGCGAAAAACTCTGCTCCGTTTTTCTGCTTGTGTTCCTGTCATTAAGCTTTTTGATCCGGCAATTGGATTATATTTGGCACGGATTCCATTTTACCAACATGATCCCGTACCGCTTCAGCTTTTTGTATAGCTTTGTAATGCTATTCATGGCTTACCGTGCGTATAGCCTTCGAAAATTTTTAAAACCCTGGCAGGTTATTACAGCCTGTTCTTTGGCCATCGTCTTTGTATTAATTTCAAATTCCTTCAAAGATTTTATAAACCAAGTATCAGATCCAGGATTCCGGTCCGGCTTTAGAAACGCTGTCACAGGCTTCAGTTTCTCGTCTGAATCCATTGAAAAACTAACCTCCTATTTGGAAATATTGTTCTGTCCGGCATTTAATTTTCTTTTTATTTTAGGTACCGGTGCTTTCCTGTTGATCGGCTCACTAAGACCTCGCTTCCCTGCGCAGGAATCTAACGAAGTAAAAAAGGGCTATATTCGCCAATTCCGCAAAAGGCAGCAAACAGCCGCGGTGCTGATGGCTTGTTTACTCTGCCTGGAGCTTATACTGAACATGGTAAACTATTCATTCTATTGGTCAGGTGCATCCGTTTCCAACTACCCTAAGGGCACAAAAAGCAGTGAAAAACTATTTAATCTGATGCACGAAGAGAATACATCTTTGTTCTATCGCACGGAAACAAGCCATTCACAGATTCTTAACGACGGTGCGCTTAATGACTATAACGGTATTTCCACCTTCACCAGTTCAGCCAATGTAAATATCACAAAGTTCATGCAAAATCTCGGCTATGGCGCAAAGGATACCTATAACCGCTACTGTTTTGAAACCTCCTCCCCCGTACCGGAGCTATTTTTAAATCTAAAGTACCTGGTAGACCGTGACGGATTCTTTTATGAAGGTCCAATCATCCGAGTAGATGCCGAAACAGGTGAAAAATATACAACGAATAAAGAAGCATATATAAACCCCTATTATGATGTCATTGCGCAGTCCAGCTTATGTGCAATCGCAGAAAACAATGCGTATCTGCCTTTAGGTTTCCTGTGCGATCCTGACCTGGCTTCTTTTCAATTTGAAAACAACGACGACCAATTTGAGTTTGAGAATCTTCTTATAAGCGCTGCAACAGGCGAAAGCTTTACCTTGTGGAATAAAATCAGTGGCCCCATGCTGTCGATCTCCGGTGATGAGCACGTAAGCGTAACCTCCAAAAACTTATATGGTTACTGTCGCTATTCAGCACAGCAGGATGGAAAAGTTACCTATGCATTCACTGCCGACCGGGAAGGCCTGATGTGTATTGATGTGAGCCAGGGAAAACGAAACGGCTTCTCTGTTTGGCTTAACAATAATCACGATTCCCGCCCGGACGAACGGATCTACAGCGAAACCTATTCTTTGCCGCAAATGCTTAGTGTCTGTGAAGTCAAACCCGGCGATGTGGTAGAAGTACAATTTGATTGTAAAGCAGGCGAATCCGCGAGAATCGAGGTATATGCCGCCATTTTGGATGAAGCTGCATTCAGAAATGCATATGACATTCTCGCAGAGTCCACATTACAATTGGATACTTTCAAAAACACGTTCATTGAAGGCACGATCAATTGTGCAAAAGATGGTTTGCTTTACACTTCCGTGCCGCAAAATGGTGAAAACTGGAAAGTATATGTAGACGGTCACGAAGCAGAAGCAGTGTTGATCGGAGACGTAATGATGGGTGTATATCTGCCTAAAGGCAAGCACACCATTACCTTCCGTTACGAAAACAAGGCTTTTGTCACCGGCTGCATTATTAGCACCTGTTCTGTTGCCGCATTTATTGCACTTTGCATTGTCTATTATAAACCCTATCGTAAATGGCCGGTATTTAAGCAGAAGATAACAAAACTCAGTTTTAAAAACGTGTTCAGGCCCAAAGGTAAATACGACAAATGATACTTTGCCTCCCCATTTGGGGAGGCAATCTATTGACCAAATGAAGGATTTATGGTATTTTATTTTATAGAAAAATAAAAGAAGGTGTCGGAATGACCGAACTGTCAGAAATTATACTTGATAAATATCAGGTTCGTAAAACCAAAAAGCAGAAACAACATTTTATCGAATTGCTGCAAAATTATTTTCCGGAGCTGCAGGTTCAGGAAGGTGGCTTTCCAAAAAACAGAAATTTAATCTTAGGTGATGTTAAACGGGCAAAGATTCTCCTGTCAGCGCATTACGACACTTGCGCCTGTCTTCCTTTTCCGAACCTGATCACACCAAAAAACGTCCTTGTATATTTACTCTATTCTCTTTTATTTGTCATCCCTTATGTGTTGATCGGCCTGGGTTTGAATATTGTTATATCTGCACTGACCCCTAATCTACTTGTAAATCACATCGTATCCATGATTTTCTATCTTTTAGTCCTGTACCTTCTGTTCGCAGGACCAGCCAATAAGAACACCGCCAATGATAACACATCCGGCGTTATCACATTGTGCGAGATTTATCAGGCCATGACTCCCGAACAGCGCACCAAAACAGCTATCGTTTTTTTTGATAACGAGGAGTTGGGTATACTTGGTTCAGGATATTTTCGATCCGTTTACAAAAACGAAACGAAGAACAAGCTTTTAATCAATTATGATTGTGTTTCCGACGGCGACCATATTATGATCGGGATCAGCAAAAAAGCAAGACCAATGTATTGGGATTCTTTCGTGGAAAGCTTTACTGCAACAGAAGAAAAACATATGCTCATCGACAAAGCTGAACAGCTTTTGTATCCCTCGGATCAATCCAACTTCAAGTGTACCGCTGCCGTAGCTGCACTGAATAAAAATAAGATATTTGGTTACTACATGGGCAGAATTCATACCGCCAGAGATACCGTTTTTGACCACAAAAATATCACGCTCCTAAAAAACTCTACAATTTCTTTTATAGATAAGATTTAGTTTTTACTCAAAAGCAACACTTCACGCTACGATGTGTGAAGTATCCCAAATTATGTGGATGGTATAAAATCCCCCTGATGTAGGATAATAACATCAGGGGGATTGTTTATCGCTGATCCTTCATATGTGCCTGCAGGTGCATGGAAAGCACAGCCAAAGAAGTAGCCATATTTTCATTCTGGACCAAAATATTATCAGGAACCTCCAAATGAACAGGGGCAAAATTCCAGATTGCCTTAATACCACAATTGATCAGCTGCTCACACACCTTTTGCGCATATACAGCAGGCACCGTGATGATTGCCATGAGAACTTTATGATTATAGCAAAAACTCTCAAGCTTATCCATGCTATAAATCGGCTTGCCGTCAACAGTAGTATCCTGATTGGGTTTCTCATCAAAAGCCGCTAAAATGTTTAAACCATAGGCTTCAAATCCATTATAACCAAGAAGGGCCTGGCCCAATTTACCTGCGCCAACAAGAATTGCATCAGTCGTATTATCATAACCAAGGAACTGGCTAATATCTTCAATAAGCCGTTCTCTCAAATAACCGACCTTCGGTCTGCCACCGTTAGAAACAAGAGCAAGATCCTTACGGACCTGTACATCGCCAAGTCCAAGCGCATTTGCCAAAGCTGTAGCAGAAATATAAGCAGAACCACCCTCCGGCATACCTTTTAAGTAAGCAAGATAACCGGGCAATCTTTTTAAAACAAGCTTCGAGACCTCTTTGCGTTCCATAATGCTCCTCCTTAATTCGATATATTTTTGTATCGATACAGATTCATATCAATAATAGCATAATGGTAAGCAAAATTCAAGCCCTATTTATACACAGCCCGTTTGACGCAAAATATCTTTTTTTAGCCTGTTCATAATGCGCTTTTCAAGTCTCGATATGTAAGATTGCGATATTCCAAGCTTTAAAGCTACCTCCTTTTGTGTAAGCTCCTTGTGCCCATTTAACCCAAAACGCATTAAAATGATTTCCCGTTCCCGGTCCGGCAGTGCCGCAACTGCCTCCTTCAGTAAGGAAATATCCACATCGTCCTCCATTGCTCGCAAAATCATATCTTCCTCTGTTCCTAATATATCCGACAATAGCAGTTCATTTCCATCATAGTCCATATTGATCGGTTCGTCTAACGACACCTCCGTTCGTTGGTTTGATATTTTTCTGATATGCATCAGTATCTCGTTTTCTATACAACGGGATGCATAGGTCGCAAGCTTGATATTCTTATCTCTGCGATAGGTACAGATTGCTTTTATAAGTCCAATAGAGCCAATAGAAATCAAATCTTCCAGATTTACACCGGTATTCTCAAATCGCTTTGATATAAATACAACCAGTCGTAGATTATGCTCAATCAGTAACGCTTTTGCCCCCTCATCCCCCTGCTCCAAAAGCTCCAGCGCAGTCATTTCCTCGCTTCCCTTTAAAGGAGGAGGCAGATAATCGCTACCACCAATATAAAAAACCTCATGCACATCAACAAGTCCCAGCTTTTTAAGAAACTTACATAACCTTTCGTTCATACATACCCTCCTGTAAGTGCCTGATAAGTTCCCTTTGAACCAAATAATTCCGGAGAAAATGCAACTACTCCTCTCCCCTGCCATGACCCTATTTTTAAATGCGGAATATAAATACCCAGCAAAAACGCACCGGATTGTCCAACAGTTTTGTAAGGAATAAGCCTTGCTCCCGGCAATTCTTTTATAGAATCAACAGGAGATCTTAGCTGTCGTATGGATAGGCCGGTCATCTCTTGTGCAATATCCGCAGCAACAATTAAAACAGGATATCCCGACACAGGATCTTTGAGTAAATTCCCTGTGTCAAGCAATGCACAAAACTCATAATCACGGTAATTATATTGAAGCCTGACTTTTACATACGCCCGGTTTCGATGCAACGAAACAATCAAAGCAACAATCACAATCCCGACCGCACCAATGATAAGGGAGATGATTGCATGCTTTTCTATGCAAACACCACCTAAAGACAGATACAGGAGGATAAAAGAAAACACACCGGACCAACATCTTTTTTGAGCACCAAAAGAAACAAATGCAGTTAAAAACACTGTCAGGAGATAAACAGGGACGGAACATATTGAAGAATTTTTGGTAATCAGGCATACCAATACATATCCTCCCGCAATAAGGGCGCTGATCACGAGCTCCACTATGTTTACAGAAACTCGCAATAAACCGGCAACGCCTTTTATCAGCAGAATGTTTACCAGAACATAAAAAAATGTTGTGAAAATCATATATTTCCCTCACCGCACCTTCCTGTAAATTGCCTCACAAGTATATGATACCTCAGGGAAAAATTAAGTCGCAATAACCCCCCAGCGTGCATACAACTTCTCTGCATAACATCACATGTACCGAAGATGTTATCTCAATAAAGCAAAAAAGCGGCAGCTGAATCAATCAGCTGCCGCTTTATTCGGTCGAAAGATCATCTTCACGGAGTATCTGTCGTATATTTTTTTCGGCTTTAAAGCGGGGTATCATCAACTCATGATCGCAACCCATACACCGAAGTCGAAAATCCGCACCTGTTCGAAGCACAAGCCACCGCTTCTCACCGCAGGGGTGCTGCTTTTTCATAACGAGGATATCACCAAGCTTAATGTCCATTCTGCGCTCCCTTTATCATATCCCAGTAATTCTTAGCAGCCTGTTCTGTTTTATTAGGGCCATAGGTATAGTATTTCACACCAACAAGCTCATCCGGAAGGTACTGCTGTGCGACCCAATGGTTCGGATAGTTGTGAGGATACGCATATCCCTGTTCCCGTTCCATCGTATAGGTATCTGCATGCATATTCTGCAAATGCCTTGGAAAATCGCCGCCCTTACCCTTTCGCACATCCTCAAGGGCAGCATCCAATGCCAAATGTCCAGTGTTTGATTTTGGTGAAGTAGCCATCAAAACAGCTGCATCACCAAGGGGAATCCGTGCTTCAGGCATACCAAGCATCAGCGCCATATCCACGCAAGACTTCACAATCGGAATAATCAGCGGATAAGCCAGGCCAATATCCTCGCTGGCGATCACCATAAGTCGTCTGCAAGCAGCCTGCATTTGTCCGGCTTCCAGCAGCCTTGCAAGATAGTGGCATGTCGCATCGGGATCAGAACCCCGAATGGATTTTTGAAGCGCAGAAAGCAGATCGTAAAAGTTATCTCCATCCCGATCAGCACGAAGGGCGCTTTTTTGTGTAACCGCCTTAGCATCTTCAAGGCTTATAACGAGATGATCGCCGTCAGGAATACCGGCAGAAAATAAAACCTCCACTGCATTAAGCGCTTTGCGAAGATCTCCACCACATGCACCTGCGATATACTCCAACGCACCATCTTCCGCTGTTGCCCGGAGCGCTGTCTCCTTTTCAAGGCACGTAATTGCTCTTTTAACAGCCTTTAATGCAGCATCGGAAGATATCTGCTTAAATTCAAATACCGTAGAGCGGCTCAAAATTGCATTAAACACATAAAAATAGGGATTTTCCGTAGTAGATGCGATCAATGTAATTTTACCGTTCTCAATATGCTCCAAAAGTGATTGCTGCTGTTTTTTATTGAAAGACTGAATCTCATCCAAATACAGCAACACACCATTTGGCGCCATAAATGTATCTAACTGCGCTACTATATTTTTGATATCAGCAGTTGAAGCAGTCGTGGCGTTAAGCTGAAATAACGTCCGATTTGTTTGCTGCGCAATGATCTGCGCAACCGTTGTTTTACCGGTCCCGCTGGGACCATAAAAGATCATATTGGGAATATTCCCGGAATCGATCAGGCGGCGAAGGATCGCACCTTCAGCTAAAATATGCTCCTGACCAAAAACATCATCTAATGTTTGCGGACGCAGACGATCCGCTAAAGGCTGATACATACGCCACTCCTTTCTTAAAACTCAGCAACTTCATGCTCGGCAGGATCGGCCGGAACAACTTTTTTTGCTGTCAGTACAGGGCCAAGCTCTCCGTGATACAAGGGGTGCTTCTCAGCACTAACAAGGGCTTCAACCACGACCCAGCCTCTTGGAGTCAAAGAGCTACTCTCCTCATATTTGCAGGGCAGGCCGCAAAACTGAATATCATCCACACAGCAGGTCATCACAAAACGACCAGGTGCAAACATTCCCTTTTCCTTCTTCCGCAAGAAAGCTACCTGAGCCTTAAAGCATACGGTCTTTCCGGCATATTTCTGAGGCTCTTCCGAGATATCTCTGTACCACAGCGCATAATCCTCATCCTTTATGCAAATACATTGTGCATTGATATCAAAAGGAAGAGGATCTTCCATGTCATCAAAAACAGTGGAGCCATCGGTATACTCATATAGAATATCAATACGACGATTAGCTGCTCTTGCCAGTTTATGAAATGGAAGGGTATCTGCTCCGGGCTCCAAACGATTAAAAACGATCATCTGAGCGCCGGTAAGCTTATCCATTACCAGGTTGCGCATATTCGCATTGTACGCCATAAAGGTGGAGGAATCAGCGAACATCACTTCCTGTGCAATAACCCATTCCTGTGGAAAGCGGCTGTAAATATCATTGATAATCTGCATACCGTTGAGCTCAGCAACAACTCGCTGGGCTTTAAATTTCTTAGCAAGCGTCTGCAGCTCCTTGGTTGTCACACTTTCCTGATCCAGAAAATGCAAATAAACATTAGGATGCGGATATGCAGAAAAATCATATTCTTCCTCACCCTCTTCGAAAACAAGCAACAACGTTCTTTCGCCGTTATTAAAACGGGGATCAGCAAGTGTTTCCTGAATAAACTTTGTCTTACCGGAATCTAAAAAACCGGTAAAAACATATACAGGGATCTGAACCATATTTTACACTCCAAACAAAGCCTTAACGGCATTTTCATCAAGATCGGCGCCAATTACGCAAAGCTTACCGATAACCGCAGCAGAACCTTCCCGAATATCAATTTCCTCGGGAACATAGTCAAAATGCAGCCATCCGCCCTCTATACATGGAACAATACCTTTCGCACGCAGAATAAAGCCATATCGACCGGTATCAAGCGCATTTAATGCGGCCTGAAGCTCTGTTGCCGAAAACTTTTTGATGGTCTCGACACCCCAGGAGGTAAACACCTCATCGGCATGATGATGGTGGTGATGTTCACCATCGTGATCATGACCACAGCAGCAATCTTCATCGTGGTGATGGTGATGATGCTCCTCTTCGTGATGATGACCACAGCAGCAATCTTCATCGTGGTGATGGTGATGGTGCTCCTCTTCGTGATGATGACCGCAGCAGCAATCTTCATCGTGGTGATGGTGATGGTGCTCCTCTTCGTGATGATGACCGCAGCAGCAATCTTCATCGTGGTGATGGTGGTGATGTTCGTGTTCCATCTCTTCAAGCATTGCAGAAACAGAAGCCTCGCCCTGAATTGCTTCTTCGATTTGATTACCGGTCAGTTCATTCCAGGGAGTAGTAATCACAGCAGCATGGTCATTCAGTTGTCTGATCAACTCAACGGATGTTTCAAGCTTCTTATGCTCAACGCTGTCCGTTCTGGAAAGAATAACAGCAGAAGCGTTTTCGATCTGGTTATTATAGAATTCGCCGAAATTCTTCATGTAAACCTTGACTTTCCCGGCATCCACAACGGCAATGGTATGCCCCAGGACAACCCCATCATTCATCACTTTTTGGACAGCGGCAATAACATCGGAAAGTTTACCAACACCGGAGGGTTCAATGATAATACGATCCGGCTCATATTCCGTCAGGACCTGCTCAAGAGCCTTACCGAAATCACCAACCAAGCTGCAGCAAATGCAGCCGGAATTCATTTCCGTGATGTTAATACCGGAATCCTGCAGGAATCCGCTGTCAATGCCGATCTGACCAAATTCATTTTCAATCAGAACAAGCTTCTGTCCTTTATAGGTTTCTGAAATCATTTTTTTGATCAAAGTGGTTTTACCTGCGCCAAGAAAACCGGAATAAATGTCAATTGTTGTCATAGCTATACACCTTCTATAGTAAATAATGAAATAATTATACCACTAAATGCAATTCTTTACAAGTCACAAAAATAAAACAATGTCAAGAATAACACCCCGCTTCAATTTAAGAAGCAGGGTGTAAAAATCAGCGGTCCTTCTCGGCTTTCTTTGCTGCCTTGGCTTTAGCCTTTTCTTCCTCCCGCTTCTTGGCAGCTTCCTTAGCTGCAGCTGTAGCGGTCTCATTGGAAGACAGTGCCCAGGTCATGAGCTCAATACGAACCTGGTCGGCACCGGTCTCAATAACAAACTTATCGTCCTTAACGTTTACAACTGTGCCAACAATGCCGCCAATCGTGGTGATCTCATCGCCAACCTTCATGTTGGAACGCATTTGTTCAGCTTCCTTCTTGCGCTTGTTTTCAGGACGGATCAGCATAAAGTAGAAGATCGCAATCACAATAACAAGTGACAAAATCATACCTAAATCCATAGTTCAGTACTCCTTAGTAATAAAAATCACTTACATATTATACCATCAATTCCTTAAAAAGCAAGGGTAATTTAGATTCGTCTGCCTAATTTTTCAGAATATTCACATCTGAAAGCATCAAAAGTATCATGATCAATGGCATCACGAATTTTTTCCATCAGCTTATTATAGAAATAAAGATTGTGCATAACCGAAAGACGCATTGCGAGCATTTCATCCGCTACAAACAAATGACGAATATAAGCTCTGCTATACCGACGGCACACAGGGCAATCGCATTGCGAATCGATTGGATTTAAGTCCTCCGCATATTTGGCATTTTTCAGGTTAATCGCACCTTCCCAGGTAAACAGCCGTGCATGTCTTGCATTTCTTGCCGGCATAACGCAGTCAAAGAAGTCCACGCCCCGTGCCACAGCCTCGATAATATTGGACGGTGTTCCTACACCCATCAGATATCTCGTCTTCTCCTGAGGCATGTACGGCTCCACAGCATCAATGATATCATACATCTCCTGTGCCGTTTCACCGACAGCCAACCCGCCGATTGCATAGCCGGGCAGATCCAGTTCTGCAATACGCTTCATATGATCAATTCGAATGTCCGCATAAGTGCCGCCCTGATTGATACCCCAAAGCATTTGCTGAGGATTAACCGTATCAGGCAACGCATTCAATCTGGCATTTTCTGCCTTACACCGCTGAAGCCACCGAAATGTACGCTCAACACTCTGCTTTACATATTCCCGTGGGGCCGGATTTTCTATACATTCATCGAATGCCATACAAATATCGGAACCCAAATTAGACTGAATCTGCATACTTTCCTCAGGTCCCATAAAAATCTTGTGACCGTCAATATGGGACGCAAAGGTCACGCCCTCTTCCTTGATCTTGCGAAGAGAAGCAAGAGAAAAAACCTGGAATCCGCCGGAATCCGTCAGGATAGGTCCATCCCATGTCATAAATTTATGCAAACCACCGCAACGTTTAACCAGCTCATCACCGGGTCGCAAATGCAAATGATAGGTATTGCTCAGCTCCACCTGACAGCCAATATCCTTCAAGTCTTTCGCACTCAGCGCGCCCTTAATGGCGGCCTGGGTGCCAACATTCATAAAGACAGGCGTTTGAACCGTTCCGTGTGCACAGGTAAAAACGCCTCGTCTTGCCTTGCCATTTGTCTTTAATAACTCAAACATACGTAACCTCGCTTAAATAATCATCATCGCATCGCCAAAGCTGAAAAATCTGTACTTTTCAGAAACAGCCTTTTCATAAGCAGCAAGCACATTCTCCCGCCCGGCAAAAGCTGAAACAAGCATAACCAACGTGCTTTCGGGCAAATGGAAGTTGGTAAGCAGCCCTTGCATAGTCTTAAACTCGTAACCCGGGAAAATAAAAATCTCCGTCCATTTGCTACCGGCCTCAAAGAAACCGTCCGGGCGAACCAGAGATTCCAGCGTTCTGCAGGAAGTAGTTCCAACACAAATGATCCGTCCACCCTCCTGCCGGGTCTGATTCAGGATCGCCGCAGATTCTTCGCTGATCATACACAGCTCGCTATGCATATGATGCTCAGAAATGTTCTCTGCTTTAACAGGTCGGAATGTACCCAAGCCTACATGAAGGGTCACAAAAGCAGTTTTAATACCTTTCTGACGGATCTTATCCAACAGCTCATTGGTAAAATGCAGACCGGCCGTAGGTGCAGCAGCAGAGCCAACATGCTGAGAATAAACCGTTTGATATCGTTCCTGATCCTGAAGCTCAGCCTTAATATACGGAGGTAAGGGCATTTTCCCAAGCCGGTCCAAAATCTCAAGGAAAATGCCCGCGTAAGCAAATCGCACAACACGATTACCGTCCTCAAGAGCCTCTTCGACCGTACCGGTCAGCAGGCCTTCTCCGAATATAACTTCGTTACCAACCTGCATCTTTCTGCCGGGCTTACAGAGGCATTCCCATTTATTATCGCCCAAGTCGCGCAAAAGCAAAACCTCTACCGCTCCGCCAGTGGGTCTGTGACCAAGCAGACGTGCCGGCAGCACTCTGGAATCATTCATGACCAGGCAATCGCCGGGCTTCAGATAATCCAGCACATCATAAAAATGACGATGCTGAATTTCTCCGGACTTACGGTCCATAACCAACAATCTTGATGTATCTCGCTGCTGCAAAGGGGTCTGCGCAATCAACTCTTCGGGTAAATCATACCAAAAATCGTGTGTCTTCAAATCATACACTCCAATGCCTTCATAATCTAACATAGTATAGCTTATTTTCCCCAATAATGCAATAAGCAAAAAGAAAAGAACACTCATAGACTATCCGGGAGGTATTTATATGAATAATCATCTGTTTTCAGGCGTATGTACAGCTCTTGTAACGCCTTTTCTTAACAATAAGATCAATTACCCCCTGCTTAAACGGCTCTTGACCCGCCAAATAGATGCAGGTATACAGGCTGTAGTGTTGTGCGGAACTACAGGAGAATCCGCAACACTTACAGATGCTGAAAAAATTGAAATGATCCGAACCGGAAAAGAATATGTGAAAAACAACTGCATGATCATTGCCGGAACCGGATCCAATTCCACACAACACGCAATAGAATTAAGCATCCGCGCCCAGGAAGCAGGCGCAGACGCGCTTTTGATCGTTTCCCCCTATTACAACAAAGCAACGCCCGACGGATTATGGGCCCATTATCTATCCATTGCACGTTGTGTATCTATACCGATCATCCTTTATAACGTCCCATCAAGAACAGGCGTTGATATTCCTGTATCTGTTTATAGTCGGCTTTCCACAATTCCAAACATCGCAGGCGTAAAAGAAGCTACCACCGACATAACGAAGATCACCAAGATTAAAAACGCATGTCGTAAAAGCTTTACTGTATGGTCCGGAAATGACGATATGACCGTTCCCATAATATCGCTCGGTGGCAGTGGGGTGGTTTCTGTACTGTCAAATATTTATCCATTTGAAATGCGTACAATGTGCGAAGCCGCACTGGATGGAGATTTTGATACCGCTGCCGAAATACAATGCAGCCTGCAGCCACTTGCGGACCTGATGTTTTCTGAAGTAAACCCAATTCCTGTAAAAGAAGCCATGCGCCAAATTGGCTTCGATTGCGGCCCATGCAGATTGCCACTGTGCGATGCCACCGATCAAACAAAGGAACGCATCAAAGAAGTATTAGTCTTATCGTGATCAACTCAAATTCATCGAATAATCAATCTATCAAGAGATTTTTCACATCAGATAATAGCTTTTGCGCTTGAAAATCCGGGCCAACTTTTTTTGCGACAACTTCAAAAGCACTTAAAATATGATCCTTATATATTTTACGGCTGATAGTTTTGTCACCTGAAACAAAGGATTTATAGTCTATTTTCAGCCTGATATCCAGAGATTTTTCTTTTCTATTGAAATACTTTCTCTCTTTATGGGCGCCATCTGTAAAAAAATCATCAGGCATAATAATAGAAATAATGCCTATTGTATCGAGTTCTGAGCCATATTCAATATTCTCTAACTTTTTTAATCTTTCTGAAAACTCTTTCCGAATCGAAAACCATCGACTTCCAGCTTTCCCATAAAGCTCTGCTCCTAAAAATATATGCATATTACATCTTCCTAAAATTTGATTTCGGCAAGTCTGAATTCTTATGTGTATAATGACGATGATCTGTCAGCAGCGCACAATGTTTCAGACGAAGAAACTGAGATAGCTCACCATCCAATATTTTACAATCTAATATCAAATACTCCAGCCTGGGAAAACGCTTAAAATAATCACAATTTTCTATAATTTGACAGCCAAATAGCTCAAGTATTTTCAGATTATCCAATGTCGGGATACTCTCTAAATCAACCTTTCCGCAGTTACCCATTTCCAAATGTTCTAAAGAAACGCGCGCCCCAATATCCTTGACGTCAGTCAAAGAACGCTGGTAAGATACAGAAAAATGCCTCAGATGTGATAGTGTTCCTATCCCTTTGAGAGAAGTAAGCTTACCAACAGATATTTTCAATACCTCAATATCACTTCTGCCGAGTAATTCGAGTGTAGGCATTGACCACTGATAAACATAAAGTGTTTTAAGAGAAGTACACTGATCTACATTATAAAAATTAAAAGAATCTCTTGCATAAACGAATTCCAAAGCAGGAAACTGTCCTAAGTCAATTGTATATTCACAAAATGAATCATTAAAGTAGCTCAGAATCAGACATTTCAAAGGAAGGTTATATAAATACTGAAGATCATCAACATTTATCAAACCGGGTTTCAGAATAAGATTCTGTACACAAGGAAAACACTCCAGGCAACACAACGCATCCATTTCAATTGATACATTCACATCATTTCTCTGCCCGGTAGCCCGAAGCTCATCCAAATCATAATATCCAACTTGTGTAAAGACAGCTGAAAAATCTGCTGTAATAAATTCTTCTTTATAAAACATGTTTTCCCCGCCAATACCATTTTTTTGAATATAATAGCACAACGCAAATTAAAATTCCATACATAGCATAAAAATACTGTCATATCTACATTGCAGATATGACAGTATTCATTATTAAGCAAGTACAGCCTTGTGGAAAACCTTCTTACCCTTGCGAAGCTTAACACCTTCGCAGAGCATATCCTCCGTGACAACATAGGTATGATCCGGAACCTTCTCATCGTTGACGAATACACCACCCTGCTGAACCAGGCGGCGGGCTTCACCGTTGGATCCGGCCAGACCACAGGCAACCATCAGATTCAGAATACCGATCTTACCATCTGTAAGCTTGTCAGTGCCGATCTCAGTGGTGGGCATGTTGGTATCGTCA
>CAYMPY010000003.1:0-38552 GCA_964392535.1 uncultured Oscillospiraceae bacterium
ACAAGCCTTATTATCTGTACCGGCAGAAATATATGTCCGGCAGCTTTGAAAATGTAGGCTGGAGCCGGGATAACTTAGATTGCCTGTATAACATCTACATGATGGAAGAGGTGCACACCATCATCTCCTTAGGCGGCGGTGGTATGAATAAAGTCAATCTGCCCGACGGAACGCTGCAGCGCTTCCACAACCCCAAGTTCCCGGAGCAGTACATCGAGCAGGCAGACAGCGTTCTTGCCCAAAAGGAAGAAATGTTTGCGCTGCTGAAAGGATGATTTTTTTTGGATACTCTGATCTCGAATGTGACCGTGGTCACCATGAACGAAAAAATGGAGGTGCTGTTCGGTGCCTGTATCGGCGTAACGGACGGCAATATCTCCTATATCGGCAAAAAGCCTCCGGAGGTTACCCCCGCCACCATTGTGGACGGCACCGGCATGGTGGCTATGCCCGGTCTTATAAACTGCCACACCCATTTGGCTACCACCGCTCTGCGGTGCTACCTGGATGACACCACCGCCACCGAGGCACTGGAACAGCAGCTTTTAAAAGAAGCCAAAATGGATCACCGCTGTGCCAAGGCCTCTGCCCTCATGGGCATTGCCGAGTGTCTGCGGTTTGGTGTCACCTCCGTTTCCGACCTGTATTACTACCCCGATGCCACCGCCGAGGCTGTGGCCGAAAGCGGCATCAAGGCCAATATCGCCCTGTCTGCCTATCGGTTTATTGATCAGAATGAGGAATTTGATTTTGATACCGATGAGCAGTGCAAGGAGCTTGTCCGTGTAAAAGAAAAGTGGCACGGTCATGACAGCGGCCGCATCCGTATCGATGCAGGCATCTACGCCGAGTACATCAGTAACCACCAGCTTTGGGAGGCGTTGGCAGGCTATGCCTGTGAACAGGGTCTCGGTATGCAGCTGCATTTAGCCGCCACGGAACGGGAGGTAGAATCCTGCCTGGACCGCACCGGCTTAGAGCCTGCAGAGCTGCTCGCCTGCCATCGGCTGTGGAATGTACCCGGACAGGCCGCAGGCTGCAATGCTCTGACAGAAAATGACCGCAGCATCTTATCTGCAAAGAAGGTCTCTGTGATTTCCACCCCCATGTGTGATGCAAAGGCCGGTTTAAAACCCCTGAATATTCGGGAAAATGTAAAGGCAGGCCTGAATGTGGCACTGGGCACAGGCGGTGCTGTGGAATGCGGCAATCTGGATCTGTTTGAGGTGATCCGTTACGCCGCTCTGCAGGCCCGCAGTGATGCCGGTGATGCAGCTGCCATGCCTGCCGGCGCGCCCCTGATGATGGCAACCGTCTGCGGTGCCCGTGCCCAGGGACGAGCCGACAGCTGCGGTATGCTCAAAGAGGGCATGGATGCGGATATCATTTTGGTAGACTTCTCCGCACCCCACCTGATTCCCTGCCACAATGTGATCAGCGCCCTGACCTTCAGTGCCAAGGGCGGTGATGTGGCTATGACCATGGTAGGCGGCAAAATTCTTTATCAGAACGGCCAGTTCCCCACCATTGATTTAAAAGCGGTTGTAGAAGAGCTGACCGGCTACGCTATGAGCCGTCTGTTTGAGGAAAAGGAGTAATTATGGGCAAATCCGTAAAAAAGCAGAACTTCCTGCAGGGCGCAGCGGTACTGGCCATTGCCACCGCCGTGGTCAAGGTCATCGGTGCATTGTACAAATTGCCGCTGAATGCCGCCATCGGCGAGCTGGGCTTCTCCTACTTCAGCTCCGCCTATGAAATCTATTCTGTACTGCTGATGATCTCCTCCGCCGGTCTGCCGGTTGCCATGAGTAAGCTCATCAGCCAATATAGCTCCCTGGGCCATTACAACCAGGTACGGCGGGTCTATTCCACCTCCCGAACCATATTCCTGATTCTTGGTATTGCCAGTGCGGCCTTTATGATGCTGGGCTGCAAGTGGCTTGCAAATCTTCTGAATCAGCCCGGTGCATGGCCTGCCATTTTGTGCTTGGGCCCCAGTGCCCTGTTTATGGTCATCATGTCCACCTACAGAGGCTTTTTCCAGGGTCAGGGTGATATGCGCCCCACCTCCGTCTCTCAGGTGTTGGAGGCCGTATTTAAGCTGGTCGTTGGCCTTGCAGCAGCCTTTGCCATTATAAAGCTTCTGGGTGATGTATCCTGGGCTGCCGGCGGTGCCATTATGGGCGTTACTGTCAGCTGCCTGATCTCCGTATTTTACCTGCGGGCACGGCTTGTCCCCGCCTATAAGGAAATGCCGGAATCCAGCGAGCAGGCAGACAGCTTCGGCAAAACCGCAAAGCAGCTGCTTTCCATTGCCATTCCCATTACCATCGGCGCGGCAGGTCTGTCCCTGCTGACTGTGCTGGAGACCGGTCTTTACATGGACCGTTTGGTGTATCTCATGGGCTCGGGCCAGTATATGCCGGAGCTTATAGAAAGCGGCCTGAACGCACAGGATGCCGCAGGCACCCTCAAGGGCGTATACAATATGTCCCAAACCATTTTCAATATGCCCTGTGCATTCATTGTTCCCATCACGGTCAGTGTAATCCCCGCCATCACCTCTGCCCTGACGCTGCTGCAGCATGATCAGGTGAGAACTACAGAGGAATCCGCTGCCCGGATCACCGGTCTTTTAAGCCTGCCCTGTGCTGTTGGTCTGTTCCTGCTGGGTGAGCCGGTCATGGCACTTTTGGGCAGCTATGAAGGCCAATTGCTCTCTACCGGCGGCATGCTCATGGCTATGCTGGGTCTGTGCATCTTCCCCTACGCCATTATTCAGTACACCAACGCCCTTTTGCAGGCCCATGGCTATGCCCATGTGCCTGTCATCAACATGCTCATCTGCGGCGTTGCAAAGCTGGCGGTGGTGTATGTGCTGGTCGGTAACCCCAATATCGGTCTCATGGGTGCGCCCATCGGCGCGCTGGTGTGCTACTTCTGTATTGCTATTTTAAATCTCATTGCCATCCGCAAGCTGGTACCCCAAAAGCCCCGGCTGGTGAAAGCCCTGATCCGTCCTGCGCTGGCTGCCCTGACCATGGGCGTGGCCGTTTGGGGCGCATACAAGGGCCTGCGCCTGCTGTTTGACCGTGCCCTCATTCTGTGCATCGGTTCCATCGCCACAGGCGTTATTGTGTACTTTGTCAGTGTGATTCTCTTTAAGGCCATCACTGCCGAGGATTGCAAGCTGCTGCCCAAGGGTGATAAGATTGCCAAAATCCTGCATCTGTAAAATATTTTGCAAAAAAGTTGGAAATTTCCAAAAAAACCCTTGCATTTTCCTGTAAAATGTGTTAGTGTAAAGTGCAAACTTTTGGGAAAGAGGTAAAACCAATTATGAATAAGACTGAACTCATCGCTGCCGTTGCCGAAAAGGCCGGCCTGACCAAGAAGGACGCAGAGCGCACTGTTAACGCCACCTTCGAGGCAATCACCGAGTCCCTGGTTAAGGGTGACAAGGTTTCCGTTTCCGGCTTCGGCATCTTCGAAGTTAAGAACCGTGAAGCTCGCGTTGGCCGCAACCCCCGCACCAAGGAGACCATCGAGATTCCCGCTACCCGTCTGCCCGGCTTCAAGGCCAGCAAGACCCTGAAGGATACTGTCGCGAAGTAATGCGTCTTGACAAGTATCTGAAGGTTTCCCGGCTGATCAAGCGACGCACCGTTGCCAATGAGGCCTGTGATAATGGGCGCATCAGTGTCAATGGCCGTGTGGTCAAGGCCAGTTATGAGGTCAAGGAGGGAGACCGGATCGAGATTGCCATGGGCCCCCGGGTCGTGGCAGTGGAGGTCGTTCAGGTGGCCGACAATGTCCGCAAGGACGATGCCTGTGCCATGTACAAGGAAATCTGAAAAAGAGCTGCTCAACCGAGCAGCTCTTTTTTATTGCGGCGCGCAAAACAAATCATGGTGATGCTTTTTTGATGCATCTGTGATATACTCTATTTGCCGATGAGGGAGGGCATCATATGGTACGAATTTTAGCTGTAGATGATGAAAAGCCCATTGTGGAGCTTCTGAAGCTGACTCTAAGCCGCAGCGGTTATAAGTGCATTGGTGCATATGACGGTATTCAGGCCGCCAATCTGATTGAGCAGGAGCACTTTGATCTGATCCTGCTGGACATCATGCTGCCCGGAATAGACGGCTTCGAGCTCATGGATTACATCCGCTCCACGGAAACACCGGTAATTTTCCTGACCGCAAAAAATGCAGTAGCTGACCGGGTAAAGGGGCTTCGAATGGGTGCAGAGGATTATATCATCAAGCCCTTTGATGTACTGGAGCTGCAGGCCCGTGTGGACGGTGTTCTGCGCCGCCATGGGAAGCTGCAGACCTTTATTCAAATCGGTGATTTGGAGATCAACACACGTTCCATGCAGGTTTACCGCAACGGAACTGAAGTACCGCTGACCAGGAAGGAATACGAGCTGCTTCTGCTTTTTGCTCAAAATGTGGGGGTCGTTTTGTCTAAGCTGACGATCTATGAGCGCATTTGGGGCGGCGAATACCCGGATTCTACCCGGACAGTGGAGCTTCATATTCAGCGTATGAAAAAGAAGGTCGGCTGGGAGGACCGGATCAAGCCTGTCTATGGCATGGGCTACCGATTGGAGGGGTGATTATGAGTTACCGTTTAAAGCTTACTATCTCCATTTCCCTTCTGATTGCTGTAGCCTTTGGAATCGGCGGTACGCTGATCATCACCACATCCTTCTCCTCCGGCCTGGAGCAGGAATCCGAAGCAGTGCTGGATTCCTTTGAGTCGATTCAAAGCACATTGTATTTGCTCAATGCATTGGGTGCGCAAACAGATTTTGTCAGTCTGGCTGAGGCGCTCCGGCAAATGGAGGCGCAGGGTCTAAGCCGGTGGCAATCACTTCAGCTGAAGGTAGACAATAAGCTGCTGTTTCAAAGCGGTAAAAGCCCATCGCTGAATTACGAACTTCCTGTGCCGGCTGAAAATCGATGCACCAGCCTGTCCGTTTCCGACTCCTACGGACAGGGTCTGATTCTAAAAAGCACAATTGCCGCAGGAACTTCCACCCTGGAGCTCCTGGCCCGTTTTGATTTATCCACTGTTTACGAGGTTCGTCAGGCACAGCAGCGGCAATACTTTATTACTTACGTTGCTGTTTTACTCTTTGGAATGACCGGCTCTGTGATCCTTTCCTTTGCACTGACCGGCCATCTGCGCCGCCTGACATCTACTGTAAGACGGATCTCCGGCGGTGACCTGTCCAAACGGTCCAAAATCTCCTCTGCTGACGAATTCGGGCAGCTTTCCCGGGATTTTGATGCCATGGCCGACAAGCTGCAGGATACCATCAGTGGAATGGAGGAGGATATGCAGTGCCAGGAGCAGTTTATGGGAGCCTTTGCCCATGAATTAAAAACACCCATGACCTCCATCATCGGCTTTGCGGATCTGCTGCGCCAGGACAACATGGACGAGAACACACGTATTATGGCGGCAGATTATATTTACTCCGAGGGCCGACGGCTGGAACGCCTGTCCTTTAAGCTTCTGGAGCTGTTACTGCTTAAAAAAGACGAAATAATCATGAAGCGGGTTTGGCTTCACTCGTTCCTTACAGAAATTGAACGTGCACTTGCACCAAATATGAAAAACAAGGGCATTCGCCTGATCTGCAAAGCAGAGCAGGCTCGTGTTTCCTTTGAAACGGACCTTGTAAAATCTCTGCTGTACAATCTCATCGACAATGCATCAAAAGCAACTGAAAGCGGCGGTATTATTGCTGTTCGGGCCACAGCGCTCCACGGTGGCTGTCAGATTCAGGTTGCGGATAATGGCAGAGGCATGGAGCCGGAGGAACTGAAGCGCATTACAGAAGCCTTTTATCGAGTGGACAAGGCCCGTTCCAGAAGTCAGGGCGGTGCCGGTTTGGGACTTGCGCTGTGCAAACAAATCGTGGAGCTGCACAACGGGCATATTCAGTTTTCCAGCGAGCCGGGCAAGGGGACACGGGTAACGGTCACTTTATATGGAAAGGATGGGCAGAAGGATGAATAAACTTAAAACCGCCCTCATACTGCTGCTTACACTATTCGTGCTGGCAGTAGGTGCGTTCTTTCCAAAAATCGTTTCTTCAATTCAGGATCTGCATCATAACGGCCGCAGCTCCTCTTCCCCAATAACCGCTGTTGAACTGGAAATCGTAAAGGATATTTCTCCTGTGGCACGGCTGATCATGCTCAGCAACGCAGACAGCTTTACAGAAGTAACCGAAAATATTACCGCCATGACAAAGGATGATGCTTTAAATGCGGCACGGACCGGACTTGCACCATACATTGAAAGCGGACTTATCGCGTACTGCGAAGACGAAATCAGCATTACGCCTATGTTGGTACAAGTGTCATCCATGCCGGATCTGCAAGGCATTGTCTGGTTGGTGCATCTCATGGGCGATGCCGGTGGAATATCGAGTATAACCCTTACTGTAGACGATGATACCGGACATATACTCCAAATCGCATATACCCATGAGGATGTGACAGCCGTCAATCCGGCGGAGGAAACACTGAGTATTTGGACTGATATTTTCTTTTCCTCCCTGGAAATCGAACATCTCAGTGAAAAAATCGCAGTAGAATCAGCCTACGAGGATGGCTCTCACGCAGCCCAGCAGTACAGCTTATCTGACCCGGAATACGGCCAGGTATTTGTAGACCTTTTCTTATACCCCTACGGCTTCAGTATAGAATGTGTCCCGGAATAAAAAGATGCGCCTTTGATGCACATCTGCCATAAATCATGATGCACCCTTTCGTTACTGTGTTGATACCACAAAAACGAAAGGGTGTTTATGTTGTATCAAGTTTTTGACCGTTCCAATAAAGCCGCTGTTGAAAAAATGGAGGCTTTTGTATACA
Source organism: uncultured Oscillospiraceae bacterium (assembly GCA_964392535.1). GTDB lineage: Bacteria > Bacillota > Clostridia > Oscillospirales > Oscillospiraceae > Faecousia. The sequence goes on from CAYMPY010000003.1 coordinate 6,900, forward strand.
CGCATTGCAAAGGCCATTTTCTGCAGTTACCCCGGTGGGCCGCCGTTAAAACCTCATGGGATTGGCGCGGGATCCTCGTTTACCGTCAGGGGCAGCCGATCGCCGCCGCTTCAGTTCTCATTCGTCCGTTGCCACTAGGCTTTCGTATGTTTTATATACCACGAGGCCCTGTATGTGACCGAAATGACCGTGCGGCTTGGGAAGAACTGATGACAGCCCTCAAGCAGACCGCAAGGAAACACCGGGCCATAATGCTCTATACCGACCCGGACGAGCCGGACACAAACGATGATTTTCGCGCAATCATGCAGAACCTGGGCTTTACTGAAAAAAACGACAAGGGCTTTGGAAATATCCAGGCCCAGTATGTCTTTCGGCTGAATCTGGCCGACCGAAGTAAAGAAGAGGTTTTGGGTGCTTTTTGCTCCAAAACCCGATATAACATCGGACTTTCAGACCGCAAAGGCGTAACGATCAAGGAATATGCCGGAACAGACGATATACCGGATGCCGTAATGGAAAGCTTTTACCGTTTGATGGTCGCGACCGGTCAGCGGGATCACTTTTACATCCGCGATCCTGCCTATTTTAAAAATGTGATGCAGTCCCTGCGCAATGATGCACACTTATTCATTGCATATTTAAACGGTCAACCCATTGCCGGCACCATTGAGTCCTTCTGCGGCAAAAAGGCCTGGTATTTGTACGGTGCATCTTCAAATATCCACAGAAATGCCATGCCTAATTACCTGCTTCAGTGGACCATGATTCAACGGGCCATGGACCGGAATTGTGATTTCTACGATTTCCGGGGTGTCCCCGGTAATCCCACCGAGGGCGATCCCCTGTACGGACTTTACCGTTTTAAAAAAGGCTTTTCCGGAACCTACACAAAATTCACCGGGCTGTTCACCTACTCCTTCCGCCCGATTTTGGGAAAGCTGCTGCAATTGGCAATACGCCTGCGGCAGCGCTGCACACCTTGTATCAGAAAATAACAAAAACCGAGCTACTCAAATATGAGCAGCTCGGTTTTGTTGCGTTAGCTTCCGTTGATACGTGCTTCGATTCTACCCAGAGCGTATTTCATTTTATCATAGGTCTCTGCGCTGATGGCATTGATGAAGCCGGAGTCATAGGCCGCCATGGCTTCATGGATACGCATAATACGCATGGGCTGGCCTGCCTCCGCAACGGAGAAAATGGGGGTATAGCTAAAGTCGGTCACCTTGGTATCACCTGTGATTTCGTCCTTGGTGATCTCCAGCTCTAACACAACCGAGTACTCCGTACCGCCACGCTGGGCATCGGAGAACATGTCACCCAAGGAATAAGCCAGGAAGGTACCCTTCTCCTTATCGAATACCATCTGCTGTACATAATGGGAATGGGTACCGATGATGGCATCTACCCCCCGCTCCTGCAGCAGCTCCAGAATCGTATTCTGGCTGGTGGAGATGGTATCGTTAAACTCACTGCCCCAGTGCAGCAGCACAACAGTTGCATCCGGCTTTTCTTTTTCAGCTGCATCCAGGATCTTGTTGATCTTTGCCTTGTCTACACTGTGGTACGTGCTATCATAGTCCTCGTAAAGGAGGTTTACACAGTTTTCGCTGCCATTAGGCAGGGTCATGCCGTCCATGCCCTTGGTAAAGGCCACGAACGCCAGCCGTACACCCTGTACCTCCACAATGGTATAGCCGCCGCTGTCCTTAAAATCCTGCTCCGTTGCATAAGCACCCAAAGGCTCCATGCCTGCACTGCGGACAGCACTGATGGTTCTGCCCAGGCCCGTAATACCGTTATAAATGGAATAGGAGTTTGCCAGCTGGATCAGGTCCACACCTGCATCATTTAAGGCGGTCAGCATCTGCTGCGGTGCGGAGCGGTCCTCTGTACCGTAGGGTGCGCCAACAATGTTGCCCTCTAAATTGATCACCGTCAGGTCCGCATCACCCAACAGGTGGAGCACATCCCGAAAGGCCGGGCCGTAGTCATAGCCCTCGCCGCCGGAGGCAACCACTGCATCGTTGATATTCAGGTCACCGGCTGCAGCCAGCCGAATCACGGTCTTGGGGTTTTCCTGATTATACTTTTTCCGCTGCTGCGCCGCTTTACAGCCTTTTACAATAAACACCATGGACACGATCAGTGCGATCACACCCAAAAGCACGAGCAGGCGGATCATTCTTTTGCGTTTTTGCTGCTTTTTGCGCTGTTGCCGCAAGGCCCGTTTTTGCTGCAGACTATCGCCTTCCATATTCAAACCGCCCCTCCTTTGCATAGTTTTTTAGAATTATACACTATTTTTTCCAATTTCTCAAGACCTAACCTTTACATATATGAAAATTTACTGTAAAATTAGAGCAGAAAGGATGTGGAAAGATGGAAGCAGCAAGACCACCTGTGGGCCGGTTTGCCCCTACCCCCTCCGGACGGATGCATTTAGGTAACGTATTTGCAGTCCTGATCGCATGGCTGTCTGTGCGCAGCCGGGGTGGCAGCATGGTTCTGCGGATGGAGGACCTGGACACCCAGCGCACCAGCCCGGAATACGCCCGTGTGCTGCGGGAGGACCTGCTTTGGCTGGGCCTTGACTGGGATACGGAAACAGAGCCCCAATCCAAACGTTCCCGGGTCTATGACCGCTACTTTGATATATTGGAGCAAAAAAAGCTACTCTATCCCTGCTACTGCACCCGCAGCCAGCTCCACAGTGTCAACGCCCCCCACCTGTCTGATGGCACTTACGTCTATCCCGGCACCTGCCGTGATCTGACAGAAGCAGAAAAGGCCGCCTTTGGCCGGGCCCCGGCCTGGCGTGTGAAAGTCCCGGACCGGCAGTGGACGGTGGAAGACCTGGTACAAGGCACCTATAAAGAAAATCTTTCAACCGATTGCGGTGATTTTGTGGTGCGCCGTGCTGATGGCACCTATGTGTATCAGCTGGCGGTGACCGTGGATGACGGTGAAGGCGGTGTGACCGAGGTAGTACGTGGTACGGATCTTTTAAGCTCTGCGCCCCGGCAGATGTATTTGCAGGAGCTATTCGAATTTCCCCACCCCCAATATGGCCATGTGCCGCTGCTGCTTGCCCCTGACGGACGGCGGCTGAGCAAGCGGGACAAGGACTTGGACTTAGGTGTTTTGCGTACCCGTATGACGGCGGAGGCCCTCATCGGCAGCCTTGCCTGCACTGCCGGTATTCTTCCGGAGGCCGTACCCATCAGCGCAGACGAGCTCAAAGCAGAATTTTCCTGGGGAAAATTAAAAAAAGAGTCCATTTATTTGTCAGCTGAGCACTTTTAAGCCTTGACTTTTAAGCCCTTATCCGTTAAAATACTATGTGGAGATTTGAGAGTAAAGGAATGTCTGGGCATTTCTTTACTCTTTTTTTCGAGGTGAACAACATGGAAAAGCGGAAGCTCATGGACCTGCTGGAGCAATGCCCGGTCATTGCCGCTGTCCATGACCGTTATTTTGATAAAGCGATCAACTCCCCCTGTGAGGTGATTTTCCTGCTGGGCAGCAATATTTTAACCATTCCCCAACGGATCCGACAGGCCCACGAAGCAAACAAATGCATTTTCGTCCATACGGACCTGGCCGAAGGCCTCGGCAAGGATCGGGCAGGCGTGCAGTTTTGCGCACAGGCCGGTGCAGACGGCATTATCAGCACCCGGGCCAACCTGATCCGCTCTGCAAGAGATTTGGGGCTTTTGACCGTTCAGCGGTTTTTTGCCCTGGACTCTCAGGGTGTGGACAGTATTCAGGAGCTGCTGGATAACTCCTGCCCCGATTTGATGGAGATCATGCCCGGTGTGATCGGCAAAATTATCAAGCGTTTTGCAAACGCCAAAGTTCCCCTGATCGCAGGCGGTTTGGTAGAGACCAAGGAGGATGTGACCTCCGCCCTGAAACTGGGTGCTTTTGCCGTATCCACCGGCAAGGAAGCACTTTGGTACATTTAAATATTCCGTAGAGACTTTGAGAACGGAAAAGTGCCGGATGGAGACATCCGGGGCTTTTCCGTTTTTATTTTTTGGAGGTAGAAACATGATTTATGATGTAGTGATCGTCGGTGCAGGCGTGGTTGGCTCTGTGCTGGCCCGGGAGCTGACCCGGTATAAGGGCAGTGTCTGCTTATTGGAGCAGGATAACGATGTGGCCTGCGGCGCATCCCGTGCAAACAGCGGTATTATCCACGGCGGCTATGACCCCGAGCCGGGCACACTGAAGGCCCAGCTGAACACAACCGGCGTGGAGCTGCTTTTTGAGGCTGCCAAGGAACTGAATGTGCCCTGCATCCGCAACGGCTCTCTGGTCTGCGCCTTTAGCGCAGAAGAGGACAAGACCGTGCAGGAGCTTTATGAGCGTGGTCAAAAAAACAACATTCCCCAGCTGAAGGTACTCAGCGGTGACGAAGCAAGAGCCATAGAGCCCAAGCTGTCTGAAGCTGTTACCAGTGCCCTGTATGTACCCACCGCCGGTGTGATCTGCCCCTACGGCATGACCGTTGCTGCCGCAGGTAATGCCATGGATAACGGTGCTGCGCTGAAGGTCAATTTCCGTGTCAGTGCCATCACTAAAGAAAACGGCATCTTCACCGTCACCGCCGCAAACGGCGAGATCGTACAGGCCAAGACCCTCATCAACTGCGCCGGCTGCGGTGCAGGTCAGATTGCTGCCTTAGCAGGTGACGATTCCATCACCATCATTCCCAGAGCCGGTGAGTATATGCTGCTGGATAAGGGCGCAGGCAGCACCGTCAAACACACCATTTTTCAGGTCCCCACTGCCGCAGGCAAGGGCATCCTGGTCTCCCCCACCGTCCACGGCAATCTGCTGACCGGCCCTACTGCCAAGCAGGTAGCTGACGGCAAGTCCACCGAGACCACCCCTGCGGGTCTTGACGAGGTTCGCCGCCTGTCCTCAAAGAGCGTGCCCTCTATAGATTTCCGCAATGTGATCACCTCCTTTACCGGTGTCCGTTCCTCTGAAAAGAGCGGCGACTTCATCATCGGCTGGAGTGAGCAGGTAGAGGGGCTTATGAATGTAGCCGCCATCGACTCCCCCGGCCTTACCTGCTGCGTATCTATTGCCAAATATGTGGTAAATATGATGGGTCAGCCGGAGGAGAATCCCGACTTTGACGGCCACCGTGCCGACCCCCACGCATTCCAGAAGATGTCTGTGTCTGAGCAGGACGCATTTATCAAAGAAAATCCCGCTTACGGCAAGATCGTCTGCCGTTGCGAGACCATCAGCGAAGGCGAGATTCTGGATGCCATCCGCACCAATCCTCCCGCAAGGGACTTGGACGGTATCAAGCGGCGCACCCGCTCCGGCATGGGCCGCTGCCAGGGTGGCTTCTGCGGCCCGTATATTATGGAACTGCTGGCAAAGCAGCAGAACATCCCCATGGAGCAGGTCACCAAGTGTGGCGGTGAAAGCTACATGGTCATTGGAAAGGTTTAAGCAATGAGGAAACAACATGATATCGTGATCATTGGCGGCGGTCCTGCCGGTATGGCAGCAGCCGTAGCCGCCTACGATGCAGGTGCTACGAATGTGGTCATTTTGGACCGGGAGCCGGAATTAGGCGGTATTCTCCGTCAGTGTATCCACAATGGCTTCGGCCTCCACAAGCTGGGCACAGAGCTGACCGGCCCGGAATATGCCGCTGCCTATGCGCAGAAGGTGCGGGAGCGGAACATCACCTGTTACCTGGAGACCATGGTCACCGAGGTGACCCCCGATAAAGTCATCACAGCCCGGAACAGAGATGGCATCCTGCAGATTCAGGCAAAGGCTGTTGTCTTGGCCATGGGCTGCCGGGAGAGAAGCCGTGGCGCACTGAATATCGCAGGCACCCGGCCCGCCGGTGTGTACAGCGCAGGCACTGCACAGAAGCTCATTAACTGCATGGGCTGGCAGGTAGGCAAAAAAGTCGTGATCTTAGGCTCCGGCGACATTGGCCTGATCATGGCCCGGAGAATGTCCTTAGAGGGTGCAAAGGTGGAGGCTGTGTGCGAGCTGATGCCCTACTCCGGCGGTTTGATGCGGAACATCGTCCAGTGTTTGGAGGACTTTGGTATTCCCCTGTACCTGTCCACCACCGTGGCGGAGATCCACGGCAAGGAGCGCCTGGAGGGCGTGACCATTGCCCAGGTGGACGAGAATCGCCGGATCATCGACTCCACCCGCCGCTACATCCCCTGTGATACGCTGCTATTGTCTGTTGGTCTCATTCCCGAAAATGAGCTGACAAATGCTGCCGGTATTCCCATCAGCCCGGTTACCAACGGCGCACTGGTGGACGAAAACCGCCAGACCGCCACAGATGGCATTTTCGCCTGCGGTAACGTTCTGCAGGTTCACGACCTGGTGGACTATGTATCCGACGAGGCAGAGCTGGCAGGTATTGGCGCAGCCGCTTATGTGCAGGGCACTTTGAGCAGCGGCCGCACCGTGGAAACAAAGCCCGGCTACGGCGTGCGCTATGTGCTGCCCCAGCGCATCCACACCGATTCTGCACAGGATGTGAGTCTGTTTTTGCGTGTATCTCAGCCCTTTGGAAAGGTCAAGTTCACCGTCCGTGACGGTGAAAAGGAGCTGACCGTGGTCAAGCGGCTGAAGGCCGCCCCCGGCGAAATGGAAAAGATCACCTTAAAGCAGGCCCAGCTTGCCACCATCACCGGCCCTGTCGAGGTCTCTTTGGAGGAAGTATGATGAATAGAAATTTAGTATGTATCCTCTGTCCCAGAGGCTGCAGCCTCACCGCCAAGCAGGAAAATGGCACCTGGTCTGTTACCGGCAACACCTGCCCCCGAGGCGAAAAGTACGGTATTGACGAGTGTACCAATCCTGTCCGTACCGTCACTTCCATCTTGCGTATCAGTAATCGGGATGGTATAATGGTCAGTGTGAAAACCTCCGCCCCCATTGCCAAGGGCCGTATGTTCGAGGCCATGGAGCAGATCCGCAGCGCCTCTGTTGAAGCGCCGGTCCGGACCGGCGATGTGCTGCTGCAGAATGTCTGCGGTGCGGATATTATCGCAACAAAAAATATTGACTGAGGATATTATGGATAGAATCAAAAATATCAAGCTGTTCCTGTTTGACATGGACGGCACACTGTACCTGGGAAACCGCCTGTATGACTTTACCATTGAGCTGCTGCAGACCATCAAAGCTACCGGCGGACGGTATATGTTCATGACCAACAATTCCTCCAAGAATGTGAAGGCCTACATTGAAAAGCTGGCAAAGCTGGGAATTGCATCCACTGAGGAGGACTTTATTACCTCCTCCCAGGCTACCGCCTGGTACTTAAAGCGGGAGCACCCCGGCAAAGCCCTTTACGTTTGCGGAACAGCCTCTTTAAAAGAGGAGCTTGCCTCCCACGGCTTTCCCATTACGGAGGATATTGACAAGACCGAATGTATTGTCCTGGGCTTTGATACCGAGCTGACCTTCAAGAAATTGGAGGATATCAGCAAAATGCTCTGCACCAGAGACCTGCCCTACATTGCCACCAACCCGGACCTGGTTTGTCCCACAGAGTTCGGCTCTGTGCCGGACTGCGGCAGCGTGACCATCGGTCTTTATAACGCCACCGGCAAAAAGCCTTTGGTCATCGGTAAGCCTGAGCCGCTGATGCCTCAGCTTGCCATGGAAAAGTACGGCATTTCCCCGGAGCATACCGCCGTCATCGGTGACCGCATTTACACCGACATTAAAAGCGGCCTGGCCGCCGGTGCCCTGAGCATCTTAGTCATGAGCGGCGAGACCACCTACGAAATTTTGGAGGCCTCCGAAGAAAAACCCCACTTGGTCCTGGAATCCGCCGCTGAGATTTTAAAACTGCTGAAATAACGAAAGCGGAAGCACCCAAAAAGTGCTTCCGTTTTGCCTTCCCCTTTGGGGAAGGTGCCCCAGTGCGCACACTGGGGCGGATGAGGTTTACCGCAGTACGATTTCGCCGAAGTGTTGATATAAATTCACGCCGTACCGCCCTCATCCACCGCTGCGCGGTCCCCCTTCCCCAAAGGGGAAGGGTTAAAATGTTCCCTCTTGCTATTTGGATATTTTTGGTGTATAATGTTTTAAAATAACTCCATTGGAGGTAAATTTTATGACTAACAAGCCTATTTTAGTCGTCATGGCAGCCGGTATGGGCAGTCGTTACGGCGGCCTGAAGCAGATCGATCCTGTAGGCAGCCAGGGCGAAGCAATTCTGGACTACTCCCTGTTTGACGCACACCGCGCCGGTTTTGAGACCGCTGTAATAATCATTAAAGAAGCAATCAAGAAGGACTTTATGGATACCGTGGGTAAGCGCCTGGAAAAGTGCCCCATGGAGATCCGCTATGCCTATCAGGAGCTTGACAAGCTCCCCGAAGGCTTCACTGTTCCCGATGGCCGTGTAAAGCCCTGGGGTACCAGCCATGCTGTGCTGTGTGCGGCAGAGCAGATTGGCGATGCCCCCTTTGCTGTTATTAACGCCGACGATTACTACGGCCCCTCTGCCTTTAAGGTGATCTATAATTATCTTTGCTCTGCCAAGGACGGCGACAAGTATAACTACTGCATGGTAGGCTACCGTCTGGGCAATACCGTGACCAAGCACGGTTCTGTTGCCCGTGGCGTTTGTGAGACCGATGAGCAGAACTATCTGACCCACATTGTAGAACGTACCAAAATTGAGCAGCAGGATGATGCCATCCGTTTTACAGAGGACGATGGCGCAAGCTGGACCGAAATTTCCGCCGACACCCCCGTGTCCATGAATATGTGGGGCTACACCGGCAGCTTCCTGCAGGAAATCAAGGCCCGTTTCCCCAAGTTCCTCACCGAGTCCATCCCCTTAAACCCCATGAAGTGCGAAATGTACCTGCCTATGACCGTAGGTGAGCTTCTTGCTGAAAACAAGGCCACCGTCAAGGTGCTGCGCTGTGATGCCAAGTGGTACGGCGTTACTTACGCCGCAGATAAGCCCATGGTGGTTGCCGCCTTGAAAGAAATGACCGATTCCGGACTCTACCCCGACGGCCTTTGGAAATAACACCAACAAATTACCCCTGCCGTGCGGCAGGGGTAATTTTGTATGAAGAAGTCGAAAATAAGGCTTGCGTTTTTGGTAAAATATGCTATAATATTTAGGTGCGTTGCATATAATGTTTGGTATATACTTGCAATAAGGGCAAGCGTTTCTACGAACCACCGTAAATGGTTGACTACCGGCTTTTCAAAAACAGCCGTAGCCAGCCTTTTTTCTTTGCAAAAACCTGAAGGAGGTTGCTAATATGAACATATACTTAGAGCTATTCGGTTATTTGGGGACGGCACTGATCTTTTTGTCTATGATGATGACGAATATTACAAAGCTGCGAATTTTAAATATGTCCGGCTCTGTGATCAGTGTGATCTATGCGGTCTTACAAAACACCTGGCCCGTGGTGGTTTTAAACGGCGGGCTGTTCCTCATTAACGCCGTACAGCTTGTACGGGAAGCAAAAAAGAAATAAAGGAGGCATTATTATGCAGCTTATTATCAATAATCAAACCATTACCGCCAAACCCGGTCAATCCCTTTTGGATATGGTAAAAGAAATGGGCCTGATCACCGGAAAGCTTTCCACCGATCCCATTGCAGCCAAGATCGCCGGTGAGACCTTTACACTCAACTACATACCGCTGCGACAGAAGGATGTGCAAGAGGAGCGGGAATCCATCAGAAAAGCCATGGCCGCCAGTGCGGGCAACGTGCAGCTTCTGTACTATCAGGACCCCACCGGCAAGGATGTGTACACAAGAACCGCTCAATTCATTCTGTTTTTGGCAATACGGCAGCTGTGGCCGAACGCCCGTGCAACTATGAACTGCACCGTAGGCGCAGGTCTGTATATCCGTGTTACGGGGGCCAGCTGGTTCTCTGCCGCCAAGGTCAAAGCACAGGTGCAGAAGATCGTAGAGCAGGATATTCCCCTGCTGCGTCACCGCATTTCCACCAAGGAAGCCATTGACTACTACACTGCCCAGGGTCAGGATGACAAGGCCCGCCTGCTATCGTACCGGGAGATGCCGACTCTCGATGTATACCAGTATGAGGACTTTGTGGACTATTTCTACGGTGAAATGGCCCCCTCCACCGGCTTTTTGCGGGTGTGGGATATTATTGATGCCCCCGAGGGCTTTATGTTCATCTTCCCCAACGACCTGATGCCTGACCGGGTTGCTACCTACAAGGAGTCCCCCAACCTGTTTTCCGTGTTTACAGAGGGCTTCCAGTGGGGCGAGCTGATGGAATGTGAGACCGTAGCAGACTTAAACGAGCTCGTGGATTCCGGCAAGATCCGGGAGCTGATCCGGGTAAACGAAGCCCTGCACGAAAAGCGGTTTTCGCAGGTTGCCGACATGATCTGTCAGCGGGGCGCAAAAGCCGTCATGCTGGCAGGCCCCAGCTCCTCCGGCAAGACCACTTCCGCAAACCGTTTGGCCACTCAGCTGCGTGTCCATGGCAAAAAGCCCATTCTCATGAGTCTGGATGACTACTACATGGATCGGGATAAGATTCCTGTAGGCCCGGACGGCACCATCGATTTGGAGCACATCAATACCATCGACACAGAGCTGTTTAGCACCCACCTTTCCCAGCTGCTGCAGGGCCAGGAGGTGGAGATCCCCACCTTCAACTTTGTCACCGCAAAACGGGAATGGGTTGGCCACAAAATGAAGTTAGAGGGCAACAGTGTCATCATCGTAGAAGGCCTGCACGCCCTGAACCCAGTGCTGCTGCCTAAAGATTTAGCATCCAACCTGATTTTCAAGCTCTTTGTATCCCCCCTGCTGCCCTTGAGCTTAGATGACCACAACCGCATCCCCACCAGCTACCTGCGGCTGTTGCGGCGTACCGTCCGGGACTACGAAACAAGAAACGCCTCCGTCCAGCGGACACTGGGCATGTGGGACAGCGTCCGCCGTGGCGAAAAGCGGTGGATCTTCCCCTTCCAGGAGCACGCCGATGTGATCTTCAACAGCTCCACACTCTACGAGCTGGCAGTACTGAAAAAGCACATTTTCCCGCTGCTGACCGCCGTACAGCCGGAGGACCCGGTATACGATCAGGTCCGTTCCATTGTGAAGGTTCTGAATTTTGTACATGAGGCAGATGTGGATGATGAGATCCCACCCACCAGCCTGGTTCGGGAATTCATCGGCGGCAACAGTTTTTACAGAAAATGATTGCATATAGGACATACATCGTGTACAATATGGAGGATACTATAGAAAACAGGTGAATTTACAGTGAAGAAAATATTTGTACTGATGCTGATCGCCGCCTTTTTACTGTGTGGCTGTGAAAAAGTACCCACCCCCACAGTTGCCACAGATCCGGCCACCGGTGAGGCCATTGTTCCCACCTGCACCCACACCGATGCAAACGGTGACGAGACCTGCGACAGCTGCGGCAGCTCCGTACTGGTGACCTTTGATGTCTTTTCCATCAACGACCTCCACGGCAAGCTTGTAGACGGTGAAAATCAGCCCGGCGTTGATGAGCTGACCTCCTATATCAAGGCACGCCGTACAGAAAATGAGAATTTGCTACTAATCTCCGTAGGTGATATGTGGCAGGGCAGCTCCGAGTCCAATTTGACAAAGGGTCTGCTGACCACCGATTGGATGAACGATATTGGATTTAACGCCATGGTCATGGGTAACCACGAATACGATTGGGGCGATACCTTCGTCCGTTCCAACGAGGCCATTGCCCAGTTCCCTTACTTAGCCATTAACATTTATGACAAAACAACGAACAAACAGCTTGATTACTGCCAAAGCTCTGTACTGGTGGATCAAAATGGTATACAGATCGGTATCATCGGTGCTGTAGGTGACTGCTACTCCTCCATTGCGGCTGACAAGGTTGAAAATGTCTATTTTAAGACCGGCAAGGACCTGACGGATCTGGTAAAAGCAGAATCGGAAGCTCTGCGGCAGCAGGGTGCGGATTTCATCATCTACGCCGTCCATGATGGCTTTGAAAGCAGCACCAGTGATGTGAAAACCGTAACCGGCGCTCAGCTTTCCGGCTATTATGACACCAGCCTGTCTGACGGTTATGTGGATCTGGTTTTCGAGGGCCACACCCATCAGCGTTACATTCTGCAGGATGCCTACAATGTGTATCATATGCAGTGTGGTGGTGAAAACCGCCGGGGCATCTGCTATGTGGAGCTGACCTTCAACACCGTTACAGGTGTCTGCAAGCAAATCGTTCCTCAGCAGATCGACAGTGAGACCTATACCTCCCTGGATGCCGACCCCATCATCACAGATCTGCTGGATAAATACGCCGCCGATGTCAACCGTGGCGAGCGTGTGCTGGGCTACAATGCCCGTCAGCGCAGCAGCGGCGAAATGCAACAGCTTGTGGCTGATTTGTACTACGATATCGGCATGGAGGCCTGGGGCGACAAGTACGACATCGTATTAGGCGGTGGCTTTATCTCCGTCAGAAGTCCCTACAACTTAGCCGGTGGCGAAGTGAAATACGCCATGATCCAAAGCCTGTTCCCCTTCGACAATCAGCTGCACCTGTGCTCCATCAAGGGCCGGGACCTGAAGGAAAAGTTCTTTGAGACCGACAACGACCGCTATTTCATTGCTTACGGTCAGTACGGTGAGGACGTTCGCAAGAACATTGACCCCGACGGCACCTACTACATCGTTGTGGACTCCTACACCTCCTCCTACCGTTACAACAACCTGACCGTTGTGGAAGCCTATACCGACGGCTACTACGCCCGGGATATGCTGGCTGACTACATCGCCACCGGCGCATTTGAACAATAAATTAGAAACGGATTCTTCGCTTCGCTCAGAATGACACGCAAATGTAACTGCTACTGTGTCATTCCGAGTGAAACGAGGAATCCGTTCTTTTAATATTGCTGTATGGCACGCAGAACTTGATTGCTGGTCTGCCCCTGATACTGCCAACGCAGTTGCTCCGGCGAAAATGGCAGACAGCAGCAGCCGGATAGCTCGATCAGCTCCATATTTTTATGGAGGCGGTCTATACTCTCCCCCACACTTTTCCGGATAGAAGGTTTTGTGATCGCATCTGCGTTTTCAATAACGCCCTCCAATGTGCCATAGGTCTGCAGAAGCCATGCGGCGGTTTTAGGGCCTACTTTTGGTGCGCCACGGATATTATCGGCACTGTCTCCGGTCATGGCTTTAAAGGCGGTGTACTGCTCCGGGTGGATGCCGTATTTTGTCATAAGCCAGGTGCGGTTACAAACAACGGTGTTGTCCCCTCTGTAGCGGAGAATATGTACATGATCGTCGATAAGCTGGAAGAAATCACTGTCCTGAGAAGCAACGGTAATATGAAAGCGGTCACAATACTGCCGCACATAGCCTGCGATCCAATCGTCCGCCTCACAATCGGCGGTCTCCTTGTGGCAGATCCCCAAATAGTCCAGGGCAGCATAAATGTCCGGCAGCTGGGAAAATGGAATGTCGTTTTCCTCCATTTGGCTATAGTCCGGGCGGTTTGCTTTATAGTTTTCGTCTAAGTCCTTTCGGGGGTTATGGCTCTCACCGTCAAAGGCCACCAGCACATACCCCGGCTGTACCATGCGGATCATCTGCAGCAGTGCACCCACAAAGCCGATTGTCCCCTGAATGGCACGGCCATCACGGTTTAAAATCTGTGCAGGCATGCCATAAAACATCTGAAACAGCAGATTCATGCCGTCTACGATCAGCATTTTCTCCATTTTTCTTTCCTTCCAGCTTTTAAAGATTGCGAAATAGACCTTTCTGTGTTATAATTATAGCAACTATTGTTCTCCTGCGCAAGGGAAAGGAGTTATTTATGTTTGAAGCTATTTTACAGGCAATCAAGGCACACAACACCATCATCATTCACCGTCACGGACGGCCTGACGGCGATGCCATAGGCAGCCAGATCGGTCTGCAGCAGCTGATAAAAGAAAACTGCCCCGACAAGGCCGTCTACATGGTCGGTGACGAGCCGGGATTTTTCGGCTTCATGGAGGGCGCAAAACTGGATATCATTCCCGACAGTGCATATGAGGGCGCACTGGCCGTTATTTTGGACAGTGGCTCCACCCACATGATCAGCGATGACCGTTATCGCCTGGCAAAGACCACCGCCCGGATCGACCATCACATCTTCTGCGAGAAGATCGCAGATCATGAAGTGATCGATACCTCCTTTGAAAGCTGCTGCGGCATGATCGCAGCCATGGCCGAGGAATCCGGCTGGAAGCTGAATCCCCTGGCAGCAAAATCTCTCTACACCGGCATGGTCACCGACTCCGGCCGCTTCCGCTATGACGGCACCACCGCCCGCACCTTCCATCTTGCATCGCTCCTGATGGAGCAGGGCTTTGACACCAACGCCCTCTTTAAGGACCTGTACGCCGACGACTTTGCTTCCAAGAAGCTCAAAGCCAGCTTTATTCTGAAAATTGAGTTCTCCCCCAAAAATGTTGCCTACATTTACACCACCAAGGAAGAATTTGATGCACTGAATTTAGACACCTTCACCGTATCCCGTGGCATGACCAACACCATGGCAGATATTAAGGGTGTGGATATTTGGGTCAACTTTACGGAGTCTGATAAGGGCGTGCTGTGCGAGCTGCGCTCCAATAAGTATAACATTAACCCCATTGCCGTAAAATACGGCGGTGGCGGTCATGCAAAGGCCAGCGGTGCGACCGTTCCCGATCGGGAGACCGCCATGGCTATGCTGCAGGATTTAGACGATATGATGGGAGAATAACATGAATTTTGAAATTAAACAGCAGATCTTAAATAAGATCAAGGAATATGACCGGATCTTCCTGTTCCGCCATGTACGCAACGACGGTGACTGTGTCGGTGCCACCAAGGGCTTCAAGGAGATTTTGGTAACCTCCTTCCCCGGCAAGGAGGTCTATCTGATCGACAGCGAAACTGCCGCCTATCTAGAGTTTATGGGTCCCGAGGACGAGCCTGTGGATGAGGCACTGTACACCGATGCGCTGGGCATCGTATTAGACACCGCCTCTGAGGCACGGATCTCCAACAAGAATTACAAGCTCTGCAAGGAGCTGATCAAAATTGACCACCACATCCCCCTGGAAGATTACGGCATGATCAACTGGGTGGAGGAGGAGCGTTCCTCCTGCTGTGAGATGGTGGTGGACTTCTATGAGACCTTCCGGGATCAGCTGCAGCTGAATCAGACTGCCGCTACCCATCTGTACACCGGCATGGTTACTGACTCCGGACGGTTTAAGTACAGCGGCACAAACGGTGACACCATGCGCTGCGCCGGTACACTGCTGGATGTTGGCGTAGACACCGATACCCTGTTTGCACGGCTGTATCTGGAGGCCTTTGAGTATCTGAAATTCAAGGCCCATATTTACAATGTGATGCAGCGGACCGAAAACGGCATTGCCTATATTATTGTGGACAAAGCCATGCAGGAGCAGTTCAATCTGACCTTAGAGCAGGCCAGTGCCTGTGTCGGCACGCTGGATTCCATCCGTGGCTGCATCTGCTGGGCCGTCTTTATTGAAAACGGCGACGAGCAGCAATCCTTCCGTGTCCGTCTCCGCTCCCGCTTTGTGCATATCAACTCCATTGCAGAAAAGTACCGGGGCGGCGGTCATGCCTGCGCCAGTGGCGCTACGGTCTACGGCAGGGCTGAAATTGCACAGCTTCTTGCCGATGCAGATCAGCATGTGAAGGAATACAAAGAAACGCACGAGGGTTGGTTATGAGAATTTTAATTACAAATGACGACAGTGTATCTGCCGCCCAGCTTGTACCGCTGATTCGCTGGTTTCAGAAAAAAGGGGATGTGACCGTAATTGTGCCCAAGGTGGAACAGAGCGCCAAGAGCCACGGTATCAACATCCATCTCCCCTTTGAGGTTATGCAAAGAGAATTGGAGCCCGGCCTGACGGTCTGGACCGTAGACTCCACCCCGGCGGATTGCGTGCGCTATGCGGTCTACGGCATGGGGCTTTCCTTTGATCTGGTTGTTTCCGGCATTAACCGTGGCTACAATGTGGGCAAGGACATCCACTATTCCGGCACAGTGGCCGCAGTGACCGAGGCAGTGGCAATCGGTATCCCCGGCATTGCCCTGTCCACCTCCGTGCCTTACTATCCCCACGCACTGCGGCATATGGATATGGTTTGGGATTATATCGAGAGGAATAAGCTGCTGGAAAAGCACAATTTCTACAACATCAACATCCCCGAAAATCCCACCGGATTTTCCATTACCCATCAAGGCGGCCCTTATTACTCTGACGATTATGTGACCGCCGGTGATAACATGGTAAAGTGTAACGGCAAATGCATCCACGTGGACAAGGGTGACCTGGACTTAGACACCGATGCAGTCATGCACAACACCATCTCCATCACCCCCATGGTCATAGACCGCACTGCGTGGAACATCTATAACGCCCTAAAGTGATGAGCAAACATAATAAAGGGACTGTCTCAAAATGATTTTGTAGGGTCGCCTCTCCTGAGGTGACCGCAATTAAAACAAAAAGCAACACCAAATCTGTGCAGATTGCGAAGATTTGGTGTTGTTTTTTATCGCGGACACCCGGGGACGGGTGTCCCTACTTTATAATTCATACGGTTTGCCTTAGTGAGACAACCTCTATTATTATGTTAAATCAGGTTTTCTACCTTCCAGGATTGAATGATCTTGTACTTCTGAATCATACGCTTTACAGCAGCCAGTTGGTCCAAAGTCAGGGCATTGTAGTTTGTGTTCAACGCCTCCAGCAAGCCGCGCAGGGTCATGGTATAGCTGTTGCTTTCGATCACTGTACCGTTGCTAAGCTTCAGCATAGCCTTGGCGGACAACACCGTCTCGCCATGGTTCTCCACATCGTAGTTGTCAATCCGAAGCGTCACAGGCTGACCGGACACGAAGCTATCCTGCTCCTTGTACACCTCTGTAGCCGTTCCACCGGAAAGGCTGAGGCTGTAGCCATAGGCATTTTCGCTGTCCAAAGCGGCAACCACCATCTCATCACCGTAGAAGGTAGCCTTAAAGCCCACACTGGTCACAGCAGGACGGACACTCATGTGGGTCACACCCAAATAAAACCGGTGGAAGGAATAGCCGCTCTGCTCTTCAATGGCCATATACCGTTTGATGCTGCCTGTAACAGCACTCTTAAAATGGGCCTCAGGCACCACCTTTGCGCCGCTGGCATCCTTACAGCTAAACATACCACGGTTTTCACAGTTATAGGCATTGGTTGTGCTGTCCATACCGTAGACCTTGCCGCCGGCCAGTGTGCCGCTGAGATCAAAGCCGTTGAGGTCCACATACAGATCCTTCGTAAGGGTCACATCAACCTGTGTATCACAAAGCAGCTTCACATAGCCGTTCGTACCACAGGCCTCAACTGCCTTTCCAAAATCGCTGTACTGTGCCTTCTTCTCGCCATTTTCATAAACCGCCGCCACAGGGCCGCCAACAGTAACAAAGCCAGCTGTTACAGATACAGACACATCATTCAAATCCAGATCGTATGCTTCAATAAAATTGATCTGAACAGGATATTTTGTACCCCGTTCCGCTGTAGCAGGTATGCTAAATTTCAGCACTGCCAAATTACCTGTTCCGGTGTAGTTATCTGCACCGTCCCAAACAGTTGTTGTAATATTGGTGCAGGTCAGCGTACTTACTGCGTTTGTAAATGACACAAGGGTCAATTCTTCCGGATAGGTAAAATGGAGATTCATACCACAGAAACCGCTGTTTTTCTCAATAATGACAGGAACTTCTACGGTCTCACCGGGCATAGCCGTAACCTCTGCGCCGGAGATCACCACATCAGCTTCATCAGCTGCAAAAGCAGTTGTTCCCATTGCCGACAGCAGCATTACAGCCGCCAGCAATATAGCAAAAAACTTTTTCATACTATATCCTCTTTCGATTACTTAGTCGGACCGAGCACCACCGTAGATTCGCCGGTAGTCGGGTCTTTCGCAGCCACATGACGGCGCACCAAAATAATGTCTTTCGTATTCACAACACCATCACCGTTTGCATCTGCACCGGCTTTTATTTCAACTGTGGATTGGCCTGTAACAGGATCCTTTGCCGCTACATGCCGACGGATCAGGATAATATCCTTGGTGTTGACAACGCCATCACCGTTTGCATCGCCATATGCAAAGTCAAGTACATGAACCGCTCCATCGGCAGTTGCAAAGGTCACATCGTCAAGCTCTGCTGTGTAGGCTTCAATGATGTTTATTTTTACAAAATAATCTCCCGCCTCAGCAGAATCAGAAATACGGAACGTCAAGCGCAGCAGTTCCCCATCTTCTGTATAGTCCGTCACACCGTCCCATACCATAGTTCTGTCATTTGTAAAGGTAAGGCTTGTGGCATTTGTTACCTCCAGCAGTGTCAGGCCCTCTGCGTAGGTTAAGAAAGCATTTAAGCCAGAAAAACCGGGATTATTCTTTAAGCTTACAATCACCGTAACTGTATCTCCCGCCATCCCCTGCACTTCAGATACAATAATCTGCGGTGCATTTTCGTCAATCTCCGGTTCAGGTTCGGTTACGGTTACAGTAAAGGTTGCTGTTTTGCCTTCATAAGTCACAGTAACCGTCTTTGCGCCTGCGGTAGAAGAATCAAAGCCACTCGTGGTAAATCCGGAAGTAACCGTCTTGGTACTGCCGTCACTGTAAGTAAGCTTCAAAGTCAAGCCGGTAGTGTCCAAACTTTCTCCAACATAGTACACTGTTTTTGCAGAATTAGATGCTATTGCTATACCACTAAGGGTAACAGAAGGAAGCCACGTTATATTTCCTCCAGCATCTTGCATTGCATCTTCTTCCCATGTTTCATCATCAACCGGGTAATATACAGTTGCAGTTACTCCGCGGAAAGTATCAGTACCTATAAAAGGTGCTGATCCAGTAAACGAAAGCTCGCTCAAGGCAATACAGTCAGCGAATGTATAAGAACCAACATAGTAGACTCCAACAGGAATACTGATCTTAGTCAACTTTTTACACTCTATAAACGCATAACTGTCAATAATACTTACACTGTCCGGAATTGTATAGCTACCTGACAATCCTCCCGGTGCCATAAACAACTTTGTTTTCCCTTTATCAAAAAGTACACCTTTACTGTCGCTGGAATAATTCTTGTTATTGGAATCAACACATATTTCCTTCAAACCACTACATTTAGTGAACGCATTATTGCCAATGTGGGTTACACCGTCTGGTATCGTCACAGAAGTCAAATTTATACACTGATTAAATGCCCATGCACCAATACTTGTCACACTATTAGGGATATTTATTGCACTCAATTCAGAACAAAAAGCAAACGCACTTGAACCGATGCTTGTCACGCTATCAGGAATCGTTACAGAGGTTAACCCAATACAGTTATCGAACGCTCTGTCAGCAATACTAGTTACACTATTGGGAATTGTATAGTTGCCATCCATGCCTTTCGGAGCACAAAACAATATCGTTTTCTCTTTATTGTATAGCACCCCCAGTCCATCACTGCTGAAATTTGAGTTATTATCTTCCACCCATATACCGGTCAAGCTGGTACATCCAACAAAGGGGTCAAGGCCCTCTATATTGATTATGCTATCAGGAATCGTAACCGAAGTCAATTTGCTACAATTCCAAAAAGCCGTATTAGTAATCCCAATTACTGGATATCCCTCAATTGAATTTGGAATCACTATATCACCTGCAATGAAGTTATCACAGTCTGTTATCACCACTCCATCATCAGTAATTTTATACTTCAAATACACAGGTGCTTCGATAACATTTATTATTATGTTCGTTGTCTTTTCCTCATAAGTAACTGTGATTACCTTTGTGCCTACAGTAGTAGAATCAAAACCGCTAACCGTAAAGCCGGTTGTCACAATCCTGCTGGTGCCATCACTGTAGATCAGCTTTAATGTCAAGCCAGTAGCATCCAAACTTTCACCGAGCTTATAGGAAGTCTTGGTAGGATTAGTCGCAACTTCGATTTTGCTCAATGTTGCAATCAGTTTTTCAATGGACACATCAAATTTGAACGTTCCATAGGTAGTGGTCTTCCAGGTATAAGTACCAACACCGGTAGCTGTGTAACTGGGTTCCTTTGTTACACTGTAAGTGTAATCCGTAGTATTCAGCTTCGGCAGGGTCACCGTGGTTGTACCGGAACACTTGGAGCAAGTACCGGTCAGCACGCCGGTTGCAGAAGTGGTCGGTGCTGTGGTTGCCTTGTAGGTATAGCTATGACCGGTTGCGTTAGTGTAGCTGTCCTTATAGCTGTAACCACAGGTACAGGTATGAGACGTGTAGCCCTGAGCAGTACAGGTAGGTGCTGTCACCTTACTGGTATAGTTGTGTTCTGTTGCAGCAATATTTACTTCGAATTTGTAAGTACCGTAAGCAGTAGTCTTCCAGGTATACTGTCCAATGCCCGTAGCTGTACAGTCTGCAATCTTGGTTACTGCATAACTATAATCTGTTGTGTTCAGCTTAGGCAATGTTATAGATATTGTACTCTGGCATTGGGAACAAGTGCCCGTTACATAGCCTAAGGTTGAAACGGTAGGTGCATTATCCAGATTATAGACGTAGTCATGAGCACCACCCTCGCAGCCATTTTTCCATACCGCATACAGCGTTGTATCAGCATCGCTGGTAAAGCTACCACCGGGCTGATAACTTGCACTAGTTGCTGTAGAACTGGTAGCCCAACCGAGGAAGGTATAACCTGCTCTAGTTGGTTTTGTCGTGCTTAGCGCAAGGCTGACACCATGGGTTTTGGTTTGACTACTTGGTGCTCCTGTACCGCCGTTGGCATTATAAGTCACCGTATAAGTATTTACTTTCCACACAGCATACAGAGTTGTACTGGCATTATTGGTAAAGCTACCACCTGGCTGATAACTTGCACTGGTTGCTGTAGAACTGGTAGACCAACCCAAAAAGGTATGGCCTGTTTTGGTCGGTTTGGTGCTACTTAACGTCAGAGTAGTATTATGGTATTTTGTTTGACTGACCGGAGCGCCGCTGCCACCATTTGCATTGTAACTAACAGCATATGCTTTCGCACCTACCGTTACGGTAACTGTCGTGCTATCCAAAACAGCCCCGGTATCCTTATCCTTTATGGATATAGTAACGGTTGTTGTTCCCATTGCATTTGCTTTGATGGTAAGAGGAGCACGATTATCATCAGTCCAATCTCCCCATGTACAACTGACGTTCGAATTACTACGACTGTAAGAGATCACCCAGTTGCCGCTATAATATCCACTATAACCAACATAAATGGTTTGTGATTCCGTCCCTCCTAACTTTAAGGACAGGGAATTTGCGGAACAATTAACCTTTATTGAGTTATCTTTTACAACAAAGGACTTAGAAGAGGATCCTAAATAACCGGAGATGCCAGTAAGCTCAACCTTATAGGTTCCTGCTTCACCAAAATAGCTCCTAATCCAACTTCTGTCATAGTCAAACTTATTTTCATTTGTGTACTTTACTGTGCCATCCGGGTAGTAAATTGTTAATCTTATTTCGTAATCACTTGATACAACTTCGTCCCAATCCTTCTTTGAGATACTATCGTATAAATAATAGCATAAATAGTACGAGTTGCCTGCTGTGCCTTCACTTACCTCATCGCCGTACTCAGTACTTGACACCCAGTATTTAACACTCGGAGTGCTTGCACGGAATAACGAAATTTTACTATAAACTGTTTTGGAGCCGCCCGAATCAAGGGGATATGTAACCTTGCAGCAACCATCAGTATAGACCTCGTGAATGGTGCATTTATCGGACGTACCGATCCATGCTCCGGAACTTATTTGGTTATGATTTGCATCAAAAATATTTTCTGCGGTGATTTTTGCTTTTGGATAAGCTGTAATGTTTGCGCCATATGATGAATCTAGACTATGGGTGGTTGGACTCCCACCATTAAAATATCCTGTTGCCGTTGTTATATATGGTTCAGGGTATACTTTATTAGCGGATTTCAGACCATTTAAATATAATCCGAAATGCAAATGTGCTCCTGTAGAATTACCACTATTACCTGAATAGCCGATTAACTGACCTCTTTGAATATAAGAACCGGAACTAACCACAAAACGGCCGGTAGACATATGAGCATAACGTGTATAATATCCATTCCCATGCGAAATATCTGCATAGTTGCCCCATCCGCTACCATCAGTGCTGCCATAATAGCCGTCGTCATAACCACCATCATAGACTGAGATTGTTCCGCTTTCTGCTGCATATACTGGTGTACCTTTGGGACATCCATAATCAATAGCTCCATGATAGTCATCTTCAGAATAGTATTCCCGTGCTGTAATTGTATAAGCTTTATCAAGTGGACGATTAAGCGAAATAGTTGTTGCCGCTTCTATTTTTAACGCCGACTGTGGTATACATTGCAGAAATAATGTGCATACCATGACAAATGCTAGCAATAAACCCACAATTCTCTTCCTCATTATAATTCCCTCCTGCTAATCTTTTTCAAATTTTATTGAATTTTCGTGTTTTGTCCTGTCATAGGACAATTGTTCTTCGAAAATAATATACACTGTAAATTGTCCTATGTCAAGACAAAAGGAGTGTATAAAATGGCGAGAATTATTGATGGAAATGAGATGAATATGGTTGGTGATCAGGTTCGGAAGCTGCGGATTGAGCGAAAAATGAGCCAGCAAGCCTTATCAAACAAGCTGGAAATGATGGCAATTTATGTCTGCCGGGGATCTATTTCCCGGATCGAGGACAAGCTTCGCACCGTAACGGATATTGAATTATACGGACTGGCTCAGGCGTTGGATGTATCCATTACAGATCTGTATCCCAAAGAATAAAAAGGGGTCGTCTCAAAATGTATATCGTAGGAAATGACCCGTGTGTCATTTCGCAGAAATTTCCGAAAATAGGCATTTAGGAACGGATTCTTCGACTCCGGGCTTCGCCCTCCGCTCAGAATGACGGGTCAGCCTTCAGGTTTTCGCATTGTTCTGCACTCTGCGTTCTGCACTCTGCGTTTTGCGGACCGTCCGGAGGCCGGTCTACAATATAAAAAACCCAGGGCAAATTGCCCTGGGATTCTCTTTTAATATTACAGGCCCATTTCCTTTTTGACCTCGCCGAAGCACTTTACGGCGAAATCGATGTCTTCCTTGGTGTGGCCGGCAGACATCTGGGTACGGATGCGGTCCTTCTCCTTGGGAACGACGGGGTAGCAGAATGCAACCACGTAGACACCCTTCTCCAGCATCCGGCGGGCAAATTCATTTGCCACCTTGGGATCATAGAACATAACAGGCACGATGGGGTGCTCACCGGGCAGCAGATCGAAGCCCAGCTTCTCCATTTCCGCACGGAAGTACTTTGCGTTCTCATGAACCTTGTCACGCAGAGCAGTGCTCTCCTCCAACAGCTCGATGGTGCGGATGGTGGCAGCGCAGATTGCGGGGGCAACGGTGTTGGAGAACAAGTAGGGGCGGCTGCGCTGACGCAGCAGGTCCACGATGGGCTGACGGGCAGCAGTGTAGCCGCCGGAAGCGCCGCCCAGTGCCTTACCGAAGGTACCGGTCAGGATGTCGATACGGCCCATAACGCCGCAGAACTCATGGGTGCCCTTGCCGTGCTCGCCCATGAAGCCAACAGCATGGCTGTCGTCCACCATGGTCAGGGCATCAAATTCTTCAGCCAGGTCACACAGAGCGGACAGGTTTGCAATATAGCCG
This sequence comes from uncultured Oscillospiraceae bacterium, assembly GCA_964392535.1. Taxonomy (GTDB): domain Bacteria; phylum Bacillota; class Clostridia; order Oscillospirales; family Oscillospiraceae; genus Faecousia. The sequence goes on from CAYMPY010000003.1 coordinate 30,758, forward strand.
TCCATGGAGAAGACACCGTCAGTAGCGATCAGGATCTTCTTGGCACCAGCCTCACGGGCAGCAACCAGCTGTGCACGGAGGTCTTCCATGTTGTTGTTCTTATAGCGGTAACGCTTTGCCTTGCTCAGACGAACACCATCAATGATGGAGGCGTGGTTCAGCTCATCGGAAATAATGGCATCCTCAGGGCCCATCAGGGTCTCAAACAGGCCGCCGTTGGCATCGAAGCAGGAAGAGTACAGAATGCAATCATCCATGCCCAGGAAGTTTGCGATCTTCTTCTCCAGATCCTTGTGGATCTGCTGAGTGCCGCAGATGAAGCGGACAGAGCTCAGGCCGAAGCCCCAGTTGTCATAGCTTTCCTTGGCAGCTGCGATCAGGTCAGGATTGGCAGACAGACCCAGGTAGTTATTGGCACACATATTGACCACGCCACTTTTGGCAGTGGTGTCGATACGGGAACGCTGGGGGGTAGTGATGATACGCTCTTCACGCCATGTACCAGCCTGACGAATGGCCTCCAGCTCCTGATTGATGGCAGTTAATGCAGATTTCATGATTAGTCCTCCCAACTTAAGACAACTTTACCGGACTTGCCGCTGTTCATAGCTTCGAAGCCCTTCTCGAACTCGGTGTAATGGAAACGGTGGGTAATGATGGGGCTCATGTCCAGGCCACCCTGAACCATGTAAGCCATCTGATGCCAGGTATCCATCTTACGGCCGTAAATACCCTGCAGAGTCAGACCCTTGCCGATGATGGTGTTCATATCCATGGAAACAGGCTTGTTGCTGATACCCAGCAGGCTGATCTTGCCACCGTTACGCATAGAGCCGATCATCTGCTGCAGAGCCATGCCGTTACCGGACATTTCAAGACCCACGTCAAAGCCCTCAACCAGGCCCAGGTCCTTCATGACCTTGTTCAGGTCCTCGTTCATGGTGTTCACTGCGGCATCCACGCCCATCTTCCGGGCCAACTCCAGGCGGTAGTCGTTAATATCGGTAATGACCACGCGGCGGGCACCGGCAAACTTACAGATACCGGCAGCCATGATGCCAATGGGGCCTGCGCCGGTGATGAGCACGTCCTCACCGATCAGATCGAACATGAGCGCTGTATGAGTCGCATTGCCCAGCGCATCAAAGAAAGCCACGATCTCCTCAGGAATGGACTCATCGATCTTGATCACATTCTCCTGGGGGATGCACAGATACTCGGCAAATGCGCCGTCACGGTCAACACCAACAGAGACCGTATCCTTACACCACTGGATATTGCCGGAGTGGCAGTTACGGCACTTATGGCAGGTCAGGTGGCCCTCACCGGACACCCGCTGACCGATGGTCAGACCGGTAACGCCCTCACCCAGAGCAGCGACCTCGCCCACATACTCGTGACCAATGGTCATGGGAGCCTTGATGTGATCCTGTGCCCAGGGGTCCCAGTTATAGATATGTACGTCTGTACCGCAAATGGCGGTCTTGTGGATCTTGATCAGAACCTCGCCGGCCTTGGGCTCCGGCACGGGAACCTGCCGCAGCTCCAGTCCGGGACCGGCAACAGGCTTCACGATTGCATTCATCATTTTCTTCATAATATTCCTCCAAAAATATATAACATAGAGAAATGCCACATATTATATTATCATATCTGTACAATTTTTCAAGGGGATTTCACCATTTTATGCAGGAGAAATTCTATTTTTCTTTAGAATATGTTCTATACCGTATTGGAATATGTGTATTATCCTTCAAGAATATTTCGGAATGTATAATAATTCTTGTAATTCGTTATCCCATATGCTACAATGGAGGAGCTACAAAAGCAAAATAAAGGAGGATAAACAATGAAACTCAGAAACATTCTTGCACTGCTGCTGGTTCTGTGCATGGCCTTTACCCTGGTTGCCTGCGGTGAGGCCGAGGACGAGAAGTCCGAAAAGGACACCGAAGAGATCACCGAAGAGGTAAATGACGAGGAAGAAGAGGAAGAAGCCGAAGGCGAAGATACCAAGCCTCAGGTTGGCGAGTACATTGTCTACGTTAAGGACGAAAACGGCGACCCCATTGAGGGCGTAGAGTTGAATTTCGAGAAGGACAGTGGCGATACCACCATCATCACCGATGAAGACGGCATGGCAAAGCTGACCTGCCTGGTCACTGATATTGTGGTCACCGTTGAGGAAGTACCCGAGGATTACAATGATGATTCCAACGAGTATGTATTCGACGACGAGTTCGAAATCACCATCACCCTGGATTTTGCTTAATTACATAATTTAAGGGCTATCTCAAAACGACTTTTTGTAGGAACCGGCGTCCTTCGACGGTCCTTGTAAGCAGCCTTAAATAGCAAAAATCGGCACATCGAGTGCCGATTTTTGCTTAGGACTGTCCGGAGGCCAGTCCATACAACAGGCAAATCACTTTCGTGAGACAGCCCCTTAATTCTATTATCCACGCATTTTCAGGCCGCCGCAGGCAAGAATACAGTTGCCGGTGACCCAGGAGGAATCGTCGCTTGCCAGGAAGGATGCAACGGAAGCGATCTCAGAGGGCTCTGCCAGCCGCTGAGCCGGGGTGGCTGCAATTTTCTTCTCCATGAGATCAGCAGGGATGGTCTTGAGAATATCAGTGTTGACCATGCCGGGCGCAATGCTGTTGACGGTGATGTTCTTACGGGCGTTTTCCAGCGCAAGGGTCCGTGTAAAGCCGTCAATTGCGGACTTTGCAGCAGCATAATTGGCCTGACCGATGTTGCCGAAGGCAGAGGTGGAGGAGATATTCACGATCTTTCCGTACTCCCGTTCCCGCATACCGGCAATAACTGCCTGACAGCAATAGAATGTACCAAAGAAGTGGACATCCATGACCTTTTTGGCCTGGTCCACAGTCATTTTATGGAACATTGCATCCCGGGTAATACCGGCGTTATTCACCAGAATATCCACACGGCCAAAGGTCTCGGTGATCTTCTTAAAGGCCTCGTTGACGTTTTCCTGATTGGAAACATCACACTTCAGGCCGATGGCGCGCACACCGGCGGGGTCCAATTCCTTGGCAGTTGCCTGAACCAACTCTTCATCCATATCCAGCAGTGCAACACCTGCCGCATTATCGGCTAAAAACCGCTCTGCAATGGCACGGCCGATGCCCTTACCGGCACCGGTTACGACTGCAAATCTACCTGTTAAATTGCCCATAATATCGCCCTTTCTTTACATTAGTACCGCCGTGGCGGTGGCGGCAGGCTTGGGGGAGCTCTCAGCAGTTACGCAGGCGTGTGCCACAATACTGCGCCGTCCCACATGATCCGCCTGCACATGAACAGTAAACTGTTCCCCATTTTTAATAACACGCAGGAAATTCACCGACAGCTGCACTGTCACAGTGACCCGCTTTTTTGAAAAAAACCGGGCAACTACACTAAAGCCCATATCGATGGCGGTACTGAGCATACCGCCGTGGAGGGTGCCGTTGGGGTTGAGCATCCAATCCTGCACCGTAAAAGCAATATCCACCCATTTTTCATCGGCACTGCAGCCGCAAAGCACAGGCGCAAGGCGGTCATTGAGCTGACAGCCCTCCCCCTGCTCCGTGAAAACGCCGGTCAGCACACGCTCCATAAAAGCCTGTTCTGTTTCACGCTCCTGCGGTACCAGCGTACCTGCTTCCATGCGGGAGAAATAATCATAATTCATGGAGCTTACTCCTCTTCAGCGCAGAACACAGCACCCTTTTCATGGAATGCTGCGATCTCCTCAGCAGAATAACCCAGCTCCTGCAGAACCTTGGCGGTGTGGGCACCGGTCTTGGGGGCAGGCTTGGTGGACACATCATCCAAAGAATTCATTCTAAAGGGTACGGAGGGCATAACCACGGTCTCACCGTTGGGACACTCCATCCGCTCTAAGTAGCCATTGGCCCAGGCCTGCTCGTCCTCGCTGACATCACTGAAGTGATTCATCCGCACCAGGGGCAGGTCAAATTCCTTTGCAAGCTGCACCCACTCTGCCACAGGCTTGGAGGCGTAGGCATTTTTGAAGATATAGTACAGCTCATCGGCATGGGCGGTACGGTAATCCCGATCCAAAAATTGCGGATTTTCCAGTAAGTCCGGCCTTCCGATCATGCGGAACATCTTGGGCAGTGCCACAGAGGGCTGGCCGTTTGCAATGAACAGCCACTCACCGTCAGAGCACTCGTAGCAGCCACCGGGAGGGCCTACCTCCAAACGGGTTCTGGGATAAACCTTGCCCCAGGGCTTCTGGGTAATGATCTGCATGGTGCCGTTGGTGAAGATGCCGGTGTGGTACAGACCTGCACGGACATAGTCGCCGAGACCAGTCTTCTCTCTGCCGATGAGGGCAGCGCAGATCTGAGCTACCAGGTTATAGCCGGTAACCGTATCACCCACGCTGGAGGGAGGCGATATGGGCTCATAATTTGCGGTCATAGGCGACATATCCCGCAAAAAGCCGCTTCTCGCCCAGAATGCAGAGGTATCAAAGGCAGGCAGTGCAGCCTCCGGGCCCTCTTCGCCGTAGCCCAACACAATGGCGTAAATCAGCCGGGGGCAGCGCTCCTTCACATCCTCATAGGAGAAGCCCAGCCGCTGCAACGCATCAGGGCGGGTATTGGTCACAAACACATCGGATTGCTCCAAAAGCTTCCAAAATACCTCTTTACCCTCCGGGCTTTTCAGGTTCAGGGAAATAAACTCTTTACCGGAATTATAAATATCAAAAACAGGATTCTCGCCCGCGCAGAAGCGTTTATTGAAATTCACTCCAAATTCACGCCAGCCGTCACCCTTGGGATGCTCGACCTTGATGACCTGTGCGCCCAGCTCACCTAACAGGCGGGCACATACAGGCGCAGCAACGAAGGTCGTCAGATCCAGCACTTTATAGCCACTTAATGGTTTCATGGAAAAATCCCCCTTTCAATTTGGTATATTATATAGGAAAAACGATGTAATTGTCAATATCAAAAGCAGACCGGCCTGCAAATCAATACAAAAATAATGAATTGAGGTTGACAATTTCGTGGCAATGTGATACCTTTTTTTTAGATTTCATTCTTCAAAACAGGAGGAAGTACTTATGAAAAATGTTGTAATTGTAGACGGCTTGCGTACGCCCTTCGGTCGGTTAGGCGGCGGTCTGCGGCAGTTTTATAACTCCGATATGGGTGCCATCGTCATCCGTGCGTTACTGGAAAAGAATCAGCTTGACCCCAAGGAAGTGGATGCTGTCTATTACGGCACTGCAAACGGCGATATACTCTGTAACAATGTGGGCCGCTTTACAGCCCTGAAGGCAGGTCTGCCCTATAAATGCTCCGCTGTGGGCGTGGAGATGCAGTGCGGCTCCGGTATTGCCGCCATGAACCACGCAGCATACAGAATTATGAACGATGATGCCGACGTTATCCTTGTGGGCGGCGGTGAGAGCTTTAGCCAGCATTTCTTTAAAATCTCCACCTCCAATGAGCCTTATAAGATGACACCCCCCACACCTGTTGCGCCCAACCTGGCCCCCAATAAAGAAGATCAGCTGATCATGATCCAGGTGGCGGACAATATGGCCGCTAAGTGGGGCATCAGCCGTGAGGAATGTGACGCTTTTGCTCTGCGCAGCCAGCAGCGTGCCCAGGCCGCCATTGAAGGAGGCTTCTTAGAGGGACAAATCGCTCCTGTGGTCATTCCCGCAACCAAAAAGGCCCCCGAGATCATTGTGGATAAGGACGAGCATCCCCGTCCCCAGACTACCATTGAAGCCCTCCAGAAGCTCAGAGCCATTTACGAGGGCGGTGTTACCACAGCCGGTAATGCCAGCGGCCGTAATGACGGCGCATCCATGCTGCTGATGATGAGCGAGGAAAAAGCAAAGGCACTTGGTTACACCCCCATTGCACGGTGGGTTGCAGGCGCAGATGTGGGCTGTGATCCCAAGCTCATGGGCATCGGTCCTGCCTATTCTAACCTGAAGGTCCTGAAAAAGATGGGTATGAGTATTTCCGATATTGATGTCTTTGAGTGTAACGAGGCCTTTGCTGCACAGAACCTGGGTGTGATCCGGGAGATGGAGCAGCTGACCGGCGAGACCATTGACCAGAGCAAATGGAATCCCAACGGCGGCGCAATTGCCTTCGGTCATCCCAACGGCGCATCCGGCGGACGAATTGCCCAGTATGCTCTTCGTCAGCTGCAGAATGTGGGCGGCCAGTTTGGCCTGATCTCCTCCTGCTGCGGCGGTGGCATCGGTGTTTCCGCTCTGTTTGAAATAATCTGACCATAAAATACAGTAGAGGCGAATATTATCAATGTCACTAAGGTAAGAAGGCACTGTCATTTCGACCGAGCGTAGCAAGTGAAGAAATCTACCAGTTTTCATGTTCAAAAACGGATAGATCCCTCAACTTCGCCCGGGATGACAGCGAAGTATTTCGAGTTTCTTCTTAATTCCTCATTCTGCATTTTTTAGAACCTTAAAAAAGAGCGTACCGGAAATCCGGTACGCTCTTTCTAATTGGTTAATTACACCAGCTCGATGACTGCCATTTCAGCAGCATCACCACGACGGGCGCCGGTACGGGTCACTCTGGTGTAGCCGCCGTTACGGTCAGCGTACTTGGGAGCGATCTCGTCAAACAGCTTTTTAGCCACATCTTCCTTGGTGATGAAAGCCAGAGCTCTTCTATAGTTGGTTAGACCGCCCTTCTTACCCAGGGTGATCATCTTCTCAACTACGGGCTGCACTTCCTTAGCTCCTATAAATATTTCACATCTTTAAAAAAATCCTTTATTGCTCCTGTTGCTCCAACCTGGAATCCGTAATAATTACAACGGGTGATATTAAGACAGCAGTAAACAAATAACTTATAGAGCCAATTATAATACCGCCCAAAATACCAATAATAAATCCCACTACTGCAAATTCCGGCACAAGCACAAATCCGAGCAACATGCCAATCGTTGTATTTACCCATAGTAAAATCTTAGGTAAATTTTTAAAAAAATTGTAGTAACTGCGATAGTCAATCATTTTACATTTCTCCTCACCTATAGATGTATGCTCTATATATAGAGCACTTTTGTAAGTATACTCGTTTTGTAGGGCATTGTCAAGTAGTAGAGCATAATTTATCATAATTTTGAGGTGATAATAATGATTTCCTACGAGCCGCTCTATAAAACACTGAAAAAGAAGAACATATCGACCTACAAGCTGATCAACGAGTATAAGCTCAGCAGAAGTCTTCTGGACCGGCTGAAGCACGACCGCCCAATCAGCACAGTTACCCTAAATGACCTGTGTGAAATTCTGGACTGTCCTGTGGAGGATATTCTGGTTCATATTAAAGATACACCCTGATAAGTTACCGAATACCAATCAAATTGATAAAAGAGGGACAGATCCCCGCCCCCTACCATTGCAAAAAAGAGCGTACCGGAAATCCGGTACGCTCTTTCTAATTGGTTAATTACACCAGCTCGATGACTGCCATTTCAGCAGCATCACCACGACGGGCGCCGGTACGGGTCACTCTGGTGTAGCCGCCGTTACGGTCAGCGTACTTGGGAGCGATCTCGTCAAACAGCTTCTTAGCCACATCTTCCTTGGTGATGAAAGCCAGAGCTCTTCTGTAGTTGGCCAGGCCACCCTTCTTACCCAGGGTGATCATCTTTTCAACTACGGGCTGCACTTCCTTAGCGCGGTAGAAGGTGGTCTCCATCTTGCCTTTTTCCAGCAGATCGGTCACCTGCTGACGCAGCAGTGCTTTTCTCT
>CAYMPY010000004.1:0-38252 GCA_964392535.1 uncultured Oscillospiraceae bacterium
ACCGGCAGCCATAAGGGCTACGGCTACGCCATGATGTGTGAGATCTTCTCCTCCATCATCTCTATGGGTACCACCTCCGACAAGACCGGTGTGGGCGGTAAGGGCGGTATCTGCCACGGCTTTCTGGTTATCGATCCCAAGATCTTCGGCGATGCAGAGGGCATCAAGGCCCACCTGTCCGCATACCTGGAGGAGCTGAGAAAGTCTCCCAAGGCTGACGGGCAGACCCGGATCTACACCCACGGCGAGAAGGAAGTGGAGGCCGAGAAGAAGCTGATGGAAAACGGCATCCCTGTAAACGACAACACCATGGTGGAGGTCTATGAGATGTGCCAGTACCTGAATATGGATTTCTCCAAGTACTTCGGCGACTACATCCCCGAAGCCTCCGCGGGCTTCAAGTCCCCCGAGACCTTTAAGTAATATCAAAAACCGGCTTCCACACGGAAGCCGATTTTTTGCTTTCCCCTTTGGGGAAGGTGCCCCAGTGCGCACACTGGGGCGGATGAGGTTTCCGCAGTGCGATTTCGCCGAAGTGCTGATATAAACGCACTTTGTGCCGCCCTCATCCACCGCTACGCGGTCCCCCCTTTTCCGTTTTCGGTGCCCGACCCTCTCCTTGTCGTAAGCGACTGCGTCGATGGTCGACCGCGGCACACACTGCGCCAGTGCTTCATCTGCCACCGGCAGCGCACAGGCTCGTGGCCCCGGAGGGGAAGGCAAAAAAGTACGGATTCTTCGCTGCAAACGGGACGGGAAACCCGTCCCCTACGACTCAAAATGACACAGTAAATCTAAAAGCTTCCGTGTCATTCTGAGCCGCAGGCGAAGAAGCAGCTGCTGTTGTAATCAAGAAAAAGAAATAATAACACGATTTTGATAATAATACCCCCGTATTGGGCTTAAACCCAATACGGGGGTATTATTATCAAATGCGATTATATTTTCTTAAAATAGAGGACGGTTTTGCGGTTGAAGATCAGGGACAGAAGCAGATAAACAGCAACTGTGCAGCAACCGAACAGAAGGACCTCCAACAGAATGTTGGGGCAGATAATCATGTTCTTCAGCATCACTACAATAATGGCAGTGGCGGCAGTAATCGCAAGATTTAGACCATAGTGGAAGAAGATCTTAAAGGAGGAAACTTCAAGACCGAATTTTCGTTTAAAGCGTATGAAAATGACCACAAGGGAGATCAGCGATGCCAGAAGTGTGCCGATGATGATTCCGTAGAAGCCAACCAGGACCACCAGGATTAGTGTAAGAATCAAGTTGGAAATACTGACGATCACGCTGTTTACAGCAGGTGTTTTGGTATCGCCGCTGGCGTAGAAGTAACGGTAGATCACATCACGGAGCACACTGAATTGCTGTCCGAAAATATAAAGGGCAGCGCCGGTGTACACCATTTTGGAGGCTTCCTGTGTGAACTGTCCACGGCGGAACAGCAGATCCGTACACTCCTGACCAATTACGATAAATCCGGCCACAACCAGGCAAACGATGGCGTGCAACACATAAGTCCGTTTCCAAAATTCCTTTTGATGCCCCTTCTGATGGACGGTCAGGATGATCTTCGGGTAAATATAGATCAAAAGGTTGCCAATCAGAACCGTATTGACGATAGAAGCAATCTGAGAGGAATAGGTCAGCACGGAGATCAGTCCCGTTTCCAGGAAAGAGGAAACCATGGAGTCCATCATCAGGGACAGCTGATAAATTCCGGTGCTGAAGATAATGGGCAGGAAATTGGCAAACAGCTGCCTGGACTCTGCATTGATCCGCAGACAGGGGCAATAACGCCAGCCGCATTTGACCGCGACGGCCGTATCCAACAAAAAGCTTACAATAATGCCAATGGCCAGGATGGTCGCGTACTGAATAATGGAGATGTTCTTGGCGTAAAGCAGGGCAATAACGATCAGGATCTGCGAGATCAGGTTTACGACCTTGGGGATGCTGTAGCGGTTAATGGTCTGAAAGTAGGCGGTCGTAACATTGGTCACACAAGTGAGAACCTGCGCAGAGAGCAGGATCAGCATGATCCGTGCGGTAATATTTTTGAATTCTTGGGAGCGATTGGCACCCAAAAGGTCGGCCAACTGATTACGGAAGCACAAAATGAACAGAAGCACCAAAAACAGGATGCCATATACCGCAGTTATAAACGTATCCACGATCTTTCGGTCTGTACGGCGAATGTATTCCGGAATGACGATGGTGGCAACACCGGAAGACACAAAGCTGAACAGGAAGGTGTTGATACTGTTGGCCAAGTTAAAGGCGTCCATCACTTCGGTGGTGCCGAAGGTGCTGGCGGCAATACTGCTTTTAAGCAGGGTAAAGACCTGCGTGACCATGGAGATCAGCAGCATAAGCAGCAGGTGTATATAGCCTGCTTTTTGATTGCGGCGAGGGGACATAATACCTCCGATCATCTTGCTTCAATGAAGCGATCCAATCCAAAAAACTGCTGGGCAGCTTGCTGCGCCAAATGATCCGTGTTTTCCAGGGTGGGCATGGACATGCAAGCCTCTAAAAGCTCTTCAGCTGTGCAGGTTTGTCCCTCCAGCAGATTCCAAAGCTTGTTTGCACAGCCAAGATCACCCAGGACGTTCTTTTGCTTGTTGCTGTAAATAATGGGTATGACCTTTTTTTTCAGCATCCAGCCGATGATCATGGCGTGAAAACGGGTGGCAAAAATACATTCGCAGCCGTTCATCACATTTAAAAGGGCACCGGGGTCACCGGTATATGTAAAGATATTCCATGCCTGGGACTTGGTGCGCTGCCGGATCTGATGCACCGCATTGCCGTCGCCTTCCTCCGTGCAGAAAGAAAGCAGGGTAACCGGAATATCCCTTTCGCAGCACAGGCCCACAAGCTTACTTACGGTTTCGAAATAAGCTTCGGCGTTTTCCTGCAGCTCTGGCCGGGTGGAGGGGTCAATGATGCTGATTCCAACACCTTTTCCGGCCTGGGGGGTGGGGAAATCCTTATACCCAAACAGCACATCCGGCGCTTGACGAACCTGGGGCAGATCTGCAAAAAACGACGCAGAATACTGATCCCGGAAGCAAACATCCTTGGTCTGACACAGCAGTTTGCGGATATGGTCCACATATGCTGTGGTTTTGTAAGGACCGAAGTTTGCGCCGATGATAAATTGGGGCTTTAGCTGAAATGCTGCGCTGTCGGGGTTAAAATTGACAGGCTCGATGTACATGGAGCCGCCAATCTGAATGACCGATTCTGCGTTTCGGCACTTTAAACGGAAAGGCTCTTTACCAATGATCCGCAAAAGCAGCCGGTCTGCATAATATAGCAGGGGCGAAATGAACCGGACATTTTTTTCGTTTTGAAAGCAGGTGCGATGATGGGGATGGCAATAAAGGAAGAAACGGGTATTTGGATACCGTCTGAGCAGGGTCAATACCATCATATCATCACCCGGGTTTGTCCGCAGATAGGCGGACAGAAACAGGTGTTTTTTCATAGAAAACTCCTTATATTACACACCGGCAAAGGCATAGGGATAGATCTGATTGCGGCCCTGTATCACATAGTTATACAGGAAATACACAAGCAGGTAGCCGATCATGGCAATGCAAAACAGGACCTTTTGGCGGCGTGTTTCCAAACAGCCGTACATGGCGGGTACCCACAGTACTGTGTATGCGGAAAAATACAGACCGATCCGAACGGCATGAGATGCGACACTCATCAGCTGAGACAGTAAGATGTCCAGCAGAAGCGTCAGCAGGAAGAAGGGGGCGGCAGAATTTTTGCGGCTAAACAGCTTCCAGCACAGAATGAACAGGGCCACAAGTGGCAGCCTGATCAGGATCTGCATGGGCAGCAGGGACAGAGGGTCACCGCTGAGATAGCCCACAAACCGGGTAAAGCCTACAACGACCATGAGCTTTACCACCAAATTCAGGCACAGCAGAAGCAGCAGTGCGCAGACAAAGATCACAGACAGCGTTACCACCGGTCCGCTGATCTTCACCCGGCCCAGGACCAGGCTGCTGTTTTTGGTTATCCGCAGCAGGCCATAGACCGCATAGATCAGGAAAACGATAATGGCGCTGTTGTGGAACAGGCAGGCAAACAGACTTAAAAACACCGTCCAGCCATATTTTTTCTCCTGAAGCAGCTGCAGTGCCAGCAGTAAAAGGGCCATGGCTGCCCACTGACGCATAATGTTCAGGGAAGCACCGAAATACAGCAGATAAAAGGTTAGCATACCCAGCCACACAGGGGCCTTTTTGCGGTTGCGGCTCAGGGCAATGTAGATGGGTACAACGATGATGGCGTTAATTGCAAACAGAACACAGCCCAGGCTGTTGGTAAGCTTGGCAACAAGATATACCAGCATGGAAAAGCCAAGCTCATAATACTGCACATACAGATTCCGCCAATCCCGGAACCAATAGGAATTGAAATAATCTGCCAGGTTATCGGCACAGATGGCGCTCTCCGTCAAGGGCTTTACATACACCAGCACATCGGTACCGATGTGCTGAGCCCGAAAGCCGGCGATCAGACAGGGAATCAGCAGTGCAAAAAACGAACAGGTCAAAAATACAGGCAGCCGTTTCTTTTCAGAACATGCGATCAGGCCCACAGACAGGGCAAAGCCGATCATATAAACAGCCACCGGTATTCCTCCCTTCGTTAGTGTTTCTTTAAATACAGGGCACGCATTTGTGCCAAAGGCCACAAGGCAAATTGTGCAGAGCTGAGAACAGTCAGCTTCAGCCGGGTCTTTTTGGAAACCGGCGGCAAAAGCAGCTTGCCGGCGGCTTTGGCAGCGCCGTAAAGCCGATGCTTCCGCTGCTTTGTAAAGACTTTCTCCAAAAGCAGGTCGGAGGCGGTGTTAAATAAGTTTTCAATCAGCTCGGTGGCAGCGGCAGACATCAGCTGTGCGCCGGTGCAATCGTGCCATTGTTCGCTGTCCGCAATTTGCTGTTTTCGTACAAAGCGGGCCAGCTGATTGTCAATGATCTTATCCGGGTGACGGGCGGCACGGGTACGGGTGTTGGTGCTGTCCAGGTAATAGCGGTAACAGGGCGTGGAAATATAGGTCACGGTTTGGCAGATCTGAACATAATCACATACAAACATCCAGTCCTCACCGGTGACAAACTCCTCCAAAAACCGGATCTGATGTTGCTGCAGAAGATCTCTGCGGTAGAGCTTGGCCCAGGGGGTGTTCAGTGCTTTGGTGGTCAGCAGCTTTTGAAGCAACAGCTGCCGATCGGGATCGGAGACCGGCAATGTGCGGACAAGCTGCTGCCGGTTCCCATCCTGCACATAGGCATCGAACAGGATCAGGTCGGCCTCAAGAGGCAAGTGAAAGGCATCTGCCAGCACCTCGTCGTCTGCATCCGCAAACAGCACATAGCGGCCCTGGGCATTGCGAAGACCCGTGTTCCGCGCAGAGCTGACACCGCCATTTTCCTTGTGCAGACAGCGCACAACAGGGTGTTCTGCGGCATATTGGGTGCAAAAATCAGCGGTAGACGGTCCAGAGCCGTCGTCCACAAGCACCACCTCAAAGCTTACGCCGGTGATGGCCTCCACAGAGGTCAGACACCGGGTAAGGACAGGTACAGGGGTATTGTATACAGGAATAATAATGCTAAGATCCAGCATGGACCGGACCTCCTTTTTGTCAGCCGTCAATTAAAATACAGCCAAGCAGAGGCTTATTGTAGCTTTCAACAGTTTCGATCTGCCAGACCACCTGCTCATAGCGGGACAGGCCGCAGGTCTGCACCAGCACAACACTGTCGCACTTGGGCAGCTGCTCCAGCGCCTCAGCGCAGTTGGCAGGATCACCGTAAACCGAACAGGAGATACCGGCTTTGTCCAGTACAGCCTTCAGCTCTTTTACAGCGTCGGGGTCAAAAGTGCCTAAAATCAGCAGGTTTTTATAATCGGCGCAGTGGTTGCGCAGGTTTACACTGACAGCATCTGTTTTTTTGTAGGGGTTACGGCCCTCAGCTTTGCGGAGCAGCTGTGCGACAGGACCATATTTGCGGCCACAGAAGCAGCCTAAAATGGCAACGCCGGTGCGGTCCTTCAGGGTTTGGGCAGAGTAGACCTTGCTGCCTGCAACATAAACGACGCAGCTATACAGAGCCACCAGGAACATACCCAGAACTACGCCCACAACTGCAAACAGCAGGGGATCGGAAGAGCCGGGGACCAGCTCGGTGGGCTTGAGCCGCTTTAGCTCTGTTTCTGCATCCACCACAGAGGTCTTTAAGGTGTTGAGCTTTTGATAGGCACTGGCCTGGCTGCTGTACAGGCTGTTATCCAGCTTAGGGCCGGATGCCAGCGGGATATAGATGGTGCTGTGCGCAGCCACATCCTTGTTTACGGTTTCAGTGTATGCTTCGATCTGTGCCTGCAGGGCATCAGAGATCTTCTGGGCCTCCTGTGCGGAACGGCCACGGGCGGTGATGCCTGTGCAGTTTTCATAGGAGGTGTCGTAGGTGATCAGCTCCTGCAGGTAGTTTGCGGGAATGTCCACCTGCTTGCTGACCGTTTCCATGGTCTCGTTGGAACTCAAATAAGAGCGATATGCGCGCATGATGCCCTCTGTGGGGTCGAAAAGCACGGCCTCCACGGCATCCTCGGGCACATCCGGCTGGACAAAGATATGGAAGCTTGCTGTATAGGCGGCATAGGGGTCCAGCTGCATAAACACAGACTCTTTCAGGTATACAGTCTGCTCGGCAATATATTTTTCGTTCAGCTCGATGCTGTCCTCCAGCTGCTCAATCAGCAGCTGGTTTTCCGGGGTCATGGAGGTGGTTTTTAGTGTGACCGAGTCTGTTTGGCTCAGCAGCTCCACGCTACCAAGCAGCAGGCCGCAGATGAGGCCCACGATCAAAAGGGGCTTCCACCGATACAGGATCGAAAAGAGCAGATCCTTAAAATAAATGGTCCGTTCCTGGCGTTGTTGTTCCATAGACTCCTCCTGAAATCATTTCTGCGTTTTGTAGCGGATTTTATAATCGCCGAAGTCAAGGCCGACGATATTGTGACGGCCTACCCGCTGCTCCTCGGGAGGCAGCTGCATATAGTTGCCGTACTGTCGGCGCAGGAAGGTATCGTAATCTGCAGGGATGGAGCAGGGGATACCCTCAAAGTCATGGGTGGTCAGTTTTTTCAAAACAGCCTTGGACTGGGACTCCCGGTGATAGGAATATGCGCCGCAGAGATTGACCGCTTCTTCCGTTTTAAGATGGTTGTACTTGTTCTGCAGCTTCAGGAAGCTCTGTCTCCAGCTGTCCAAAGAACGCATAAAGGCCACGGGCCGCATCAGTGCGTAAACAAAACGCTTACCCTTGCTGTTTCCGCCCAAATCATACCGTGCACGGAGCATCAGCATTTTTTGCAGCAGCACCCGCTTGCGGTGATGGCGCTTGCGCAGACGGGGCTCATCCGGTGCATTGTCAAAGGGAAATATATCGATAAAAATACCGTCGTCCATATTGGACTTTGCAGCGATCTGCTCCGGATAGTGGGTGCCCTTGATCTTCAGCTTATAAAAGCAGTTAGGAGAGTTGGGGTCACTTTTCCAGCTGTGCAGATAATAAGCCGGGTCCAGGTCCAGGGCGCAGGCTACCTCCAGACGATTACAGTATCTCCGCAGAAGGCCCACATCCAGGTCATCGTCCCAGGGGATGAAGCCGTTGTGACGAACAGCGCCGATCAGTGTTCCGGCGGTGAGGAAATAAGGGATCTCAAATTTTTTACAGAGCCGGTCCAGCTCGGCAAGTAGGTCCATTTGGGCCTGTTTTACAAGGTCAATGTTACCCATAGCATCACCTTAACTCTCTTCGTTTTGTAGCTGCTTGGCAATATCTGCATCCACGATCTCCTCACCGGTCTTATCCTGCAGCTGCTGGCGGGATGCATCACTCAGACCGTCGTTGACCGTGGCGCACAGATCGCAGGTGGAGCACTTGTCCAGCTCCTCCTTGGTGACCTTGCCGTCCCGGTAATCGCGGACGATCTTGTTTTCGTACATAGAATAGGGGGTCTCCGTAAACAGGGACTTAAACTTATGCCAAACCACCCAGAAGCCGGGCTTCCAGATGTATTTGTGCATAGCCGGGGACACAGAGCCGATCATCCAGCAGTCCCGGTCACAGCAGCGGACCTTGGTACGGACGGCCTCGGCTTCTTTACTGTTCCAAAGCTCGTCCCAGGACTGGGTGTTCAGGTTGCCCATGACCTCCTTGTCCTTGGTGCCGTTACAGGGCATGACGTCGCCGTAGGGGTCGATGAAGAAGGTATCGAAGCTCATATCGCACTTTAGCAGGCGCTTCTGACCGTAGATATAGTTAATAAGGCCGTGGTTAAAGTAGGCCCGCATCCATTTTTTTGGGGACTTGGAACGCAGAAGCTTGTTGATCAGGTCTTCGAAATTCTTTGCCACCATGGGCCGGTCCTTAATGATGTTTTTAGCTTCTACGAAATAGAAGCTGTTATGGAGGGAGGCAGTTGCAAACTCCATGCCCATTTCATTGGAGATGTCGTAAAGGGGCACCAAATCCGGGGCGTTTTTGTCCTGAACGGTCATGCCGAAGCCCACATCGGTCATGCCCATTTCACGAAGCTTTTTCAGGGTGGTGTAGCCACGGTTGTAGCCATCGGCCAAGCCGCGGATCTCGTTGTTGGTTTGCTCCAGGCCCTCAATGGAAATGCGGATACCGATCTGGGGAAACTCCTTGCACAGCTCCACGATCCGGTCTGTAAAGAAGCCGTTAGTGGAGATGACGATGCGGTCAGACTTTTTATAAAGCTCCCGTACGATCTCCTTTAAGTCTGTGCGGATAAAGGGCTCACCGCCAGTGATGTTGGTAAAGTACATCTGGGGCAGCTTGCGGATGGTTTCTATGGATAGCTCCTCCTCCGGCTTGGAGGGGGCTTTATAGCGGTTACACATGCTGCAGCGTGCATTGCACCGATAGGTGACAATCACGGTTCCGTTCAGTTTCTTGGACATGATATATTTCTCCGGTTTATTTATAATTTCTCTCCTGCGTACAGCTTTAAAAGCTTCTGCGTATATTGGGGCAGGGTATCAAAGGACACATTTTTGCAGTTATCCGACCAGGTATCTGTTTGGCTGCGGTTATTCCACAGCGCGGAAATGGCAAATTTCAGTGCCTCCTTGTCTCCGGAGGGGAAGAGCCGGCCGGTTTTGCCCTGCTCAATAAGCTCCGGAATACCGCCAATGTCAGCACCCAGCACCGGTGTGCCCAGCTGCTGGCTTTCCATGACGGTAAAGGGGCAGTTTTCGTTACATTCCGAGGGCACTACCGCAAAGCGGGCACTGCGGATCAGGTCCTGCAGGTCCTTGCCGGTCTGAAAGCCCTTGTTTTGAATGTTGGAAACAGCATTTACCTGCTCCTCCAAGGGGCCGGAGCCTGCAAATACAAAGGGGATCTCCGGCAGCTCCTTACAAACCTTCAGCAGGGTCTCAATGCCCTTTTCCTTGGAATAGCGGCCGAAAAACAGCACATAGTCCTGCTTTTTCGGTGTCTCCCAGGGAACATCATCGATGAAATTATGAAGGGCAACGGTTTTATCCCGCAGGGCGGGGTAGGTATCCAGCTTTGTTTTCAGGAAATGAGAGCAGCAGATCACCGTATCGATCAGCTTATAGGTGCCCCGCATCTTCCAGTAAATGGCCTCGGCCATGCCCACCGCGGATTTGGCGGCAGAGCCGTGGATGCACTTACCCTTGAGGCAGTTTAAATAGTGGCCGCCCAAACACTTTTCGCAGATCTTGTCGGTTACGGGATTGACACAAAGGTGGTTGGGACACACCAGCTGCAGATCGTGGGCAGTGTAAATGATGGGGCAGGGCTTTTTTGCCTTTTTACGCCAGGCGGCGATCTCCAGTAAAATGGAGGGGGTCAGCTGATAGTTAAAGTTATTTACATGGCACACATCGGGCTGAAAATCCTCCAGCACCAGACGGAGCTTTTTCCGGGCTTCGGCGGAATAGATGGTCTTAAAGGGATAGGTCAGCTTGGAAAGCTTGGAGCCGCCGTGGAAATCCATGTCGGTTGTGTAGGACTCTACACGGTTGCCCACACAGCGACCCTCATGCTCCATGCCGAAATACTGGACCTGGTGACCCAGTGCCTCCAACTGCTGTCCTAACTTGAAAATGTAGGTTTCAGAACCGCCGTTGGGGTGCAGAAACTTGTTAATGATCAGTATATTCATGGATTCTCTCCGTAATACAATGCCAGTGTCTGCCGGGTTACCTGATCCCAGCTGTACTTTTGGCAGATATAATCTGAGGCATTTACCTGATACTGTTTTACCAATGCTTCGTCATCGCAGAGCATTTGCAGCTTCTCCTGCAGATCGGCCCTGTCACCCTTACGGAAGGATATGCCGTGCTCCCCGGTGACTTGTGTGCATTCGGGAATATCGGAGGTCAGGCAGCAACTTCCGTAGCTCATAGCCTCCAAAAGACTCAGGGGCATACCCTCCAGATCAGAGGGCAGCACATAGAGGTATGCGTTGCTATAAAGCTCCTCCAAAAGCTGACCCTGGACAAACCCCACGAACTGAATTCGGGGGTCATCGGCGGCCTTTGCTTTTAACTGCTCAAAGTATTCTGCGGTATCGGAAGCACCGCCTGCAATGACCAGCTTTTTATCGGTCTTTACTTCTTTGAAGGCATCAATGAGAAGATCAAGACCCTTTTCCGGTACGATCCGGCCCAAATATAAAACATAGTCCCCGGTGTTTAGTCCAAAGGACTCCCGGATTATTGCGGCAGGCCGTTTTTCCGGGCGTTCCACACCGTTGGGGATAAAATGGGTTTTGCGGCCGTAGGTGTCCATAAAATAATTCTGCACATTTTTGCTGAGGACGATGACCTCATGGGCGTGCCGTGCGGCGCACTTCTCACCCATCATAATATAGGTTTTGGCCAAACGGCCCCATTTGCTGCGCTGATGATCCAATCCGTGGATGGTGGCAATACACCGCTTTCCAAAGAGCTTGGGCAGCCACAGCATGGCGCAGGGGCCCTCGGCGTGGAAATGGACCACGTCATATTTACCGAAGGCACAGGCAAAAGCCGCCGTCACAGAGGCGGTCATGGCGGCCAGGCCTTTTTTATCCAAAGTGGGGACGGTCTTAATAGAAATACCCTTGTGGGTAGGTTGATTATCGGTATCAAATTGTGTGCCGCCAATGTGGTGTCCCTTGCGGTTATAGCAGGTCACAGTGTGACCGGCCTGCACCAAGCCTGCGCTGAGCTGCTCCACAACGATCTCCACACCGCCTTCACGGGAGGGGATGCGTTTATGGCCCAGCATGGCCACACGCAGCACGGATTTTTCTTTCATCATAGCTTCACCTGTTTTATATAATCATGGCATAGCACCTCTATTATAACGCATTTGTACAAAATTTGCAAGGGGGTGTGCCTGATTATGGCGCAAACTGTCATTTTACCCAATATTTCTCTGAGAATATTTGCAAAAATACGGAATAATCAGTTGCAATTCTCCTAAAAGAAGTGTATAATATACTATGGTTTTATATGATTCCATATTATGCGCTTTTTGCGATTTTGCAGGAAAGGAAGAGTTTTCATGCAGCAAACTAACACAAGAATCGATGCAGGCAAGGAGATTGATCTTGGACACATTGGAAGTATTTTACTGAAGCGTTTGTGGCTGATTGTAGTCGTGGCAATTGTGTGCAGTATTGGCTTTCGTCTGCACGCCAAGCTATTTATAAAGCCTACTTATCAGTCCTATTTTACGGCTTATGTCAATAATAAGATCACCGATACAGGTGTCAATACCAGTACCGGTGACCTTACTGCATCCATGGGCCTTGTTTATGTGTACGAGGATATTATGACCAGCCGCTCCGTGCTTAAGCAGGCTGCGGAGGAGTGTGGCACCACCTATAATAAGATTGCCGGCTGTGTTAGTGCATCTGTTTCGGAAACGGCGCCGGTTGTGCGGGTTATGGTGACAACCACAGACAGAAAGCTGTCTCTCAAGTTGGCACAGAAAATTGCCGAGATCGCGCCGATCAAGGTCGCAGAGGTCGTGGATGGCAGCTCCATGCGGATCATTGACGAGCCGGTTGCGCCCGGCGGTCAGGCTTCACCTAATGTGGCCAGACGCACCTTCTCCGGTTTTTTGATTGGTGCTATCCTGGCAACAATTGTGTTTGTGCTCTATGACCTTATTTATGATACGGTTCAGGGCGGTGAGGATATAGAGCGCCGTTATAACATTCCTGTGATCGGCCGTATTCCGGATATCTTCCAGGCGGAACGCGCAGGTGAACACTACGGTTATAAAATGACAAGGGGGGACAGCAGATGAATGCGCCCAAAAAGCAGGTAAGCAGACAGAAAACGCTGCTGTCGGATAAAACGTCTTTTGCTGTGCAGGAGGCTTATAAGTCTCTTCGTACCAACATTATGTTTTCTTTGCCCGGTGCAGGCTGTAAATGCGTGGGTGTGACCAGTCCCTGTCCCGGCGACGGTAAATCCACCACTGCAGCAAACCTGGCCCTGGCCCTGGCACAGATCGGCAAGCGGGTGATTTTGGTGGACTGTGACATGCGACTGCCTACGGTGGCCGCCAGCTTCCGGATCTCCCTGACCCCCGGTCTCAGTGATTTTCTGGTGGGACAGGCTAAAATTGAAGACTGTGTTCATCAGACCGATGCCAACATCAATGTTATGCCTGCCGGTAATATTCCGCCGGACCCCACCGGCCTTTTGGAGGCACGTCAGATCGAGCATCTGTTTACGGCCTTCCGGAAGATCTGTGATTTTGTGATCGTGGATCTGCCGCCGGTAACCTCGGTGCCGGATGCGGCTATTTTGTCCAAGTATCTGGACGGCTATTTGCTGGTGGTCCGTCAGAAGCGTACAAGACACAGAGATGTGGTGCAGATGCTCAAGCAGTTGGAGCTGGCAGACAGTAGGATTTTGGGATTTACCACCGTTGGTGGTGATGCCGGTAAAAGGCATTACAGCTATAAGCGAAAAAGCAGATGATAACAATTTGTGATATGCACTGCCATATTCTTCCGGGAATGGATGATGGCAGCAAAGATGTGAGCATGTCCATGGATATGCTTCGGGCTGCTGCAAAACAGGGGGTCCGGCAGATTTTGGCCACACCCCACTATTACCCGGTGGAATCGGTGGGAGATTTTTTGGAAAGACGAAATCAGGCTGCCCATGCGCTGCGCCAAGCCATGGATGCGGCACAGGAGCCGCTGCCGCAGGTCTGTCTGGCGGCGGAGGTGGCTTATCGGCCGGGTATCGGCTATGAAGAGGAGCTCAGAAGCCTCTGCATCGGGAAATCGGAATTTCTGCTGCTGGAGTTGCCCTTTGGCCCCTGGGGGCCGGAGGTGCTGCGGGACATCCGCAATATGAGCTGCGCCAAGGGCATTACTCCGGTACTGGCCCACCTGGAGCGGTATCTGCGGATACAAAAGAAAAAGGTTATTCATGAGGTGCTGCAGCAGGGCGTGCTGGTTCAGCTTAATGCGGAAGCGGTGCTGGAGCGGCGTACCCGGTCGAAGGCACTGAAAATGCTGAAAAGCGGCATGGTGCATTTGCTTGGTTCCGATTGTCACAATCTGACCACAAGAAAACCCAATCTGGGCAATGCGGTCAAGCTGCTGCAGGAGGTGCGCGGAATGGACGAGCCCCTGCGCAGAATTGAGTTTGTAAGTACGGATATTTTAGAGCAGGCGCAGAGTCTGTAATTTGGAGATAGGGAGCGTTTAACCCATGATGAAGCATAAAAGCCCTCGTCGGCTGGAGCACTGGCATAAGATCACAGTACTTTTAGTGCTCTATGACTTTGTGGCTGCTGTTATATCCTATTTTACGGCACTGTGGGTCCGCTATGACTGCCGGATATCAGAGATTCATACGGAATTTCTGACAACCTATTTCAGATTCATACCCGTTTATGCACTAAGCTGTATTGCGGTGTTTTGGAGCTGTAAGCTTTACAGGAGTATCTGGCGGTTTGCAAGTTTTACAGAGCTGAAACGGACGGTATTGGCTACGGTAATTACAGCTATTTGGCATGTTGTGGGCTCCTGCCTGTTTATGTGGGGTATGGAGGCTTGCAGAATGCCCATCAGCTATTATGTGATCGGTATGGGCCTGCAGTTTATACTGACCTTAGGCGTTCGTTTCTCTTATCGGTTTGTACTGCTGGAGCGTGGTCGTCGGGCAAAGGCAGGCAACTGTGAGCGGGTAATGCTCATCGGTGCCGGTAATGCAGGCCAGTCCATCATTCGGGATGCAAGTCGTCATGACCAGGGGAGAATGCAGATCGTCTGTGCCATTGACGATAACCCCAACAAGTGGGGCCGCTATATTGAGGGCGTACCCATAGTGGGCGGTCGTGAGGAGATCATGGCTGCTGTGCAAAAGCACAGGATCGATAAAATCTTTGTGGCCATTCCCAGTGCCAGTGAAGAGAATAAACGGGATATTCTGAATATCTGCAAGGAAACCGGCTGTGAGCTAAAGAATCTGCCGGATATTTTCCAGATCATTTCCGGCAAGGTTTCTGTGGGCGATATGCGGGATGTGGTGGTTGAAGATTTGTTGGGTAGAAAGCCCATTACCGTTGATATGGAGCAGATCTACAGCTACATCAGTGGCAAGACCATTTTGGTCACCGGCGGTGGTGGCTCTATTGGCAGCGAGCTGTGCCGCCAGGTTGCGGCTCATAGTCCTGGTCAGCTGGTGATTTTTGATGTATATGAAAACAATGCTTATGAGATCGAACAGGAATTGCGGGAAAAATATCCCCACCTGAATTTAAAGGTGCTGATCGGTTCCGTCCGTGACAGCCGCCGCCTGCTGCAGGTCTTTGAAACCTATAAACCCCATATTGTCTACCATGCGGCGGCCCATAAGCATGTGCCTCTGATGGAGACCAGCCCCTGGGAGGCTATTAAGAATAACGTTATCGGTACATATAAAACGGCCTATGCCGCTATGCTGAACCGCTGTGAACGATTTGTACTCATCAGTACCGATAAGGCGGTCAACCCCACCAATATCATGGGCGCCAGCAAGCGGCTTTGCGAAATGGTCATACAGAGCTTTGACCGTGCGGTGAAGGAGGGAAAGGCAGGCAATCTCCCTATGCTCTTTACCCACCGGGCAGATAAGTGGGAGATCACCCACCCGGCTATGGGTATGGATGGCTTTATCACAGAATTTGCCGCAGTGCGGTTCGGTAATGTGCTGGGCAGTAACGGCTCTGTTATTCCGCTTTTCAAGAAGCAGATTGCCAAGGGCGGCCCGGTGACCGTTACCCACCCGGATATTATCCGCTACTTTATGACCATCCCCGAGGCAGTGTCCCTGGTCATGCAGGCCGGTACTTATGCCGGCGGCGGTGAGATTTTCGTGCTGGATATGGGTGCGCCGGTGAAGATCGATGAGCTGGCCCGAAATCTGATTAAGCTTTCCGGTCTTCGTCCCGAGGTGGATATACCGATTATATATACAGGTCTCCGTCCCGGCGAGAAGCTTTACGAAGAAAAGCTGATGGACGAGGAGGGTATGAAAAAGACTGATAACGACCTGATCCATATCGGTAACCCCATTCCCTTTGATACGGACCAGTTCCTGGTGCAGCTGAAAAAGCTGATGGATGCTGCCCATAATAACGACGAGAATATTGCTGCACTGGTGGAGGAAATGGTCCCCACCTACCATCCTGCTCAGGGCGGTGCAGGTAAAAAAGACGCCACATACGAAAAGCTTTGCCGTGAGGTCGTCACTGCAAAGTAAGGAGGATTCCATGTTTACGAAAACATCGGCTATGAAGCCCTTTGAAAAAAAGGTATGGCTTGCTGCGCCCACCATGCACGGAGAAGAGCTGCAGTATATGAAGGAGGCCTTTGACACCAACTGGATGTCCACCGTCGGTGCAAACATCAACGAGGTGGAGAAGATCGCTGCCCAAAAGGTCGGCGTGAAGCAGGCGGTTGCTCTGTCCTGCGGCACGGCAGCACTGCATCTTGCCATGCGGCTGGCCGGTGTGAAGCCCGGTGATCGGGTGTTCTGCTCCGATATGACCTTCGATGCCACCGTTAACCCGGTGGTCTACGAGGGCGGTGTGCCGGTGTTTATCGATACAGAGTACGAAACCTGGAATATGGACCCCGTTGCGCTGGAAAAGGCCTTCGAGCTGTATCCTGATGTGAAAGTGGTGGTCATTGCCCACCTGTACGGAACTCCCGGCAAGGTGGATGAACTGAAGGCGGTCTGTGACCGTCACGGTGCGATCATTATTGAAGATGCAGCTGAGTCTTTCGGTGCTACTTATAAGGGCGTGCAGACCGGCAGCTTCGGTAAGTACAACTGCATTTCCTTTAACGGTAACAAGATCATCACCGGCTCCTCCGGCGGCATGCTGCTGACCGATGATGATGAGGCCGCCAACAAGGCAAGAAAATGGTCCACCCAGAGCCGTGAAAATGCCCCCTGGTATCAGCATGAGGAGTTGGGTTACAACTACCGCATGAGTAATGTTATTGCAGGTGTTGTCCGCGGCCAGCTGCCTTACTTGGAGGAGCATATTGTACGGAAGAAAGAGATATTCCTGCGCTACTGCGAGGGTCTGAAGGGCCTGCCCATCACCATGAATCCCTGCCTTGCAGACACAGAGCCTAACTACTGGCTTTCCTGTATGCTCATTGACGAAAGCGCTATGTGCAAGCAGGTAAGAGGGGAGTGTGAGGCACTGTATACCCCCGAACAGGGCAAGAGCTGCCCCACGGAGATTTTGGAGGTGCTGGCTGCCCATAACGCAGAGGGCCGTCCCATCTGGAAGCCCATGCATATGCAGCCGATTTACCGCATAAATCCCTTTGTTACCCGTGAGGGTAACGGTCGTGCCAAGACCAACGCCTATATTGCAGGCGGCAGCAAGGGTGCAGACGGTAAGCCCCTGGATGTGGGTATGGACATCTTCCACAGAGGCCTGTGCCTGCCCAGTGACCTTTCCATGACAAAAGACCAGCAGGATCAGATCATTGCCCTGATCCGTGCTTGTTTTGAATAAATGAGAAGAGGGTGTAGAATATGAGAAAGCTTCAGTTGTTTATTAAAAGAACAGTGGATATTGTGGCATCCTTGATTCTGATCATTCTGTTGACAGTGATTCCGGTTCTGATTATCGTACCTATTTGGATCAAGCTGGATTCCAAAGGTCCTGCGGTGTTTACCCAGGAGCGTGCCGGTAAAAACGGTAAGATTTTTAAGATCTATAAGTTCCGTACTATGCGGATCCCGGAGGAGAGCTTTGACAAGGACGGCAATCCGCTGGAATCCAAGCAGCGTATTACCCGTGCAGGTCGATTTCTCAGAAAGACCAGCATCGATGAACTGATGCAGCTTTTCAATGTACTTAAAGGTGATATGAGTATCGTGGGCCCCCGACCCACACTGCCTTATCAGACCGAGCGTTATGACGAACGGCAGAAACACAGACTGGATATGCGCCCCGGTGTCACCGGCTGGGCACAGGTCAACGGCAGAAATGATCTGACCTGGACCGAGAAGATCGAATATGATCTTGAGTATGTGGAAAAATATAGTCTGTGGTTCGATATCAAGATCCTGTTTAAGACCGTGGGTGTTGTCTTTAAGAGCGAGGGTATCGAGTTTACGAAAAACGACAGAATCACCGCAAAAAGCGGTGCAGAGACCAAAGACGGAGGAGATAAGTAATGAAAGCATTGGTTATTGCAGGTGCCTGGTCTCAGGTTATGCTGATTAATCAACTGAAGGAGCGGGGGATCGAAGCAATTCTGCTGGACAATAACCCCAATGCAATTGCGATTCCCTATGCCGACAAGTTCATCCGGGTCGACATTATGGATGTGGAAGCTGTTAAAAAGATCACCATCGAGGAAAAGGCGGACTTTCTGATTGCGGTCTGCGCCGATCAGGTGCTTCTGACGGTTGCCAAGATTTCCGAGGAACTGAATCTGCCCTGTTATATTGACTATGATACGGCTTGCAAGGTGTCCGATAAGCGGCACATGAAGAGGATTTTCCACGAAAACAACATTCCCTCCTCCAAGCATACTTTTATGGACAAGCTGGATCTGGAAAAGATCAAGGAAATGGGCATGGAGTATCCTCTGGTGGTCAAGCCCGTAGATGCTTATAGCTCCAAAGGTGTTCGCAAGTGTCAGAATGAGGAAGAACTGCAGCAGTTTTTCAGAGAAGCTTCTGAAATTTCCCGTTCCGGTGCAGTAATCGTTGAGGAATACGTGGAGGGTGTGGAAATTACCGTAGATTTCCAGATCATCAATGGCAGAGCGCATATGCTCAGTGCTTCCAATACGGAAAAGGTTGCCTATAAGGATCGTTTTGTGGCCTTCCGTACCCGTTATCCTGCATCCATTTCTCAGGCAACATTGCTGCGTATTAACGAGATCGGCCAGAAAATTGCCGATGCCTTTAATCTGAAAAATACCCCCATGCTGGTACAGCTGCTGACCAACGATAAAAAGGAATCTGTTCTGGAGTTCTGTGCCCGCACCGGCGGCGGTGCAAAGTACCTGGTGGTCAAGGGCGGTTCCGGCTTTGATCCGATCGCCTCTGTGCTGAAGCTGACTTTGGGTGAGCCTGTAACACTGGACTATGTCCGTTCTGCGGCAAAGCTTATTACCAATGAGTTTTTATATGCCTATCCCGGTGTGATCCATCACTATGAGGGCTTTGAGGAGCTGAAGCAGGAAGGCGTGCTGTATGAATTCTGGCCCTTTAAATGGCCCGGTGCTGAAATTAAGCAGGCCGTTTCAAGCAGTGACCGTGTGGCAAGTATTACCATTTATGCGGACTCCTATGAGGAGCTGGTAGAGAAGCATAACCGTGCCGCTGCACGAATCAAGCTGATTGACGAAAAGGGCAACGATATCCTGCGCCATGATCTTTTGGAGGACATTAAGCCTCTCGATATTTAAATTATAGGTAAAGGGCAGAAGCTATGAATATTTTATTTGTTTCCATCAGCGCAATTCCGGATGTGGCGCAGCATTCCATTACTCTGGATATGGTGCATCAGATGCGCCGGTTGGGTCACAATGTCTATATTGTCTGCGGCCTGGAGCGCAAGGAAAATGCGGAGACTTATATTGGTCAGGAAGAAGGCTGTACGATTTTGCGGGTGAAGATCGGCAACAATAAAAAAGCCAACCTGATCGAAAAAGGTTTGACAACACTGATGCTGCCCAAGCTTTATATTAAAGCCATCAAGAAATACTTCCCCAATGTGAAGTTTGATCTTGTGTTATATCCCACACCCCCTGTGACCCATATGGACACCGTCCGCTTTGTGAAAAAGCGGGACGGTGCCCGTACATATTTGATGCTCAAGGATATCTTCCCTCAAAATGCGGTGGATATCGGCATGATGAAAAAGTCCGGCCCTACCGGCATTATTTATAAGAACTTCCGCAGAAAAGAAAAGAAGCTCTATGCCATATCTGACCGCATTGGCTGTATGAGTCAGGCCAATGTCGATTATGTGCTGAAGCATAACCCGGAAGTCGATCCTGCCAAGGTGGAATTGTGCCCCAATGCCATTGAAGTAATGGATATGTCTGTAGATGCCGCTGTGCGGAAGGAAATTCGTGAAAAGTACGAAATCCCGTTGGATAAAAAGGTCTTTATCTACGGCGGAAACTTAGGTAAGCCCCAGGGTATAGGCTTTGTAATGCAGTGTCTGGAAAAGCTGTTGGATCATCAGGAAGCTTACTTTCTGATCGTAGGCGACGGCACAGAATTTAACAAGCTGCAGGCCTGGTTTGACGAGAAAAAGCCCGGTAATATGAAGCTGCTGAAAAAGATTATCAAGTCTGATTACGATCGCTTGGCTGCGGCCTGCGATGTGGGCCTTATTTTCTTAGACCATCGCTTCACTATTCCCAACTTCCCCAGCCGCCTGTTGAGCCATATGCAGGCAAAGCAGCCTGTGCTGGCCTGCACCGATCCCAATACCGATGTGGGCAAGGTGATCGAAGAAGGCGGCTTCGGCTGGTGGTGCGAGAGTAACAGCACCGATGCTTTTGTAAGCTGTGTAAATGAAGCCTGCAAGGCAGAGCTTGCACCTATGGGCGAAAAGGGCTTTGTATACTTGGAAGAAAACTATTCCGTCACAAAAAGCAGTGAACAGATTCTTTCGACGTTTGGAGCGGACTAAAATGCGTATCGTTGTGAATGATATAGCAGCCAGCACAGGTGGCGCGATGACGGTGTTGCGTGATTTTTATAATTGTGTTTGCGAGCATGATCGGGAAAATGAGTGGATTTTTCTCCTTGCTGACCGATATTTTGAGGAAACCGACAATGTAAAGATTATTACAATGCCGCAAATCAAAAAAAGCGGTCTTCGGAAGCTTTTGTTTGATCATGTCACCGGCAGAAGGTTTATAAACAAGCTGAAGCCTGACGTGGTGCTGTCTTTGCAAAATATCATTACCTTTGGCGTGAAGGCTCCCCAGGCTGTATACATTCATCAGTCTATTCCATTTCAGAGTGTGAAACGGTTTTCGGTTTTGAAGACAGTTGAGCGAAAAGCTGCGGTTATTCAGCACCTTATTGGTCGCATTATCAGGCGTTCGGCAAAAAAGAGTGATCTGGTCGTGACCCAAACACAGTGGATGAAAGATGCAATATGCGAAAAATGTCGCATCGATTCTGAACGGGTCCGTGTTGTACAGCCCACAGTACATATTGGGGCAGAACGTGTTGAGTACTTTGTACCTACAAATTTTTTCTACCCTACTTCAAATCAGTTTTACAAAAACAATCAGTGTTTGATGGAAGCCTCCGCAGCTTTGGAGCAGGAGGGGATTGTACATCAGGTTGTGATGACGTTGCCTGCAGAAAAAAGCAAAGGTATGATAGCGTGTGTGGGGCGTATTCCCTATGAGCAGGTATTGAAGTATTATAGTTGCTCTACCTTGGTATTTCCGTCCTACATTGAAACCTTTGGTTATCCTTTGGCTGAGGCCCGGCAGGTTGGAACGGTGGTTTTGGCTTCAGATTGCCCCTTTTCCCGTGAAGTTCTGAAGGGCTATGAAAATGCATACTTTTTTGATCCCTTTCAGCCGCTGCAGCTTAAGGAACTGATGAAGCGCGTGGCAACGGGACAGATCATAAAAAAGCCGGTGGAGGTCCCGGCAGAAACGGCCCCCGACAGCTGGCTGACCGTTATGCAGACAGTTCTCGGTATGAGGATGTAATGAAGTATCTGTATTTTGGCACTATATGCGCAAAAGCGCAGTATATGCAGATGTACGAAAGCTTTCGTGTAAAGCCTTCGGTGGCACCGTTTACCTTCGAAACGGCACTTTTAAAAGGCTTTCGGGAAAATGACGCTGATTTGGAGGCGGCCAGTTTTCCGGTTATTCCGGCCTTTCCAAAGAGTAAACACCTGTTTTGGGGCAGCCGTCACGAAACATTGGACAGCGGCTATAAAACTACTTGGATCAGCGCGGTCAATATTACTGGTTTGAAGCAGCTTTCTCAGCGTATTTCCAGCGGCAGAATTCTGAAGAAATGGCTGAAAAAAAACGCCGGTGAAGAAAAAGCAGTGATCATCTACTCGGCATATCAGCCGGTTGCCAAAAGTATTGTGTCCTTGTGCAAAAAATATAATACCAAATGCTATGCTATTATTCCGGATCTTCCCCGGGATATGTTTAATGTCTCCAGGGTGGGCAAGGTGAAAAAAGCATTGTCCCGTTTCTATGTCCGTGCGGCGGAACAGGTACAGGGTGGCTTTGACGGCTATATCTACCTGACCGAGGCAATGAAGGCTGTGATCAATCCGGATGCTCCTTATACGGTGTTGGAGGGCATTGCCAATACTGCGGAAACAGGGACTTTGACACTGGAGGACAAAGCACCGGTCAAGGTGATCATGTATGCCGGTGCTCTGAATGAAAAGTATGGCTTGGATAATCTGATTCGTGCTTTTCAGTCGGCGGATATTCCCGACAGTCAGCTGTGGCTGTTTGGCTCCGGTGATTTTCAGGATAAGATCAAAGAATATGCTGCTGCAGATAACCGTGTCAGATTCTTTGGCCGGGTCAGCAGAGATGAGATCCTGCAATATGAAAAACAGGCAACATTGCTTGTCAACGTCCGGGATGACCGGGATGAATTTACAAAATACAGCTTCCCATCTAAGGTCATTGAGTATATGCTCTCCGGCACACCTTTGTTTATGACCCGGCTTTCCGGTATCCCGGAGGAGTATTACAGTTACA
Organism: uncultured Oscillospiraceae bacterium; assembly: GCA_964392535.1. Classification (GTDB taxonomy): domain Bacteria; phylum Bacillota; class Clostridia; order Oscillospirales; family Oscillospiraceae; genus Faecousia. The sequence goes on from CAYMPY010000004.1 coordinate 22,363, forward strand.
CTTTTAGTGCTGCTGATAATGCAGTGGAAACACTTAGTGGACAGTTTAAACAGATTCTGTCCAAAGATCCCCGGGAATTGTTGGATTTTGGCGCAGCTGCGCAGAAGTTCATTGAACAAAATAAAAACGGCCGTGTCCAGGCCGGAAACATTATAGAATTTATGGAAAAAACAGCACAGTGATTGTGAGGTGAATGGCAGGAATGAAGGTTTTCATGATTAATACGGTTTGCGGCGTTAAGAGCACCGGCAGAATTTGTACCGATCTGGCACAAATACTGGACAGCCGGGGGCATCAATGCCTGATTGCCTACGGCAGAGAACGTGCGCCGGAAAAGCTGGAAAAATATGCCTTCTTCTTCGGAAACAAGCTGAGTCTGAAAAAGGATGCGGTATTTACGAAGCTTTTTGATAATGCAGGCTTTAATTCTGCGGTAGCGACAGACCGTCTGATCAGAAAAATCAAGGAATTTAATCCGGATATTATACACCTGCACAATCTCCATGGCTGTTATATTCATGTGGGTCGTCTGTTTAGATTCTTAGAGAAATACGGCAAGCCGGTAGTGTGGACCCTTCACGATTGCTGGCCTTTCACAGGACATTGCGCGTATTTTACCGCAGCCGGTTGCCGAAAATGGCTGGAAGGCTGCCATCATTGCATCCAGCATAAATCCTACCCGGCTGCGCTTCTGGCAGATCGGTCCAAGACCAATTACCGCAAAAAGAAAGCACTCTTTACAAAACCGGAGAACATGACCATTGTGACGCCCTCTGAGTGGTTGGCGGAGCTGGTGAAGCGATCCTTTTTGAAGGATCAACCTGTAAAGGTTATTCATAACGGCATTGATCTGTCGGTTTTTAAACCTGAATATGGGAACATTCGTGAAAAATATGGCCTGGAGGGCAAAAAGATTCTGTTGGGTGTGGCTTCTGCCTGGGATAAGCGAAAGGGTCTGACGGATTTTTTGAAGCTTTCCAAAATGCTGGATGATTCCTATGCGATTATGATAGTCGGACTTAGTGAGAAACAGATCGACGAGCTTCCCGGAAAAATCGTGGGTATTGCCCGGACAAACAGTATTGAGGAGCTGGCGCAGATATATACTGCGGCTGATGTGTTCCTGAATCTGACCTATGAGGACAACTATCCTACAGTTAATTTGGAAGCGCAGGCCTGCGGAACGCCGGTTATTACCTACCGCACCGGCGGCAGTGTGGAAAGCGTGCCGGAGGAAAATGTGGTGGAGCAGGGAGACCTGCAGGGCCTGGTAAAAATACTGGCCCGGGCATCCCATCCGTTGTCTGAACAGAGCTTTGATAAGGCGGCGCTGTTTGGGCAGTATTTGGAGCTGTATGAACAGCTGCTGTGATTATTAAAACTATGATGCATTAAAGGAAAATGCGTATGAATAATTATAATTACCCTTATCGTGGACGTGTGGAGAAAAAGCCAAAGCTGTTCACAAGGCGGGAACTTCTGTACCTGCTGATCATTCTGTTAGCGAGTATGAATTTCTATGCGTATGGTTTGCATATTATGGTTGCGGGTTTTTTGCTGTATTGTGTAACAGCCGGCCGGCTGCACTATGTGGACGGCTTGTTTGCGCATCTGTTGTTGTGTGTTGCGGTCTTGTTCTTTTGGAAGGACTCTTTGTCCGGTCCATCTGCAATGACCAAATGGATGGTTTGGCCCATGGCTTTCCTGATCGGCTATGAAATGACCGCTCTGGAAACGCCGGATGCGGCAGGTGTGGAAAAAACGGAGAAAAAGGTCCGGTATTACACGCTGATCGTGGCAATGGGATTTTTTATCCACTTTGCTATGAATTTCTATATCAACAGAGGCGAGACGAGTTTAGGCAGAAATACCAATGATATTTGGTCTAAGGATGTCAGAGCAGCAACCGGCCAGGCTGCTCTTGCCTGTGTTCCTGTGGGCTGGTGCATTTCGTCGTTTTTAAATAATTCAGGCATCAAAAAGAGAATACCGGCCGTGGTTGGCTTAGTCGTTATTTTGATGTACAACCTGGTTCTCAGCACGCGTACCGTTTTCCTGATGCTGCTGATTGTAGCCGTTGTTGCGGTGATTTATCTGATTGTGGCCGGTGATAAGGCACAAAAGAAAACCTATACGTTGCTGACGGTTCTTGTGGTGCTGGTTTTAGTGGTCGTAGGCTATCAGGCAAACGTGTTTAATATACAGGACTATTTTGAGGAATCGGAATTTTATAAGCGATTCTTTGCTAAAAGCAGTACGCAGGATATTTCTGAAGATTCCCGCATGGATAATAAACTCCGGTATTTTAACTATATGTTTGTTTATATGTGGGGCGGAGATTATATTCGAAGAAGAGTCGGCGGATATGCACATGACCTGTTTTTGGACATTTACAACGATGCGGGTATCCTGGCCTTTATTGCTACCATTATGATGGTCTGGGGCTCCGCAAGGATTTTGCTTCGGTTGCTGAAAAATAAGAAAGTTCGGTTTGAGACCAGAATGACCATGCTGTGTATTTTTACGGCAATATATATGGAGTTTATGATAGAGCCAATCTTCGCCGGAGAACCGGTGTTGCTGATGATGTTCTGTTTCCTGTACGGGGTGGCGGCGAGAATGGACCGGAATCTGACACAGCTGTACAGTACGGCTTCCAAATGAGATGCCTTTAAAAGGAACAAGAACTATGAAGCTTACATTTATTTCCAATTATTTGAACCACCATCAGTCGGCACTTTGTGAGGCCTTTTATAAGCTGCTGGGGGGGGATTTTCGCTTTGTGGCCTGTATGCCGGTTCCCCAGGTTCGCAGACAGCTTGGTTATGCGGATATGCATCAGAAGGAATATGTGCTTCGCGCCTATGAGAGTGGGGAGCAGAAAAACGAGGCCCTCCGGTGGTGCATGGAAAGTGATGTGATTATTCACGGTGCTGCACCGGAGGTCATTGCGGCAAACCGTATTAAGATGGGACTGCCGGTGTTCCGGTATTCGGAACGTGTGTTTAAAAACGGCTTGCTGCATGCGCTCAGCCCCAAGGGCAGAAAGAAGCTGAAGATACTGCACGGTCAGTATAAGTATCAGCCGGTATATATGCTATGCGCCAGTGCCTACACTTCCAAGGACCTGAGCCGGGTGGGCGCATATAAAAACAAGGCCTTTCGGTGGGGCTACTTCCCGGAGGTCAAGACCTATGAGGATATTGATTCCTTAATTGCACAAAAAACGCCTGCCTCCATTTTGTGGGTAGCCCGGCTCATCGAGCTGAAGCACCCGGAGGCTGCCATTGAGGTAGCCCGTCGGCTTAAAAAGGATGGCTACAGCTTTAAGCTTTCCATGATCGGCATCGGGCCTATGCAGGAACAGCTGGAACAGATGATAGAACGGGAAGGCCTTGGGGACTGCGTGGAGCTTTTGGGCGCCATGTCCCCGGAGGAGGTCCGGCGGCATATGGAGCAGTCGGAAATTTTCCTGTTTAATTCGGACCGCCATGAGGGCTGGGGCGCTGTGATGAATGAGTCTATGAACAGCGGTTGCGCTGTGGTAGCCAGCCATATTGTAGGCTCTGTACCTTTTTTGGTGCAGGACGGAGAAAACGGCCTGATTTACAGAAGCGGCAACACGAAGGAGCTTTACCGAAAGGTGAAGTCGTTGCTGGATAACCCTCAAAAGCGGGCACAAATGGGTAAAGCGGCCTATGAAACCATGACACAGCAGTGGAATGCAGAAAATGCAGCAAAGCGGTTTATAGCATTGGCCCAAGCTGTCTGTGGCGGTACGGAGTATCCGGACCTTTTTGACAGTGGCGTGTGCAGCAAAGCCCCTTTACTGAGGGATAACTGGTATTAATGATAAAATGATTACAATGGACGTGCAGAAAATGAAAATTGTTCATCTTGCGTTGCAAGCGCCTTACAATGAAGGCTGGGGTTACCAGGAAAACCTGCTTACCAAATATCAGGCCCAGCTGGGGCACCAGGTTACACTCATTACTACAAATACGGAAAATCGACCCGGCGGCACTTTTGAGGTTGTTCCAACCTGTGATTATGTATCTCCGGACGGATTTCGTGTGGTTCGTCTGGAATATGAGCGCAAATGGCCACGAAGTTTCTTTAGTATATTCAAACAGTACAAAATCGAACCGCTGCTGGAGGAGATCAAACCGGATTTTATTATGGTACATGGTCTGGGTAGCTTTTCGGTTCTGCGGGTTGCGAAGTACCTGAAACAGAACCCACAATGCAAAGTGATTGCAGATAACCACCTGGATTACAATATTGGTGCTCCTCTCCTGGCCAAGAGGGTCAGGACCGCTTTGTACAGAAAGGCTGTCCGCTGGCTGAATAAGAAAATGCAGCCCTATTACAGCAAGGTATATGGCGTGACACCATGGCGGTGTGAATTTGCTAATGAGATTTTTGGTATTAACAAGCAGAAGCTGGACGTGCTTCCGGCTGGCGCAGATGATGCCAAAATTGATTTTGCAGGTCGTGATCGGATCAGGGCGGAGATCAGACAGAAACACAATGTTCCAGAACATAGTTTCCTGATCGTTACAGGCGGCAAAATTGACAAAAAGAAAAATATTCATCTACTGATGCAGGCTGTTTCAGAGATGGATCGTACGGATATCTGCCTTGTTGTGTTTGGTGATCCGGCAGAGGAAGTAAAGCCTGTGTTTGAGCAGCTTGCCCACAATCAGAAGATCCGGCAGATCGGCTGGATTTCTGCTGACGATACATATAACTATTTTCTTGCTGCGGATTTGGTGTTCTTCCCCGGACAGCATTCGGTTATGTGGGAGCAAACGGTGGCCTGTGGAACGCCTTGTGTATTTAGGCATTTCCATGGAATGCACCACTGTGATATTGGTGGCAACTGCAGATTCCTGTATGAGGACAACACGGATGCAATCAAGGTTCTGCTTGAGGATGTGCTGAAGCCGGAAAATTATGCTGCAATGTACCAAAGTGCACACTCGGAGGAAAGTAAGAAATTTCTGTACAGCTGCTTGGCAGTACAATCATTAGAAACATCCGGGAGGAATGACTGAATGAATATTACTGTTGTCGGAACGGGATATGTTGGTTTATCCATGGCTGTTCTGCTCTCCCAAAAGAATACTGTTACAGCTGTGGATGTTATTCAGGAGAAGGTGGACATGATTAACCGTGGCATTTCGCCGATTTCCGATACGGAAATCGAGCACTTCCTTGCCACGAAAAAGCTGTCCTTAACAGCAACCATGGATGCAGCGGCGGCGTATAAGAATGCAGACTATATTATCATAGCAACGCCCACCAATTATGACTCTCAGTGCAACTACTTTGATACCTCTACGGTGGAAATGGTTATTAGACAGGCCGTGGCTGTGAATCCTGAGGCGGTTGTTGTAATCAAATCAACAGTCCCTGTTGGGTTCACGGAGAAGATGAGAAGACAATATAACGGCGGCAACATTCTCTTTTCTCCGGAATTTCTCCGGGAGGGAAAAGCACTTTATGACAATTTGTATCCGTCCCGTATCATTGTTGGTTGTCCCCAGCAGGAGCAGCAGCTGCTTCAAGCAGCACAGAGCTTTGCACAGCTGCTGAAGGAAGCTGCACTGAAGGATGAGGTGCCGGTGCTTCTAACCTCTGTTACAGAAGCAGAGGCGATCAAGCTGTTTGCCAATACGTATCTTGCACTGCGCGTATCCTATTTTAACGAGCTGGATACCTATTGTGAAATAAAGGGACTTAGCACAAGGCAGATCATCGAAGGTGTTTGCTTAGATCCACGGATCGGCGATCATTATAACAATCCGTCCTTTGGCTATGGCGGCTATTGTTTACCTAAGGACACCAAGCAGCTGAAGGCAAATTTTGAAAATGTTCCGAACAACATTATTACAGCCATTGTGGATGCAAATAAAACAAGGAAGGATTTTATAGCAGAGAGAATTGCGGAGAAACACCCGAAAATTGTAGGTATCCACCGTTTGACTATGAAGACAAACAGTGATAATTTTCGTCAAAGTTCCGTTCAGGGCGTGATGAGCCGCCTGAAAAACTTAGGTATCAATGTTGTGATCTATGAGCCTACCATTAAGGAAAGTACTTATGCCGGCTATCAGGTGGTGAATGACCTGACACAGTTTAAGCGGTTGTCGGATGTTATTTTGGCTAACAGATACAGCAACGAAATTGCGGATGTATTGGAAAAGGTTTACACAAGAGATATTTTCTTTAGAGATTGATCGTGCGGTATTCTTTCGTGATGTATACTTTGGAGGCAACATGGTTTTATGCGACTGACAAATATTTTTCGCAACAGGACAGTGAAGAATGCCGGATGGATCATGGGCGGCAAAATCGCACAGATGGTTATCAGCCTGATTGTGGGAATGCTTACTGCCCGGTTTTTGGGCCCGTCCAATTTCGGACTCATCAATTATGCTTCGGCCTTTACAGCGTTTTTCATGGCTTTCTGTACGTTGGGTATCAACAATGTGCTGGTAAAGGAATTTGTGGAAAGACCTGAAGATGAAGGCCTTGTTTTAGGAACAACCCTGGTGCTTCGGGCTGTTTCCAGCCTGATGTCCGCAGGTGTGATCATTTTGATCGTGTGGTTTATCGATGCAGATGAACCTACAACCATTGCGGTTGTGGCTCTGTCCTGTGTGGGTTTGGTGTTCCATATATTTGATGCCTTCCACTATAGATTCCAGGCGCAGCTTAAATCTAAAATCACTGCCATTGTGAGTCTGATAGCCTACGGTGTGACAGCGGTTTATAAGATTATCCTACTGATTCTGAATAAAAACGTACAGTACTTTGCGTTTTCGACCTCTGTAGATTACATCTGTGTGGCGGTGCTGTTGTTTATTGCTTATAAGCGGCATGACGGAAAGCCACTGAGGTTTTCCTGGGCATATGGCCGCAGCCTGCTGAAAAAGAGCTATCATTTCATTTTGTCCGGCATGATGGTTGCCATCTATGGACAGACCGATAAGCTGATGCTCAAGCAGATGCTGGGCGGTGCGGATGTTGGCTTCTACTCTACTGCAACGGCCATTTGCGCCATGTGGTGCTTTGTGCTGCAGGCCATTATCGATTCTATATACCCCACGATTGTGGAGGCCTATAAAATAGATGAAGAGCTGTTTAAAAAGAGAAACAGACTGCTCTACAGCATTGTGTTTTATGTCTCGGTGGGTGTTTCTGTCATTTTCTGCATCTTTGCGGAGCTGATTATATATATTTTGTACGGTGCAGACTATTTACCTGCGGCCAATCCTTTGCGAATCGTCACCTGGTATACGGCTTTCTCCTATTTGGGTGTGGCCCGAAACTGCTGGATTGTATGCAAGGGCAGACAGAAGTACCTGAAATATATTTATTTGTCTGCGGCTGTTATGAATGTGGGACTCAACTTCCTGCTGATTCCCGGCTTTGGCGCCTCCGGTGCGGCTATGGCATCTTTGGTTACCCAGATTCTCACATCTATTGTGCTACCGCTGTTTATCCCGGCGCTGAAGGAAAACTCAAAGCTGATGCTGGAAGCGATCATGCTCAAAGGCGTGATCCCAAAAAAGAAATAGCCTAAGGAGCAGATAATGAACGATGTATTTGTGATCGGTATTGCAGGTGGAAGCGGTTCGGGAAAATCCACCTTTGCCAAGAGACTTAAGGACCGTTTCCCGGATGATATAGCCCTTGTCAGCTGTGATAACTACTATCTCGCAAGAAGCGAGATGCCTTTTGAGGAGCGGAAAAAGCAAAACTATGATGCCCCGGAGGCCTTTGAGTTTGACCTGATGGTGGGGCAGATCATGGATCTGAAAAACGGCAAGGATGTGCTGTGTCCGGTCTACGATTTTGCTCTGCACACCCGCAGTGAGCAGGTCATTGAGATCAAGTCCAAGCCGGTGATCCTCATTGATGGCATTCTGATCTTTGCAGAGCCCAAGCTACGGGAAATCATGGATATGCGGGTATATGTGGAAACCGATGCGGATGAGCGCATCCTCCGCAGAGCGCGCCGGGACATCTGCGAGCGTGGCAGAGATTTGGACGGTGTGATCGAGCAGTACCTGGCAACGGTTAAACCGATGCACAATAAGCATGTGGAACCCACCAAGGCCTATGCCGATATTATTATCAACGGCGGCATGAATGACCGTGCCTATGACCTTGTAAAAAATAAAATTCTGAGCCTGTTGGAGCAAGAGGAGAGGTAATATGAGCGTTTTTAATGGAAAGACTTTGATGATCACCGGTGGTACCGGTAGCTTTGGTAATGCGGTCCTCAACCGCTTTTTGGATACTGACATCGGTGAGATCCGCATCTTCTCCAGGGACGAGAAGAAGCAGGACGATATGCGCCATGAGTTCCAGGCAAAAATGCCCCATGTGGCGGAGAAGATCAAATTCTATATCGGCGATGTGCGGGATATTGCCTCTGTGAAAAATGCAATGTACGGTGTGGACTATATTTTCCATGCCGCTGCCCTGAAGCAGGTGCCCTCCTGCGAATTTTTCCCCATTGAGGCGGTCAAGACCAATGTGCTGGGCACAGAAAATGTGCTGACTGCCGCCATTGAGGCCGGTGTTAAGAACATTGTCTGCCTCTCCACCGATAAGGCTGCCTATCCCGTCAATGCCATGGGTACCTCCAAGGCCATGATGGAGAAGGTGATCGTTGCCAAGTCCCGGACCGTAGCCCCGGAAAAGAGCAAGATCTGCTGTACCCGTTACGGCAATGTTATGTGCTCCCGTGGCTCTGTAATTCCTCTGTGGATCGAGCAGATCAAGGCCGGTAACCCCATTACCATCACAGAGCCTTCCATGACCCGGTTTATTATGAGCCTGGATGAGGCTGTGGATCTGGTTCTGTTTGCCTTCGAAAACGGCACTTCCGGCGATATTTTGGTGCAGAAGGCGCCGGCATGTACTATTGAGACCCTGGCAAAGGCTGTTACCGGCCTGTTTAAGCCGGACCATGAGATCAAGGTCATCGGTATCCGCCATGGCGAGAAGATGTACGAGACTCTGCTGACCAATGAAGAGTGCGCAAATGCCATCGACATGGGCGAGTTCTACCGTGTGCCCTGTGACAAGCGTGGCCTCAACTATGACAAGTACTTCAAGCACGGTGATGTGGAGCGTAATCCCTTGACCGAGTTTAATTCCAATAACACGGACCTTCTGACTGTGGAGCAGGTGCAGCAGAAGCTGCTGAGTCTGCAGTATATCCGCGATGAAATTGAGAGTTGGGAAGGAAAGAGTGGCCAATGAATCTACAGCAAAAAGGTGTCATTACACTTATAAAAAGTGCGCTTGATAAAAGTCCCTATGTGCTGCCGGATGGGTTTAGCATAGGCCTGGCTGCCAAAGAGGCTCTGCGTCATAAGATCATCGGACTTGTGTACTACGGCGCAGTGTACTGTGGCATAGATAAAAAATCAGAACACATGCAGGGCTTGTTCCGCTACCTGATCCCCACCATGAATGTTACAGAGAAGCAGTATTTTACCATTGACAAGGTATGCGCAGCTTTTGAGGAACATGGCATCGACTATATGCCGGTAAAAGGTACGGTTTTGCAGCCTTACTTCCCCAGCCGGGAGCTGCGGACCATGGGTGATGCGGATATTCTCATTCGCATGGAGCAGTATGAAAAGATCAAGCCCATCATGGAGCAGCTGGGTTTTGTATTTGCGTATGAAAGCGACCATGAGCTGGTGTGGAAGAATAAGAATCTGTTTCTGGAGCTGCACAAACGGCTGATCCCCTCCTACAACCGGGATTATGCGGCTTATTACGGTGACGGCTGGCGGCTGGGTCGCCCCGAGAAGGAGGGAGCCTGCCGTTATGTGATGTCCAATGAGGACAATATGATCTATCTGCTTACCCACTTTGCCAAGCATTACAGAGACGGCGGCGTGGGCATCCGGCATATGTTGGATTTGTATGTGTTTTCCAAGGCTCACCCGGATATGGACAAGGCTTATATGGATCGGGAGCTGAAGAAGCTCCGTCTGTTGGAGTTTTATAACAATATCTGTGATACACTGCAGGTTTGGTTCAACGATGCCCCGGAGACAGAAATTACCGATCTGATCACAGATGTGATTTTTCGCAGCGGTGAGTTCGGTGTTGCCGAGGATCACCTTGCTGCCGGTGGTCTGCGGGAAATGAGCGACGGGAAAAGCGCACAGAAGATGCGCAATAAGCGTGTTCGCAGTGCATTGTTTTTGCCCTATGAGCATATGTGCACCCATTATCCCATACTGGAGAAATGGAAAATCCTCCTGCCTGTTATGTGGATCGTCCGTGTGTTCAATGTTCTTCTTTTTAAAAGGGAACAGCTGAAAAAAGAGCAGAAGAACCTGAAGCTGTTGTCCAATGAGCGACTTAGCAGCTATGACCGTTCTTTGAAGGCCGTTGGTCTGAGCTTCGAGTTTAAGGAGTGATTCTGTGAATATTCTGATTACAGGCGCAAAAGGCTTTGTAGGCCGAAATCTTACCGAGAATCTGAAGAACATCCGGGATGGAAAAAATCGCACCACCGGTCTGACGGTGGAACGGATCTTTGAATATGATATAGACTCTGATCCGGCATCCTTAGAGGGTTATTGCCGGGAGGCGGACTTTGTTTTCAACCTGGCTGGTGTAAACCGTCCCCAAAACCAGGAGGAGTTCATGCAGGGTAACTTCGGCTTTGCGTCCACCTTGCTGGATACACTGAAAAAGCAGAATAATACCTGCCCGGTGATGCTTTCTTCTTCTATTCAGGCTACGCTGATCGGCCGCTACGGTCAATCTGATTACGGCAAGAGCAAGCTGGCCGGCGAGGAGCTGTTCTTTGATTACGGCAAAGAAACAGGCGCAAAGGTGCTGGTGTACCGTTTTCCAAACCTGTTTGGCAAGTGGTGCCGCCCCAACTATAACAGTGCGGTAGCCACCTTCTGCAATAATATTGCGGGTGGCCGGCCTATCCAGGTCAATGACCCTGCTGTAGAGCTGGAGCTTTTGTACATTGATGATCTTATTGATGAAATGCTCTGTGCGTTGAAGGGTGCGCCCCATCGCTGCGATTATGAGGGTTTGGACCCTGTCCCCGGTGAAAACGGCAGATACTGCTATGCCCCTGTGACCCATAAGGCGACCCTGGGCCGGATCGTAGAGCTGCTGCACAGCTTTAAGGAGCAGCCGAAAACATTGCTTGTGCCGGAAATCCCTTATAATTCCTTTGAAAAAAAGCTCTATTCTACCTATTTGAGCTACCTGCCCGAAGAGGCGGTCTGCTTCCCCCTTAAAATGAATGTGGATAACCGTGGCAGCTTCACGGAGCTTTTGAAAACCGCGAATTGCGGCCAGTTTTCCGTAAATATTTCAAAACCCGGCATTACCAAGGGCCAGCATTGGCACAATACCAAGTGGGAGTTTTTCATTGTTGTTTCCGGTGAGGCACTGATTCAGCAACGGAAAATCGGTAGTGACGAGGTGCTGGAATTTAAGGTTGCCGGTGAGAATATCCAGGCGGTACATATGCTGCCCGGTTATACCCATAATATTATCAATTTAAGCGATACCAAGGACCTGGTGACGGTTATGTGGGCTAACGAACAGTTTGATCCTGCAAAGCCCGATACCTTCTTTGATCCCGTGGTGCAGTAACAGAAAACCATGAGTACAGGTAAGTATAAAAAGCTTCTGTCTGATACTGTGCTGTTTACCTTAAGCAGCTTCGGCTCCAAGATCCTGGTGTTTTTCCTGGTACCGCTTTACACCAATATCCTTTCTACGGAGCAGTACGGCATTGTGGATACAGTCACCACCATGACCAATCTCCTGGTGCCGATCCTGACACTGCTGGTTTCTGAAGCGGTGCTTCGGTTTGCACTCGATGACAGTAAGAGCAAACAGCAGGTACTGTCTGTGGGAATGCTTTTGATTGCAATCAGCAGTGCTGTGATGCTTTGTGTGTGGCCGCTGATGCGCATTGTGGGCGGTCGGTGGGCCTTTTTGGGAGACTACTGGCTATGGATTGTGGGCGTATATATTCTCAACAGCCTGAATCACTGCCTGTCCAATTACACCAGAGGCCTGGACAAAACAAGACTTTTTGCGGTCAGCGGTATTTTGTATACTGTGGTGCTGATTGCCGCAAATATCTTCTTTTTGGTAGTTCTGAGAATGCAGGCAGAGGGGTATCTGCTGGCCATTATGGTAGCTGATACCGTCTGTATTTTCCATAAAATAATCTGCGGTCGTTTTGGAAAGGAGCTGACAAAGCTCCATTGCTCCAAGGCGCTGTTGCAGGAGATGCTTCGCTACAGCATCCCCATGATCCCCTCCACCGTGGCCTGGTGGGTCATGCAGCTGTCTGATAAGTATGTGATCATCGCAGTTTGCGGTGTGGCGGCCAGTGGTGTGTACAGCATTGCATATAAGATCCCTAGTATCATGTCGGCCATCACCACGGTCTTTACCCAGGCTTGGCAGATTTCTGCCATCAAAAGCCACGGTGACGGAGATAATGAGGAATTTGTCTCCAATGTATATGGCTATGTAACCGTGTTTATCATTGCCATCAGCTCAGTGCTGATCCTCTTTTCCAAGCATTTGGGCTATGTGCTGTTTGCCGGTGAGTATTTTATCGCATGGAGCTATGTGCCGATTTTGGTTGTTGCCTATATGTTCTCCGGCCTTTCCGGCGTGCTGGCTTCGGTTTATTCCGCATCCAAGAAAACCGGGATGCTGTTCGTATCCACCTCTGTAGGTGCGGTGCTGAATATTGGCCTCAATATTGTGCTGATTCCCCGCTGCGGGGTGATGGCTGCGGCCTATACTACGCTTGCAGGCTTCTTCGTTACCTGGCTTGTGCGGACGGTGAATGTCCGCAGACTCCTGCGTATTCGGGCAAATTATTGTAAAATGGCACTGTCCTTCGGTGTGCTGACGGCCCAGGCCGTGGTAACCTCTTTGGACATGTCTGTAAAGTATGTTGTTTCGCTGGCGGCCATAGCCGTGCAGCTGCTGATTTATCTGCCTGAGATCAAGGGCCTTGTGAAGGCAGTTTTCGGGCTTTTGAAAAATAAGAAAGTAGAGGAATAAATAATGGCTTCTTTTCGTAATGACGGCAAGCTGAAGCTGCTGATTATTGTGGGTACGCGCCCGGAGATTATCCGCCTTTCTGCGGTGATCACCAAGTGCCGCCAGTACTTTGATACCATTTTAGCCCACACCGGTCAGAATTATGACTATAACCTCAACGGCGTGTTCTTCCATGATCTGGAGCTTGCCGATCCTGAGGTCTATATGGATGCTGTAGGCAAGGACCTGGGTGAGACCATGGGCAATATTATTGCCAAGTCTTACCAGCTGATGGTGGATCTGAAGCCTGATGCGGTGCTGGTGCTGGGTGATACCAACTCCTGCCTGTCCGTTATCGGCGCAAAGCGGCTGCACATTCCTATTTTCCATATGGAGGCCGGTAACCGTTGTAAGGACGAGTGCCTGCCCGAGGAGACCAACCGCCGCATCGTGGATATTATTTCTGATGTGAATATGTGCTACTCTGAGCATGCCCGCCGGTACCTGGCTGATTGCGGCCTGCCCAAGGAGCGGACCTATGTGACCGGCTCTCCCATGGCCGAGGTGCTCCATAAGAATCTGGAGAAGATCGAAGCCAGTGATGTCCATGCCCGTTTGGGTCTGGAGAAGGGTAAGTATATCCTGTTGTCTGCCCACCGGGAGGAGAATATCGACACAGAAAAGAACTTTGTATCTCTGTTTACGGCCATCAATAAAATGGCTGAAAAGTACGATATGCCCATCCTGTACTCCTGCCATCCCAGAAGCCGTAAGCGCTTGGAGGCCAGCGGTTTTGAGCTGGACAAGCGGGTGATCCGTCAGGAGCCCCTGGGCTTCCATGACTATAACTGTCTGCAGATGAACGCCTTTGCGGTGGTGTCCGACAGCGGCACGCTGCCGGAGGAGAGCTCCTTCTTTACCTCCGTTGGTCATCCCTTCCCGGCGGTCTGCATTCGCACCTCCACCGAGCGGCCCGAGGCACTGGATAAGGCCTGCTTTGTGCTGGCCGGTATTGATGAAAACAGCCTCCTGCAGGCTGTGGATACAGCCGTTACCATGAATCAGAACGGCGACCACGGCATTCCTGTTCCCGATTATGTGGAGGAAAATGTGTCCTCCAAGGTGGTCAAGCTGATCCAGTCCTACACTGGTGTGGTTGACAAGATGGTTTGGAGAAAGTTCTGAGAAAACGAAACTTTCTGTCGAAATTATTCAAGGTTTCTTAATAAATTACGGAAATCATAAAACATTTTATGAAGTCTATTGACAAAAGGACAGCCAGCTGATATGATCTGTCCCGATCGAGGCTTCTGCGGAGGATCAATGAACTTAGTTGAATTTACCGAGGTGCTGTTGCTTGCAGTGGCACTGAGTATGGATGCCTTTGCGGTTTCCATGTGCAAGGGCCTTGCTATGAAAAAGGCCACCTACCGTCAGGGCCTTATCTGTGGCCTTTGGTTTGGCAGCTTTCAGGCGATCATGCCTATTGGCGGCTTCTTCCTAGGCACCTGGTTTGCAGGCGTAATTGAGGCCTTTGATCACTGGGTGGCATTTGGCCTGCTGGCGATCATCGGCGGCAATATGCTGAAGGAAGCATTCAGTAAGGGCTGTGATTGCGAGGAGCATACCGATGATATGTCGGTAAAGACCATGTTCGTTATGGCTGTTGCCACCAGTATTGATGCGATGGCCGCCGGTATTTCCATGGCGGTGGACAAGGTCAATATCTGGCTGGCCGCTTCTCTCATAGGTGTGATCACCTGTGGTCTGTGCACTGTGGGCGTGAAGATCGGCAACGCCGTTGGCTGTAAGTATGAAAAAAAGGCGCAGATGGCAGGCGGCATCGTGCTGATTCTGCTGGGTCTGAAGATTCTGCTGGAGCATTTAAATTTATTGCCATGGTGAGCTCCAAAAAGCGGTTGCGGCTGTGTATTGCGCTGATCCTTGCAAATGTTGCCTTTATTTGGGGCAACTCCCTGCTGCCTGCGGAGACCTCCGCAGCCTTCAGTAGCTTTGTAAAGCGGCTGCTGTTGTTCTTTCTGCGTGATGGAGAAGCAGCACCCGTACAGGGCACGGGACTACTGCGTAAAATTGCTCATGTGCTGGAGTTTGCGAGCCTTGGCGCACTGTGGTGCTGGTATCTGCTGATGGGCAAAAGAAAACCCATACTGGCCTATTTGCCGGGTGTTTGCACGGCCTGTATCGATGAAACGATCCAGTGCTTTGTTCCCGGCCGCGGACCTCGTGTAACAGATGTTGTGATCGATTTGGGCGGATTTAGCCTTGGAATCGGCGCAATACTGCTGATACAATATTTAAAATCAAAAAAATGGAGGACAAAACCATGAAAAAGCTGATTGCTATGATGATGGCTTTGGCCATTGTCGCTTCCTTTGCCGCTTGTGGCACTGCGAAGAATGAAACTGAAAATAAGACTGACCCCACCAACCAGGAGACCGTGGAGGATACCACCGGCGAAGCTGTCGAAGAGGATATCACCGCCGGTGATACCGCTGAGGATGAGCTGGTAATTGGAGACACCACCGCTGCTGTGGAGATTCTGGAGTACGCATGGGTCGGCATGGGTGCTGAGCACCAGCCCGCTTCTATCGGTGGTCACTTCAGCGCCGAGTACACCGGCGGTCCTTACACCTATGAGCTGGCTTATGCCGAGGACCTGGCTGCTGCACTGCTGCTGCCCGAGGATCAGATGGACAAGGTGACCGACGCTGCCACTGTTCAGCATATGCTCAACACCAACAGTCTGATGGCCGGTGTGATCAAACTCAGCGAGGGCACCGATG
>CAYMPY010000005.1:0-35740 GCA_964392535.1 uncultured Oscillospiraceae bacterium
AAAAAATCGATATAAAATGGAAAATCTGACGGTATCCGAAGATACCGTCAGACCACAGGCACACTTGTTATACTTTGTGCCGTTTATTAAAGATAAAAACACTTTCCCCATACGGATCAAACTATAAACTTGTGTGGCAGATGTATTCTATCATGGAAAAAATAATATTGCAAGTAAATCTTTTGCGGGTGTACAATAGCCTTTTTGCTTTGCTGTAAAGTATTTTATTACTGAAGAACGCTTCGGCTTTTAAGGTTTGTTTCAGCATTGAGTTGTATAATAGCCCTATAAAAGTGGAGGGCTGTTTTAAAATGCACAAGCAGAACAAGGAGCAACGGGTACAGACTGTTTTCAAAAGATACGAGCTGAAATATCTGTTGACGGCTGAACAAAAGGAAACGGTTCTTGGGATCATGAAGCAGTACATGAAGCTGGACCGGTACGGACGAACGACCATTCGCAATCTGTATTACGATACAGACAATTATCTGTTGGTCCGCAGATCCATTGAAAAGCCTGCCTATAAGGAAAAACTACGAGTTCGCAGCTACAGTCAGGTTATGCAGGATGCTCCGGTATTTGTGGAGCTGAAAAAGAAATACGCAGGTGTGGTGTATAAACGGAGGATGGCACTGCCCAATGGGGAGGCAATGGCGTGGCTGTCCGGTGAAACGCATCCTGACAGACCCACGCAGATATCCGAGGAGATCGACTATTTTACGAAGCTGTACGGAACACTTCGCCCAAAAGTTTTCCTCTCCTATGAGCGCGAAGCGTATTATTCGGGTGACGGCAGTGATTTTCGTGTAACCTTCGATGATACCGTCCTTTGCAGACAGGATGACTTATCGCTTACTTCTGCGGTTTACGGCACGCCGATTTTACCGGAAGGCATGGTGCTGATGGAAATCAAATGCAGTGGTGGTATTCCCCTTTGGATGACAGCGATTTTATCAAAAGAAAAAATATATAAAACCACTTTTTCAAAATACGGCACAGCATATAAAATGCTGATTTTTCCCCAAACCCACACAGTGGAAAAACACACCAGTTCGGAGGTAATAACAGGTGCTTGAACAGTTATTTAAAGGTTTATTTGATACGGAGCTGACAGAAGTGATCGGCGTGACCGATTTTCTCCTTTGTCTTGGCGTTTCTTTGGCGGTGGGCCTCGTTATGGCTTTTGCATATATGTATCGCACCCGCTACACAAAGAGCTTTGTCGTTACACTTGCGTTACTGCCTGCAGTCGTTTGTGTGGTGATCATGCTTGTTAATGGCAATGTGGGAACAGGCGTTGCGGTGGCAGGCGCGTTTAGCCTCGTTCGTTTCCGCAGTGTTCCCGGCACGGCAAAAGAAATATGCGCGCTGTTTTTGGCAATGGGCACCGGGCTTATTGCAGGCATGGGCTATCTGGGCTTCGCAGTTTTATTTGCGATCCTTATGTGTGCAATGTTTGTGCTCTACAACCGTCTGGATTTTGGCACCAAAAAGAATTCTGAGATTTTTAAGACATTTACAATTACGATTCCGGAGGATTTGGATTATTCCGGAGTTTTTGATGACATTTTTGCCGAGTTTACGGTTAAGTACGAGCTTATCCGTGTTAAGACCACCAACATGGGCAGTATGTTTAAGCTCACATATGATGTGATACTGTCCAAACCTGCCAGGGAGAAAGAAATGATCGATAAAATCCGCTGCAGAAACGGAAACCTTGAAATTACAGTGTCTAAACAGGATACTGTTGGCACAGAATTGTAATGGGTGATCTGTATGAAGAAAGTCGTATCAGGATTGTTGGTGCTTATGCTTGTTATAGGCCTGTTTTCGGGCTGTGACGGAAAAGTAAATGAAGCAAGCGCAGGCAATATCAGTTCGAACAGCAGCTTGAATGTGGAGAACAATGGCAACGGTGCAGCGCCGGAGGCGGTGGATTTTTCCAAAACCGATGCAGATATGTTTTCGGGTCGTGATCAAAAGCCGGAGTATGATGAGCGCAGTGCGATCACGGTCAAGCTGGACAAAACGCAAGCCGCTGCAAGCGCAGGAAGTGTTAAAATTTCCGGCTCTAAAGTGACCCTCACCGAAGAGGCAACCTATATTATTTCCGGCGAGCTGACAGATGGCATGCTGATCGTTGATGCACAGGATACAGCCAAATTACAGCTTGTGTTTAAGGGCGTGAATATTACCAGTAAAACCTCGGCGGCGCTTTATATTTTAGAGGCAGACAAGGTATTCATAACACTGGCCGATGGCACGACAAATACTCTTGCCAACGGAGGCAGCTTTACTGCCATAGATGACAATAATATCGATGCTGCTCTGTTTTCAAAGCAGGATCTGACACTGAACGGAAACGGCCAGCTGACGGTTACATCACCTGCCGGTCACGGTATTGTCTGCAAGGATGATCTGGTATTTACAGGCGGAAGCTATACAGTCAATTCTGCCTCCCACGGCTTGGATGCAAACGACAGCGTTCGGATTACCAATGCTACCCTGAACATCGATGCAGGAAAGGATGCCATTCATGCGGAGCATAACGACGATGCAGCCCAGGGCTTTGTCTACATTTCCGGTGGAACGATTAAAGCAGAAGCCGAGGGTGACGGCATTATGGCAAGCTCCTATATGCAGATCGCAGACGGTACCATCGACCTGCTTGTTGGCGGTGGCAGTATAAATTCAACAAAGGAATATTCGGATTCCTTCGGCGGCTATATGGGCGGCGGCAGACCCGGTGGAAGGGCCGTTAATAATGTGCATAGTTCTTCCACGGAAGCCTCCGGGACCAGTATGAAGGGCTTAAAGGCCGGAAACAGCCTGCTTATCTCGGGCGGTCAGATTACTGTAAATTCTGCGGACGATTCCCTGCACAGCGATGTTTCTGTGATCATTAACGGCGGTGTATTCAGCCTTGCATCCGGTGATGATGCAGTCCATGCGGAGGAAACGCTGACGATTACTTCCGGCCAGTTGGATATTTCGGAAAGCTATGAGGGCTTGGAGGCTCTGCATATCGATATTCGGGGCGGCAATATAAAGCTTACAGCCGACGATGACGGACTTAATGCGGCAGGTGGTACGGATCAGAGCGGTTTCACAGGCGGTCGTGATGGCATGTTTGGCGGCGGCCGGGGCGGCCCCGGTGGAATGTCCTCCAACTCTAATGGCAGCATCAAAATTTCCGGTGGTGCGCTTCAGATTAAAGCATCCGGTGATGGCATTGATGCAAATGGAACGCTGGAGATTTTTGGCGGCCATATAATACTGGCAGGCCCAACACGAGGCGATACAGCCGTTCTGGATTATGATCGCAGTGCCGTCATAACAGGCGGTACCTTTATCGGCACCGGTTCTACCATGATGGCCCAGAGCTTCAGCGATTCCACACAGGGCGTTATTGCGCTACAGGTGGGCAATCAATCAGCCGGAACGCAAATTGTGCTGAAGGATTCAAAGGGTAATACCATCATTTCCTATGCGCCGGAGCTGGATTTTGCCATAGTCATTCTGTCAACACCAGAGCTTATAAAAGGGGAGACCTACGCCCTTACAGTCGGAACCGGCTCCGGCGAATTTGAAGCAAGCTGATTGAAAAAATGAATTAAGAATAAGGGAGCTATCTCAAAATGCATGAGATAGCTCCGTTTATGTCAAATAATATATGTAGGGGAGGCGTTCCGCCTCTCGCGAGACTTAAATACAAGGAAATTCTCCGCCGTATTTTTCGAACAGCTCATGGATGTAAGTCATTTCCTCGTCTGAAACGGTGAAGTATTTCAAATTCCCGCAGTCCTGTATGTAATTACAGGTATCACGGGCAATGGCATAAGTGCGGTTTCCAACTTTCAGAGAAATGTCGTTGCTAAAACCGCAGGAGGGAACACCGCCTGTAGGATCGTATACGTTTCCGTCTAAAATGGAAATGACCTCTTCGGCCTCTTCATCGGTAAGCGTGACCTGGATGTTCTTATTATTCTCCGTAAAATCTGTTATAAAGGTCAGTGTAACGGTCTGACCTGCGCTAACACTGGTTTGGGAACAGCTGCATAGTAAAACCAATATGACCGAAATCATTAAAAAACAGCAAATCCGTTTCATGTACCATAGCCCCTTTGTGTTAGTGTCCTGATACAATAATACAGCTGCAGGAAGGGTTTGTCAAGCATCTTTTGCCTTTTTCCAAAGCCACAGGGCATAGCCGCCGGAGAGTAAAATGATCAGTACGGCACTGCAGATTGGGCCTGCGGCAGGAATACCCAACAATTTTTGCGCAAGCTGCGTAAACGGGCCTTGCTCCGGGGCGAACACACTGGTGCCGTTTACCAGCATATGACTAATAATGCAGGGCCACAGGCTGCCGCCCTTATAGACAATCACGGTGTACATAAAGCCAATGGAGATAGCGTAGCATACCTGCAGCACAACGCCGAGGGTGTCGGCGGTGTTTGCCAAATTGACGATATGTCCCACGCCGAAGGTGACGGCAGAGACGATGATGGCGGTGGAGAGCTTGTCCTTTTCCATGGCACGGAACAAAAAGCCACGGAAGATCAGCTCCTCCACATAGCCGCCCAAGGCCAGATTGACCGCCATCAGCAGGGAAACGGCAATGGATGCAGGCACGGCCAAGCCGTTTTTAAAATTGATGCAGGACATAAGAATCAGGGGAATAAACCACAAATAGGATTTAAAACTTCCTTTAAAGCGGCACAGACCGAACCGGTCAGACAGCTTGTTGCGGATGATCCAAAGGGTAGCGGCCACAGCAAGAATACTGATGCAAACCACCGGCACAAGCAGCTGTGCCGCAGTTTTACCGGCCAGGTTATCAAAGCCGCCGCAGATCTGCAGCGCAATATTCATTACGACCACATAAAGACCGATCCACACCAGGGCAAAGCCCAGTGGACTTTTATCGTAAAGCTTTTTCATAATGTTCACCGTCTTTCAATCATCATTTAAACCACGCCGGGGTTTTTGGAAAATGGGCATCAAGCGCCGGGAGGAGCTCTTGCTCAAAGGCGGACAGAGCCCGGAAGAATTGCAGCAGCTCCTGTTCCAGCTCTTCCTGAGATTGAGGCTGCCGATATGTGGAACCGAGCCAGTGCTCAAATCCGACACCCTTAAACCGAACAGTTATGGTAACAGCCTTTAACATAGGACCAATATCGATATCCGGCAAAATGTAGTGGCCGTTTTTTGTGCGCTTTTGGAAGAAAAATGTATTGTAATGGTAATCCACGTAGGTATAGCCAAATTGCTTACACAGCTTTTTGACCACAGGTGCGGCAGAAAATTTGGGAATGAATGGGGGAGAGTCGGTGAGGGAAATTTCCGGAAGCCAGTCTTTAAAAAGTGTGCGAGCCTGTTGGAGCATGGGTTCTGCATCCCCGTTCAGGGCATCGTATACGGCCTGCTCCGATGGGGTCATGCAGCATTCCACGGACTGCATATAGCGTATACCGGGTAAAAGCTGCTTCATGGCCTCCAAATATGGCGTAGGATCAAATAACTGTTCGCCGTCGTAAATGACGAGCTGCAGGTCAATGCTGCTCCAACAGGGAAATACGCTGTCTCGGTAACAGGTGATACTGGTGCTCTTTAAACAAGAGGGGGTGTTTCCGGGCGAGTTGGTGATCCCGGGGATATTCCGGGAGAAAAAGTTTACATCCTGATAGATCAGGTGGGTCTCACTGAAGCCGTACCGTTTGTGAATTCTGGGCATCAGTGCCATGATTTCATCATGGGTGCAGGGTGTAGAAGCTTCAATATTGGAAATATAGAATTCTTCTCTGTTTTTTACGGTGCGACTGCGAACAGGCCCAACAGAGGGACAATCCTTTTGAATTTTAGGTAATGCGCCAAAGCTGTCTTCAAAATAATACAAGAACTGCTTGTATTCCAGCTTTTGCTGCTGTAAAAAGCTGTGGACAATGCCGGGAAATTGGGTAAACGGAATTTTCGTGCCGATCAAAAAGCGGTAACGATGGATGGCGAGCATGGAAGTACCTCCTTATATTCCGGCCTGGTGTCGCTGCCGGTAGTGGACAGGGGAGCAGCCGTAGGCAGCTTTAAAAACGGCTGAAAAATGGGGATAGGAGCATAGGCCCACTTCTTCTGCAATGGTACTGAGGGGCAGCTGGGTATTGAGGATCAAATGCTCAGCCTGCTCCATACGGATTTTATTTAACTGCTCGTGAAGGGTCATGCCGGTGAAAGTGTAAAATGTGCGGTTTAAATGGTGCTTGTGATACCCCACAAGGTCGCCCAACTGCTGATTGGTGATGGGGTCTTTATAGTTATTACGCATATAGGCCAGCACCGTTGTAGGCTGGGGCGGAAGCTCCTGCTGGGGAAGCTGATGAAGCCGCAGCAGCAGGGTTTTCAGCAGGCTTCCTGTAAGCATACTCGTATAGGGTGTGCTTTTTTTATGCTCCTGCTGAAGCTCCAAAATGGCATTGCGCATCCGAAAGCCATCCGTTATCAGCAGATGCCGATTTAAAAAGCTGCTGTCTTCTATTGGGCTGAAATACACCGGTAACTGTGCCCACTGTTGCTGATGTGCGCAGACAGGAATGGATTGCAGCTCCTGTTCGTGCTCCCGGGTCAGGTCGAAATTCAGACAGATCAGCCGTAGCCCCGGTTGGGCCACTACAGTGTATATACTGCCTCCGGGACAGTAAAACAGGCTGTCCCTTTGCAGGGACAGAACAGCTCCATCGATATGTATTTGTGCGGCCCCCTCCTCTACATAGAAGATTCTGCAATCCGTTACTTTGACCATCCAGGCAGAACCGCTGGGGCAGACCTCTGCGGCAAAACGCAGAAAGGGATTTAAGGCACTCAAATACATAGGCCCTCCAAAAAGTTGCTTTTCCATAAAAGCATCATTGTTTTGTGAATGTATTCTATCACGAAAATCTGTTATAGTAAAGTAAAAATCACAACAAGTCATTTTTTGATAGAATACTTGTTTTTTGATAAGGAGGTCAGGATATGAAGTTTTCCGCAGGACTTCAGAATATGAGACCGGAGCTGCTCCGGTGTATCCTGGAACATACAGACCATATCCGGGAGGTCTACTTCTCCTGGGGGGACTTTCCCAATGGGCGTTCCAGCCAACTGCACAGCGAAAACTATTCTCCCTGGCAGCTTATGCAGGACCGGCAGGAGATCCTTCGTGTGCTGAGCAGTAAAGGCATCCCCCTGAATCTGCTGTTTAACGCCACCTGTTACGGAGCAGACAGCCAGTCCAGGGCCTTTTTTAATCGGGTGGGGCAGACCGTGGAGTACATTGCCGAACAATTCGGCCTGGAATCGGTGACCACCACATCACCACTGATCGCTAAATTTATAAAGGCCAATTTCCCGGAAATATCAACACGGGCCTCTGTCAATATGTGCATCGGCACTATTCAGGGTATGGATTATTTGGCGGAGTACTTTGACAGCTATTATATGCAGCGTGAGCTGAATCGGGACTTTGAGAGAATTGAAGCATTAAGCACCTGGTGCAGGGAAAACGGCAAGAAGCTGCATATCTTGGCAAACAGCGGCTGCCTTAATCACTGCTCTGTCCACATATTCCATGATAACCTGGTATCCCATGAGCAGGAGATCGCCAAAATGGACAATGCCTATCAGTTTCATGGACTTTGTCGGGCGTACTTAAAAGACCCTGGCCATCATAAAAGCCTTATTGAGGATACCAGCTTTATCCGGCCGGAGGATGTGTACAAATACGAGCCTTATTTTGATGCCATGAAGCTGGCTACCCGTGTCCACCGCTGTCCGGAGCTTGTTTTGGAGAGCTATATAAAAGGCCGGTATGTGGGCAATGTCCTGGAGCTTTTAGAGCCCGCCCACAGCATTTATCCCTATGTGCTCGAAAACGGAGAGCCACTGCGGCTTGTAAAAATACAGGAGGAAGGTTTATGCTGACATCAAAAATGATCAAACAGGCGGCACTGGCCGCCGGTGCGGATATGTGCGGCATTGCGCCCATGTCCCGGTTTGACGGCGCACCGGATGAAATGAATCCGCAGCTTCTGTTTCCGGAGGCAAAAAGCTGTATTGGTTTTGTGTTCCGTATTCCCAGAGGTGTTCAGCGGGGCATTGAGGAGGGGACGCAGTTTTATCAGTACCCCTCCATGGCCTATGGCGGCATCAATGAGATATTTGCCCCGGCGGTGCTGTATCAGGTGGGTAAGGTCATTGAGGACGCAGGCTATGAGGCCTTTGTATACCGCAATACCGGTGCCCGCGGAGTGGTGTCCGATATGGACGGCAGTCCTGGAAATACCCTGTCCCCGGAGGAACAGATCGAAATTAACGAAAATGCCAAAACCTCCACAGCCCATCACCGCAGTGTGCAGTTTACCCGCCCCACCAGAGAAGGCAATGTTGCCCCGGATCTGCAGTTTCAATTCCGTATTGCGGCGGTGGCCTGCGGCCTTGGTGAGATCGGCTGGAGTAAAATGCTGCTGACACCCCGGTTTGGCCCGCTGCAGCGGGTGGCGTTCATCTTTACTGATGCGGAGCTTGAGTATGATGAGATGTACAGCGGTAAGCCCCTGTGCCGCAGGTGCGGTGCCTGTGTCCGGGAGTGTCCCGGTGGGTGCATCCCGGCTATGAACTCCGGGAAAACCGTGTCCATCAGGCTGGAGGACAAGGTTATCGAGTGGGGTGATATTGATATGTGGCGGTGTTATGCCTTCTATACCCACGCAGGCCGGTACTATAACCCCTTTGTCCCCAAAGAGGTTTGGGACAAAAACGAGGGTGGTGCGCTGGATCTGATGGAGGGCGTCACGGATGTTGCCAACGAGCAGGAGATTATGAAGGTCTATACGGCTTTGCAGCGGTATTTCCCCAGCTGGGTAGGCTACAATATGGCAAAGTGCGGCGGCTGCATCCGGGCCTGTGTGTCCATGCTGGAAAAGAAGGGCGGCTGCATGGAGGGCCGATTTGAAGAGCCGCTTCGGACCGGCAAGGCCTGGAAGCTGGATCGATGAGGAGGGACGGATATGCTGACAAGTGAAGTAATCAAGGAAAAAGCAAGGAAGCTGGGTGCCACCGTCTGCGGCATCGGTAAGGTCTATACGGAAGAAAACCCTCAGCGTGACCCGAAAATGATCCTTCCAAACGCCAAGTGCATCATCGGCTTTGGCTTTGCCGTTCCAAAGGGACTTTATAAGGCTATGGAAAACGGCAACCAGTACTATACCTATACAACCATCGGTGTTAAGTATATGGATGAGGAGTTAGCGGAAATTTTCCTGCTGAAAATGGGCGGTATGATCGAGGATCACGGCTACGATGCCTGCCTGCAGAAGGCGATCCCCAACCTGCGGATCAAGGGCGACAAAACCACGAATCCCGAGGTGGTGGACACCTATGAGCTGATCCATGCCCAGGCGGTTGCGCCCGGTAAGCCTGCCCCGGATGTGATCATCGATTTCGGTAAAGCTGCAAAAAGCTGCGGTATTGGCGAAATGGGCAGAAGCGGCAAGATCGTCAATAAACAGTATGGCCCATTTATGCGTTACTGCTTTATTATTACAGATGCGCCTCTGCAGTGTGACGAGCCCTTGAAAGAGCCGATTTGCGATAATTGCGGTGCTTGTGCCGCTGCCTGCCCCGGCCATGCCATTGGGGAAACTCTGGATTCCTGGCAGTGCAGCGTTTACTATAAGGGTGCGCACAAGTCTAACCCCTTTATGACCGAAGATTTTTTAAAGGGTCACCCCCAACGAGAGGAGATCCTGAAGGGCGAAATGCGATTTGATGCAGATTCGGCAAGGGCTATTTATCCCGCATTGAACTTTCTGCCCAATACCCAGTGGGGCTACAGCCCCTGCCTGTGCGGAAGAAAGTGCGATATTGCCTGTTATAAGCATTTAGTGGGGGAACTGAAATTATGAGAGAAGAACTGATTCGCATCGCCAAAGAACAGGGCGCTGATATAGTGGGCTTTGCGCCCGCAAGCCGTTTTTCAGCAGATGATCCCATTTTTAAAATTTTTCCCGATACAAAGACTGTTATTGGTTTAGCTTTTCGGGTACTGCGTGGCATCTACCGTGGCATCGAGGAGGGCAGCACCTACTACCAGTACACCACTATGGCGGTAGAGAACATGGAAGAAACGGTTATGCCTATGGCCCAGCTGAAGGTAGCCATGTTCCTGGAAGCGCAGGGCTTTGCGGCATTGCCTCAGCGCCGCCATCAGCAGATCATGGCGCAGGAAAACAGCGCAAACCCGGAGGTTGCCTACGATGCGATCTACCGTGGCAGAACCGCTGAGGTGCAGATGGACTTTTTGGATGCCGCAATCAAGTGCGGCCTGGGTGAAAAAAGCCTCCACAATACACTGCTGACCGATGATTTCGGACCAATGGTCCGTTGGTGCTTTGTACTGACCGATACGCAGCTGGAAGCAACGGAGTCGGTCACACCCCATTTGTGTGATAAGTGCGGCAAATGTGTGGCGGCCTGCCCCGGCAAGGCAATTGCGGAGGATGGAACAGTTGATCCCTGGCAGTGTGCAGTATACTATAACGGCGCAAACGGTACAAAGAATCCCTTTATGCCGCCCGATGCCTTTGCAGGCATGGAGGATCGGTTTTCCATTATTGCCGGTGAGGTGCGGGTGACCCCGGAGACAGCGAAAGAAATTTTGGATAAGATCTATTTCTATCCCCCGGCCCAACACGCCTACCAATGCTCTATCTGCGGCCGCAGCTGTGATATTGAATGCTATGTCCACTTGGAAGAAAAAGGTGTGCTGACTAAAAAATTCAAGACACCCTTCCGCAAAAGAGCACCCTGGAAATTTGATGTAAAAAATTTTGAATAAGAGGTGTTACTATGTCTAATTATATTCCTGTGCGGTTTTACCCGGACCGTATGCCTATTGATATCTCCTGGGTATTTGAAGATGAAAAGCCTGCGGGCAAGCACGGGTTTTGTCAGGTGGATGGGGATAAGCTGAAATTTGAGGATGGCACGCCTGCAAAATTCTGGGGCGTGATATTCAACGGTGCGACTTGCTTCCCGGACCATGCTTACGCAGAAGCGGTGGCACGGCGGCTGGCTCAGGCCGGTTGCAATATTGTCCGCTTTCATCAGATGGATGCAGAGTGGGCCACGCCTAATATCTTCCGGCTTACTGCCGGTAGATGGCTGGAAAATACCCGCCATTTTGACCCGGTGTGCATGGAACGCCACGACTATCTGATCAAATGCCTGAAGGAGCAGGGTATTTATATCATCACCGATGTGACCACCTACCGCAAATTCAAAACCGGTGATGGCGTCCGGGATGCGGATCTGTTGTCGGATAATATGAAGTGTGTTGCACTGTACGATCCTGTGATGATCGAGCTGCAGAAGGAATACGCTTGTAATTACTGGAATCACTATAACCCCTATACCGGCCTTGCTTACAAGGACGATCCCGCATTTGTGCTGTTGGACATTACCAATGAAAACGATATGTTTGGTGCTTACACAGGTCATGCCCTCTACAGCAAGCGCAGCGAATATTACGATAATATGTTGCGGGAGATGTTTGATGCGTGGCTTAAGGAGCGGGGCATTGACTACGATGCCTACGGCTGTCCCATTTATAACACCGATGCACCCATGATCCATTTCCGCATGGATGTGTGTAAAGCGTTTTTTGAGAATATGCGGAACTATCTGCGTGATAAGGTGGGTGTAAAAATTCCTATCTGCGGCACCAACTGGGCAAAGGTCCACGGCCTTGTGAAATGCCAGGAAAATATGGACTTCCAGGACGGTCATAAATACTATTATGACTGGAAATGGAAAGAGCATGAAAAGGTCACTGCCAACCGCTCCATTACGGAAGTGCCCTATGCGCCGGTGTGGCAGCACTGTTCCACCCGCATTCACGGCAAACCGTTCTTTATGAGTGAGTGGGATATGCCCTGGCCCAATTCTTATCGGGCAGAGGCCCCTATTTGGTTTCCGGCTGTGGCCTGTCTGCAGGGCTGGAGCGGTATGACCATCCATACCTATTCCTACGGCACCAACATCGGCCCAAATGATCCGTTGGGTAAAGAAGCCATCTCCTCTACTATTGGCTCTGTTCCGTTCCGGGAGGGTATCTTCACCTGCTGGAACGATCCAAGTAAGTTCGGCCTGTTTTACCACGGTGCACTGATGCTTCGTAAAAACCATGTGCAGGAAGCCCAAAAGACAGTAGGTGCAAAAATCGGTGCCTACAATGTAAATACCAACAGTAATCCCAAATGTCTGCCTGCAACGGCAATGGAGATTCATCGGGTAGATTCCGTATTGGATACTACCGAAACCTTTGATTTGACAGATATCCGACCTATCACGGAGGAATTTGTTCGGGAAGATCCCAATAAAATCGTTTCCGATACCGGCGAGCTGTGGCGGGATGTCAGCAAGCGCATCGGCGCGGTGGATACACCCTTTACCAAGGCAGTTTACGGCTTTATTGGAAACGCAAGCTGGATGACCACCAAGGATGCCGGCATACAGCTTGACGGTTTGCAGGTGAACTGTATGACGGATTTTGCCACCATTGCCATTTCGTCCCTGACCGATGAGCCCATTGAGAAGTCGCCTTGTATGCTGATGACCACTGTAGGCCGTTCCCATACCCGGGATGCCCGCTTTGACGGTGAGAAACTGTTGGACTTCGGCACCGGCCCTATCGAGGTAGAGGTCATCGATGCCTATATCCGTCTTAAGACCGATGTACCCGGACTGCGAGTATGGTCCGTCAATTCTGATGGCTATTATATCGGCCAGGTGGACAAATTCTACGAGGACGGCTGGCTGAATTTCCACATTGGTCCAAATTATGCCGGTATGTATTATCTCATTATGAAAGAGTAATAAAAGACCTGCAAAATAATTTGCATATATATAAGAGACGGCAGGGGCTTGCGCCGATGTCATTAAGTTAAGAAAACGCTGTCGTCCCGACGAAGCGAGCGCATGGAGGGATCTACGTACGAAATGGACTTTTGCAGTCAACCAAGTGCGTAGATCCCTCGGCTTTCGTTTGCGGCGCCCTGTGCGCGCCTTGGCGCGAACGCCTGCATTGCACACAGACCGCGGCACACACTACGCCCTCCCTTCCTCAACCACCGGCGGCGGTCGGGCTTGTGGCGATCGGGATGACAAAATTTTTACATCATTCAAAACCTTAACTGATATGTAATGACCTCCA
The DNA here is from genome assembly GCA_964392535.1 of uncultured Oscillospiraceae bacterium. GTDB lineage: Bacteria > Bacillota > Clostridia > Oscillospirales > Oscillospiraceae > Faecousia. The sequence goes on from CAYMPY010000005.1 coordinate 13,244, forward strand.
TTTGTATGCGGTAATCCCTGCTTTGTAGTCTTGAATACCTACATTATACAGGTAAATCCACGTTTCTTCAAATGCAAGGTCATTACATATTGTCTAAGTGACATTGGGGTTCGCCCCTGCCGCTTTTATATAAAAATGTGTATTTTTTGATAGTATTTGCATTTTTACTGCCTTGAACAGCAGGCATAATTTTTATATACTGAATATATAAAAAGGAGGTTTTGCAAGTGGAGAAGTTTTGCGAGATTTTTCCCGGAATCCATTTACTGAAAGTACCCTTTGGGCCGGTGTGGACCGGTGTGGTGCTGCTGACCGGCAAGGAGAACATTCTGATTGATACCGGCGCTGTAGATGCCGATGTGGATGAGTGCATCATGCCTGCGTTGGAGGCAATGGGTCTGAGCATTTCGGATATCCGTTATGTGGTCAACACCCACAGCCACGGTGACCATATCGGCGGCAATTACCGCCTGCGGCAGCTGGGGGATTTTAAAGTGGCAGCCTATGAAGGCACAGCACCCAAGGTGGAAGACCCGGTGCCCTATGCCATTGCAACCCGTACCAAATTCCCTGCACATTCTCCTGCAACCCAATGCTTTTTAAAGGGCGTAAAAGTGGATATTCGTTTAAAAGACGGCGATATTCTGGCAGACCGCCTGCAGGTGATCCACACTCCCGGCCACGACAATGACTGCGTGTGCTGGTTGGATATTCCCACAAAAACCCTGATCACCGGCGATAGTCTGCAGGGCAACGGCACTATCTGCCAGGGTGTAGGCTTTTATAAAAGTCTGCCCGATTACCTCTATACCCTGGATAAATTAGAAAAAATGGATATTAAAAATATCCTCTGCGGCCACGATTATGACGGCATCGGTTATGTAAGCAGCCAGCCAAAAACGGTGCTTTCCTACTGCCGCAGCCGAGTGGATACCTACGGCGCATTTGTAAAAGAAAATCAAAGCTTAGAGCCTGCGGAAATTGCAAAGGCCTTAATTGAAACCTGCGGCTGCGGTATGCCGGATCGGCTTTTTATGGCACTTTATACCGTTACGGAACATTTAAAGGAGAATGGATAATGTCTAAAAATGCACTGATTACCGGTTCTTCCCACGGAATCGGCGCAGCTACTGCCATTGCACTGGCGCGCGAAGGCTACAATGTGGGTATCACCTACTGCAAAAACCCCGAGAGTGCGCAGGAGGTACAGAAGCAGTGTTTGGAATTTGGCATTGATGCCCGGATCTACCAGGCAGACCTGCAATTGCGGCCCGATTGCGAAAAGCTGATGGCAGAGTTTTTGGGTGATTTCGGCACCATCGATGTGCTGATCAATAACGCCGGCGGCGCACTGCAGATCCCCAAGGGTGAATTTGAGGATATGCCCCTGGACTACTGGGACAAGCAGATTACTTTAAACCTCAGCTCCGCCGCTTACTGCGCCCAGGCGGCAGTGGACAACATGAAGAAAAATAATATCCCCGGCAGAATCGTCAATATCAGCTCCGTTCATGGCATGATCACCTGGGTCAAGCGGAAAATGCTGCCCTACTGTGCAGCAAAGGGCGGTCTTGAGATGTTCACCAAGGCACTGGGCGTTGAGGTTGCCAAGTACGGCATCCGTGTCAACTGCATTGCCCCCGGCCTCATTATGACCAAGCTGGCCGACCGCTATAAGCCGGAGCATCTGGAAGGCTTCCTGAATAAAATTCCTGTGGGCTTCTTAGGTCAGACCGAGCATATTGTACCGGCTATTCTGTTCTTAGCCGGTGAGGAGACTACCCGGTATATTGTAGGTCAAATTCTCCGCGTGGATGGCGGACAGAGCGTTTCCGGTACCATCGAAGTGATGAAAGAGGATTTTGAACAATGAAAGAATATAAAGATATGAGAAGCAACTGGGAGTTCGGCGAGGCCTCCCAGTGTCGCAAGGGTCTTATGTGCGGCATGGGCTACACCCCCGAGGAGCAGCAGCGGCCTTTGATTGGTGTGGTCAATTCCTGGAATGAGTATAACCCTGGCCATGTCCATTTGGACAAGCTGGCCGAGCGTGTAAAGCAGGGCATCCGGGAGGCAGGCGGCCTGCCGGTGGAGGTGCAGACCACCGCTGTCTGTGACGGCATGGTCATGAAAGACCCCCGGTATATCGAAGTGCCCAGCCGGAACTGTATTGCCGACCAGGTGGAGCTGACCACCGAGAGCAATATGTTTGACGGCATGGTGATGCTGTGTACCTGCGATTCCATCGTGCCCGGTCACTTAATGGGTGCGGCAAGAGTAAATATCCCCACCATCCTGGTCACCGGCGGCTATATGCCTTTGGGTCACTGCCGTGGTGAGGAGGTGCTCCACATCCATGCACAGGACAAGGTAGGCACTGCACATAAGGGTGCTATGGATATGAACCTGTATAACGACCTGATCGAAAACTCCTGGGGCACTTGCGGTGCTTGTACCTCCATGACCACCGCCAACTCCATGTGTATGGTGGCCGAGGCTATGGGCATGACCCTGCCCGGAAACGCCACTATGGATGCCACCGGCTCTGCCATTTATAAGCTGGCTTATGAGGCCGGTAAGCAGATCATGTATCTGGTAAACCATGACATCAAGGCCCGGGATGTGATGACCGTGGATGCCATCAAAAATGCCATTAAAATGGATATGGCCGTTGCCGGTTCTTCCAACCTGATCTTACATATTCCGGCCATTGCCAACGAAGCAGGCTACGACCTGCCTTGGTGGCAGTACTTTGACGAGGCCTCCAACGAAATTCCGCTGCTGAGCCATTTGGCCCCCGGCGGTCCTTACAGCCTGAAGGACCTGGAGCTTGCAGGCGGTATGCGTGCGCTGCTGCGGGAGCTGATGCCCAAATTAAAGGGCGATTGTATGACGGTTACCGGTCATACCCTGGAGGAGAATAACCGTCTTGCACCCAAGTATAACGACGATGTGATCCGTACTCTTCAAAACCCTGTTTCCCAGGAGCCCGGCTTGGGCGTGCTTTTTGGAAATCTTGCCCCCGAGGGCAGTATTCTGAAAATCGCCGCTGTGCCCCAGGAGCTTCACCGCTTCCGTGGCAGAGCAAGAATTTTTGACTCTTTGGAAGAGGGCCTGGCTGCCCTGCGTAACGGTGAGGTAAAGCCCGGCGATGCCTGTGTGCTGCGGTTTTTGGGGCTCAAGGCCCGGTTCGGTACAACGGCCTTTACCTTCCAGGAGGAACTGAAGGGTGACCCCGAGCTCTATAAGACCTGCGCCGTCATTACCGACGGACGGTTCTCCGGTGGTACTTCCGGCCTGAGCGTCGGCTATGTTTCTCCCGAAGCGGCACTGGGTGGCCCGTTGGGTCTGCTCCGTGAGGGTGACATGATCGAAATTGATGTGGAAAGGCGCAGCATCCATGTAGAGCTTTCCGATGAAGAGCTTAATGAGAGAAAGAAAAACTTCAGCTGGACCTTCCCGGCAGAAAAGTACCCCCGGTTCCTGCGGCTGTTTGTGAAAAATGTAGGCTCTATGGCAAAGGGCGGCATTTGGGAATGAAAACAGATATTCTAATCATAGGCGGCGGTCTTTCAGCCTATGCTGCTGCCTATGAGATTACGAAAAACAGTGATCTTCAAGTGGATATGCTCTCTTGGGGCGGCGGCGCTTCGCCCTATATCCACGGCTTTTGTCTGCCGGTGGGGGAGGGAGACAGCGAGGAGCTTTTTTACGAAGATACAGTGGCCTCCGGCTACGGTATCGGAAGAAAAGAACTGGTAAGCCGCCTGTGCACCGACAGTTTCAAGCTGCCCCAATGGTTTGAGGAATTGGGTCTTGCAGTAGATGAAAAGCTGATCAAATCCTTAGGCTCGTCTGTGCCCCGGATCGCCGGAATTTGCAACAATACCGGCCCGGTGGTGATGCATGCACTTCATAAAAGGTTTACCGGTAAATTCCAAAGTCACAACAATTACAGAGCATTAAAGCTACTGAAAAGGGACGGTCGGGTTATCGGTGTGCGGTGCTATAATAAGGACACCGACAGCTTTGAGAATCTCTATGCCGGTACGGTGATCTTAGCTACCGGCGGCTTTGGACGGCTGTTCCCGGAGTCTACCAATTCTGCCGATATCGGCGGTGACGGCTGCGCCATGGCAAAGCTCGCAGGCTGCAGCCTGACGGATATGGAGTTTATCCAGTTTGAGCCCAGTGCAGCGGTGTGGCCCCCGCAGCTGTCCGGCAAGAGTATTATTACCACCATGTTCTATGAGGGCGCAGTGCTCCGTGGTGGTGACGGCCAGCGGTTTATGGACGAACGGGTTAATAAGGATGTGCAGGCAAAAGCTATTGCAGCCGAGATCCAAAAGGGCAACACGACTCCCCATGGCGGTGTATGGTTTGATGCTACTGCCGTACCCGATGAGATGTGGAACACCATCTACAAGCCTTATTTGGATCGCTATTTAAAATACGGCATTGATATGCGGCAAACACCGGTGGAAATTGCACCTGCTGCCCATACCACCTGCGGCGGTGTGGTCATCGATGAAAACTGCCGTACTGAAATACCGGGACTCATCGCCTGCGGCGAGGTCACCGGTGGCCTCCACGGCGCAAACCGCCTGGGCGGCAACGCCGGTCTGGAAGTGATGGTCTTTGGACGGGTCGCAGGCAAAACAGCAGTGGAAGAATTTAAAAACTTCGTCCCCGGACCTGCGGATATTCAGAAAAATGAGAACCGGGATGTTCAGCCCCTGCGCCAAAAGCTGCAGGAGCAGCTGCGGACCAACATGGGTGTCATTCGCACCGAACAGGGTCTTACGCAGGCGCTGACAGAGATGGAAAACCTGCTGTCAGCACTGGCGGAACATGAGAATTGCTATGATATTTGGCGGCTGTATAACGACACACTGACGGCAAAGCTTGCTGTTGTGGCAGCACTCCAGCGGAAAGAAAGCCTGGGCTGCCACTACCGTACTGATTCATAAATGAAAGAGGATTCATTATGCAGAAAGTAATTGTTTTAAAGAAAAGATATGTGGATTCGGTGAGCCTTATGGGCATCCCGGACCGGATCAAGACCATTCAGGGTGTTGAGAATGCGGAGGCTATGATGGCCACCCCTGCCAACCAGGCGGTGCTGAAGCTTTTAGGCTATGAACTGCCTGCTGATGTGACCGCCAACGATTTGGTGATCGCCGTTACTGCACCGGAGGAAAAAACCTGTGATGCAGCAGTGGAGCTGGTGATGAACATTATCGACCGCAAGGATGTGGGCGATTTTGTACACTATGATTCCTTGGATCAGATCGATATGAATAAAGAGCATTACGATCTGTGCCAGATTTCTCTGCCCGGTGAATATGCAGCGGAGCAGGCAGAAAAGGCACTTCGTATGGGCATGGATGTGTTCATTTTCAGTGACAATGTGTCTATTGAGGAAGAGGTGCACCTGAAAAAATTGGGTCTTTCCTTAGGCCGTTTGGTCATGGGCCCCGATGCCGGTGTTGCGGTGCTGGGCGGTGTGGCTCTGGCCGCAGGCTCTATTTTGAAGGACGGCCCTATTGGAATCGTGGCTGCTTCCGGCAGCGGTGCGCAGGAGGTTGGCTGCATTATTGAAAAGTGCGGCTTTGGCGTCAGCAACCTGATCGGTACCGGCGGACGGGATCTGTATCCCCAGGTTGGCGGCCTGACCATGCTGGAGGGTATCCGCCGCATGGAAAGTGATCCCAATACCAAGGTGATCGTGCTGGTTTCCAAGCTGGCGGACCTGGGCGTTATGGATAAGGTGCTGACCTTTGCAGACGGTTGTAAAAAGCCGGTCGTTGCCGTATTTTTGGGTAGCGACAAGACCCTCTTTGAGGGCCATAAGGTCTACGGTACATTCAGCTTGGAGGAGTGTGCATTAAAGGCTGTGGAGCTGGCCGGCGGCAAGACCGGTAGCTTTGGTATGACCGATGAGGAAATTACGGCATTGGCAGAAAAGTCTGTTGCCGGCCTTTCTCCTGAGAGAAAGTACTTCCGTGGCCTGTACTGCGGCGGTACATTTACCGAGGAGGCACTGCAGTATTTCAGCGCCCATAATGCCGGTGTGACCTTGTACTCCAACCTGTCCAACCGCTACTGCACAAAGCTTGCAGATTCCGAGCAGAGCGAAGGTCATGCCATTTTGGACTTGGGCGCAGAGGACTTTACTGCAAAAGCACCCCATCCGGTATTTGATCCCGGTCTGCGGCTGCAGCGGCTGTGCAGAGAATTGGAAGATCCCCAGGTGGGCGTGGTGCTTTTGGACTTTATCACCGGCCCCGGTGTGGCAGCTGACCCCATTACCGCATTTGCAGAGGAATGTGCAAAGCATCCGGAGATCGTATTTATTTCTACCATCTGTGGCTCTGCGGAAGATCCTCAGAATGTGGCAGAAAAAGAAAAGCTGCTGACTAAGGCAGGTGTGATCGTGGCAAAGAGCAACTACCAAAGCGCAAAGCTGGCCTCTGCCATGATGAATGAACTGGACAGGAGGTAAGGATCCATGAAAATCGTAAACTTAGGTATTTCTTCTTTTTACGATGCCCTTGTGCAGCAGGATTGCGAGGTTACACAGATCGACTGGCGTCCCCCGGTAAAGCTCAGTGAAGAGGTGGCCCGGCAGCTGGAATATGTGACAACCGGCCCTCTTGCTGAAAAAATTGATGCAGCCAATGAGGCTGCGGCTGATATGATCATTGAGGCTGATCCTGCATGGGTGGATGTCCGTCCTGCAGGTGAGGTGGTGGAAGGCCTGGAGGACTACACCGTCACCCACTCCGGCCCGCCCATTTCCTTTGAGGATATGGTCATGCTCCATCAGCGGGGCATGGTCTCTGCCTGCCTGTTCGAGGGCTGGGCAAAGACGGAGGAAGAGGCTTTGGAGCTGATTCACAGCGGCAAGATCAAAATGATCTCTGCACTGGATACCAACACCGTTGGCGCAGGCACCGGCATCATCACCAAGAGTGTTGCCATGATCGTTATTAAGGATCGCAACAATGGCAAGGTGGCAGCCACCTTCCCCGCAGAGGGCATCGTCCATCAGGGAGGCTTCTGTGGCTGGGGTCTTTATTCCGAGGGTATTGCGGAAAACCTGCGGCATATGGCATCCTACCTGCTGCCCCCTATGGCACAGTGCGCAAAGAATATGGGCGGTGTGCCCATTAAGCCAATCCTTGCTGAAAGTATGGTCATGGGTGACGAAAACCACACCCGGCAGTCTGCTGCAGACCTGCTGTTTGAGCATCAGATCACCATGGACATGATGAAGCTGGATATGCCCCGTGAGCAGGTGCTGGCTTCCATGCAGTATATTATTGAAACACCCCGGTTTTTCCACTGCTTTGGTCAGGGTGCCAGCCGTGCAGCCCAGTTGGGTAATGTGGGAAGAGAGTATTCTACCGTTGTTACTGCAGTGTGCGGAAACGGCGTGGAATTCGGTATTAAGGTTGCGGCTTTGGGCGATCAGTGGTTTACTGCGCCTGCACCCATGATGGAAGGCAAGTATACCTCCTCTCAGTACACCATCGACGATCAGATTCCCTGGTGTGGTGATAGCTGTGTGGTGGAATGTGCAGGCCTGGGCGGTCTTGCTGCTGCGGCTTCTCCCATTGTCTGTAACCTCCGGGGCATGAAGCTTGCCGATGCCATTGCACAGACCCGGGAAATGGAGCGTATTTGCGTTAAGAAGAATTATAACTATCCCATCCCCAACATGGACTTCGACTTCCTGCCTGTGGGTATTGATATTCGTAAGGTTCTGCAGACCGGCATCAGTCCGGTGATCCACGGCGGTATGTTCAATAAGGAAGGCGGCCTGATCGGTGCCGGTATGGCACGGATTCCTATGGAATGCTTTGAAAAGGCCATGACTGCATTTGTGGAGAAGTACGGAGAAAACTAATGGAAAAAATTTTTGTAATGAATCTGGGCACCACCAGCTTCAAGTTTAAATTCTATGCCTTTGAGGGCGAAAAAACCAATGTTCTTGCCACCGGCGAGCTGGAGAGTATTGGTGCGCCCGAAAGCTATTACGAAATGACCTATGAAAACGGCACGAAATTTTCCGGTAAAGCCCCCATTCCGGACCACGGCGCAGCCTTTGCCCACTGCTTTGCGATTTTGCAGCGGGACGGCATTATCCGGGATTTGGACGATGTGACCGCTGTTGGCTATAAGGCGGTTCACGGCGGCAGCCTCTCCGGCACTTGCCTGGTAGACGATGCCCTGCTTGCGGAAATGGAGCGGGTAACGCCCTTTGCGCCTGCCCATAACCCCATCTACTTAAACGCCATGAAGGATATCCGCAAGCGCTTCCCCGGCCTTACCCAGGTTGCCCGGTTTGAGACCAGCTTCCACGATACCATTCCGGAAAAGCGTGTAACCTATGGCGTGCCTTATCAGTGGAAAGAGGAGATGGGCATTCGCCGTTACGGCTTCCACGGCTCTTCCCACCAGTATATTGCACAGACAGTTGCAAAGCTGAAGCCCGATGCAAGAAAAATCGTCACCTGCCACCTGGGCGGCAGCTCCTCCATCTGCGCCATTTTAGACGGCAAGAGTGTGGCTACCTCCATGGGTACCACCCTGCAGTCGGGTCTGTTTAACAATAACCGTGTGGGCGACTTTGAGCCTTTCTGCTTAAAGCCCATCATGGACCACTATGGCTATACACTGGACGAGACCTTGGAAATCCTCTCCAAAAAGTCCGGCCTTTTGGGCCTTAGCGGTGTCAGCAACGACTTGCGGCTGGTGCTGGAAGCTGCTGAAAAGGGCGACAAGCATGCCCAGCTTGCCTTTGATACCCTGTGTGATAACATTTTAGGCTACATCGGTATGTACGCCGCCTACTTAAACGGCCTGGATGCACTGGTCTTTACCGGCGGCATCGGTACCAACAGCGCCCCGCTGCGTAAAAGAGTCTGCGAAAGCTTGACCTATTTGGGTGTTACCCTGGACGAGGAAGTCAACGAGGGCAGGGGAGACGACAAGATCAGCAAGCCTGACAGTAAGGTGACAGTGTGGCGGCTGAAAACCGACGAGGAATCGGTGGTCGCCTCCTGCGTAAGAGAATTTTTAAAATGACCGGTATTGCACCCGGGCATATCGTTGATCTGCTAAAAAAGGGGAATATAGCCACCGTAGAGCTTATAACAAGCAAAGCGGCCTATGTGGAGCTTTGCGGTTTCCGTGTGCAGCTATGCAGCAATGAATTTGGTATTATTTCAAACGGTATTTCTATAGATGGACAGCTGCAGCTTTCGCAGAATCAGAAAATACCTTGCGGAAATGGAAAGCTGATATTGCCGGATGTGGAAATACAGGTATTTGATGCACAGAATGATACCGCCATTTGTACCCCTGACTATGCAGCGGCTTTGCAGGCCTTAAAAAATGACCCGGGTACAGGCTTTGGTCTGTTGCTGACAGACCGTCCGCTTCCCCCGGAGTGCCAAATAGCGAGCCCCTTGCTTCAAAAGCTGTATACCGCTATCATGGACTATGACCGGGCTGCAATGCGGAGCAGTATCATTTCACTGCTGGGCTTGGGTAAGGGGCTGACCCCCTCCGGGGATGATGTGCTGGCAGGGCTTATTTACGGTCTGCGCCACAGCCCCCTCCGGAATACAAATGCCACAGTGGCCCTGTGTGGAACAGTGCAGGACTATGCACATAAGCGGACCAATGCTGTCAGTGCCGATTATCTTATAGCCATGACCATAGATGCCCCCTTCGAGCGTTTGAAAAAAGGCTTTGACTGCCCTGAAAAGCTGATGGAGATCGGCAGTAACTCCGGTAGAGAGCTGCTGCTGGGCAGGCTTATGGCTGCAAGGCTTATAGAGAATTGTAAAGAAGGTGTGTAAGCAATGTATGTACTTGAAAATGACCTTTTAAGGATCACTGTTGAGCAGGTGGGTGCCCAGCTGACCGGCCTTTACAGTAAGGCGGCGGATGCCCAGTACCTGTGGCAGCCGGGCTATGAGACCTGGCCCCACAGCTCCATGCTGCTGTTTCCTAATCCGGGACGGATCGCCCACGGCAGAACCATCATCGGCGGTAAAACCTATCCTGCCACTATGCACGGCTTTGCAAACGATCTGCCCTTTGCCCTTGTGGAGCAGACTGCAGATCGGCTGGTTTTGGAGCTGCGGGATAATGAGACAACAAAAAAGTACTACCCCTATAGCTTCTGCCTGCAGGTGGAATTTTTGCTCCGTGGAGATATGCTGACTCAGAATTTCCGGGTCGTCAATGAAGGTACAGAGCCTCTGTACTACTGCCTGGGCGCACACCCCGGCTTCTATTGCCCCTTGGTTTTAGGCGAAAAGGCGGAGGATTACAGCCTCGTTTTCAGCCAGCCCCAGCAGCTCATGCAGCTGGAGCTGGAGGATAATACCCGCCTGCTGACCGGAAATAAGACCACTTATCTTGATAATACCTGCGAAATTCCCCTCCACGATCACTTCTTTGACGGCGGCCCCATGCTCTTTGAGGGCATGCAGGCAAAGACAGTCACTTTAAAATCCAAGGCCTCCGGCAGATTCGTGGAAATGGGTATTGAGGGCTTCCCCCATTTGTGCCTGTGGGGCGTGCCCACCCGGATGTCCCTGATCGCCATCGAGCCCTGGATCGGCACCACTGACCGGGTAGACACCGACCATGTATGGGAGCATAAGCCCGGTATACAGAAAATCAATAAAGAACAAACCCACACCCTGACCTTCCGTCTTGGATAATACGCAATAGAGGTTGTCTCGCTAACGTTATTTATCCGTTGTAGGGACCGCCGGACGGTCCTAAGCAAAAAATCGGCACATCGTGCCGATTTTTTGCTCTTTAAGGCTGTTTGCACGGACCGTCGAGGACGCCGGTCCCTACAAAAGTTGTTTTGAAACAGCCCCTTCATAGGCCTTTTTATTCATCCCGGAACTGCATGGGGGAGAAGCCGGTTTCTTTTTTGAAGCAGCAGGAGAAATGGGAGGGGCTGTTGAAGCCTAAGGATGCGGCGATCTCTGCCATGGTCAGGTTGGTGGTTTGGATCAGCTTCAGGGACAGGGAGATCCGCTGGCGGAGGATGTAGCGGTGCAGCGTTTTACCGGTATGTCGCAGCATGAGGCGGTTCAGGTGATTGGGGTTGTAATTAAAATACGCACCGATCTCCTTATTGCTGATGTGGCGTGAGATGTTGCTGTCAATGTACTGCATGATCTGGGCCACCAGGGTGTCACTTTTACTGTCGGAGAGACTGTAGCGGGCAATGTCGAACAGCACGGATTTAAACAGAGTGGACATTTTGCCCCGGTACATGAGCCGCTTTTCCAGGTGTTCGGACACGATCTCCTGCAGGGCCGGTTCGATAAAGCTGATGTTCTCAAAAAACACCGGGCTGTCAAACAGGGGCGCATCGGCGAAGCTGACACGGGGGTGGGCATTTTCCGGAATGTAGGAGGACAGGGTACAGGGAATCATGAAGCCGGAAATGTTGCTGTAGTCCTGGGTAAAGTCAAAGTCAAAGACATATACATCAATATGGGGACAGGGGCGGATGGTGTACTCTGTGCCTGGCTGAAACAGCATAAGGCTGCCCGGGGTCATGCTGTAGCTTACGCCCTCCACCTCTGCCTCGGCGCTGCCGCCCAAGGTGTACAGCATCCGGCAGTCGTAGGTCTTGGACGGTCCACGCTGGAATTCAAACCGCATTTTGTCCGCAAAACGGATAAAGGGATCGGCCTGATACAGCTCCATGGAAACACCTCCCTGTGGCTTTTTGGCTATTTTAGCAAATATAACCCTTAAAATCAAGAGAATCTAAGGGGCTTTTACACTTGCAAAGTGCTTGCGTTTTTAGTATATTATGGAAGTAATCAAATTATAAGGAGATTTTACCGATGAAAAAATTATGGCAGATATTCCTGACCTTTTTTAAGATCGGAGCTTTCACCTTCGGTGGCGGCTATGCCATGATCCCGCTGATCCAGCGGGAGGCTGTGGAGCACCGCAAGTGGGTCAGCGATGAGGACATTTTGGACATTGTGGCTATTGCCGAGTCTACCCCCGGCCCCATCGCCATCAATTCTGCAACCTTTGTGGGATATAAAGCCGCTGGTGTACTGGGCTCTGCGATGGCAACCTTTGGTGTGGTGCTGCCCAGCTTTGTGATCATTTTGGCGCTGAGCTTTGTGCTGCAGCAGTTTCAGGAGGTCCTGGCGGTGCAGTATGCCTTCCGGGGCATTCAGGCCGGTGTGCTGGCACTGCTTTTTAAGGCACTGTGGACCATGTATAAAAAAGCACCCAAGGGCTGGGCTGCCTATGTGGTCATGGGCGGCTCGTTTCTGCTGACGGCAATCCTGAATGTCAATGTGTTATTCGTCATCATTGGCTGCGCTGTGTTTGGTCTTACTACCGCTATGCTTGCAGAAAGGAGAATGAAATAATGGCATTTTTAGAGTTATTTCTGACCTTTCTCATGATCGGTGCCGTCACCTTCGGCGGTGGCTATGCCATGCTGCCCATGATCCAGGAGCAGGTGGCACTACGGTGGAATGAGCTGATCCCTGCGGATCTGCTGATTAACTTCGTGGCCGTCAGTGAGTCTACCCCCGGCCCCTTTGCTATCAATATGGCGACCTATGTAGGCTCGGTGGTTGGTGGCACTCAGGGCGGCTTTGGCATGTCCGTGTTCGGCTCGTTCTGTTCTACCATGGGCGTGGTCGTTCCCAGCTTTGTGATCATTCTGCTGGTGGCGCGGTTTTATGAAAAGTTTAAGCAGTCCAAGATCGTTAAGGGCTGCATGACCGGTCTGAAGCCTGCGGTGGTGGGCCTGATCGCCAATGCGGTTTTAAATGTGGTGCTGGAGGTATTCACCTTTAACTGGGCAGCCTTTAAGAACCCCGGAACCTATGTGAGCCTGGTGCTGTTCGGCTCTATGACCGTGCTGGCCTTTAAGAAGGTGCACCCAATCATCATTATTTGCATTTCTGCAGTTGTTGGTATTATTTTTGGCTATGTGGGGTGGCTGTAATGCGTGGACAAAAAGCAGCAGAGCTGTTTGAACAGGGTTATAATTGCGCACAGGCCGTGGCGGTTGCCTTCTGCGACCTGACCGGACAGACCGAACAGCAGGCGGCTATGATGGCCTCCTCCTTCGGCGGCGGCTTGGGCAGACAGCGGGAGATTTGCGGTGCGGTCAGTGGTATGTGCCTGGTGCTGGGTATGCTGGAGGGTTACCATGACCCCCGGGATCAGCAGGGAAAGAAGGATCAGTACACGCTGGTGCAGAAGCTGTGCGAGACCTTCCGCCAGGATGCCGGCTCTATTTTGTGTCGGGATATCCTCAAATCCACCGATACTGCACCGACACCCCAGCGTCGCACCCCGGAATATTATAATACCCGGCCCTGTGCAAGAATGGTGTATTTGGCAGCTGATATTTTGGAAGAGTACTTAAACAGCAAATGATCTATAATCAAAATCAAATCCCCAAAAATAAATGGCGGTACGGCTTCCGCAGCTCTGCGGCCACCGGTTGCGGCTGGATCGCAACCTATAACGCCCTGCAGCTGCTGGGAAAGCCGGAAACGCCTCAGCGGCTTATCGATTACTATGAGCGGCAGCTGCCCCTCATTAACGGCAACTTCGGTACCCAGTTCTGGGGTCCTTACGCCTACTTTAAACGCCATGGCTTTGAAACAAAGCTCATTATGAACCCGGAAAAGTATGACAGTGAGGCCAGGGATGTGAACATCTTGTTCTACCATTGGCGCAGCGGCATAAAATTAGGCGCCCACTTCGTCTGCATCGAGAAAACCCCGGAGGGGTTTGTAAGCTATAATACCTACAGCAATTCCGTAGGCCCAAACAGGATCGGCCAAAGCATAAAAACCTTCGCCACCAAACCCGGCCGCTTCTGGACGGCCCTGATTACGGTAAAATAAAAAACCTTCCCCTTTTGGGAAGGGGGACCGCGTTAGCGGTGGATGAGGGCATTACGGCGTGCGTTTATAATGGCGTTACGGCGAAATCGTACCGTGTAACCTCATCCGTCACGGCTTACGCCGTGCCACCTTCCCCGGAGGGGAAGGCATAAATAACCCGGTTCGCAATTAAGTGTTGCGAACCGGGTTGTTTGTTTGGCCTAATATATAATCTATAGAAACGCCGTAATAGTCTGCAAGGCGAATCAGTACATCTGTGGGAATGTCCCGCTGGCCCAGCTCGTAGTTACTGTAAACTCGCTGAGAGCAATTTAAGATTTCCGCAACTTCCCGCTGAAATAAATCCCGATCTTCCCTTAAATCCCGTATTCGTTTGAACATAATATCACCCTGCTACAGAATACCACAGCGCATTTTGTTCTATTGACATACAGCGCAAATTGCGCTATACTTATTTTATACTTTATTTTTATAAGGAGGAATATCCATGAAAAGAGCATTATCTCTATTTTTTATGTTGGTTGTGTTTTGCTGCGTTTTGGTGGCATTCCCACAACAAGCCGATGCGGCGGAATACACGTCAGGATACTACACCTATACTGTATCCGATAACCAGGCTACGATCACAAAAGCAAGCAGTGAGCTTAGTGGAGCCGTGTCGATTCCATCTTCTTTAGATGGGTATCCGGTTGTTGCAATTGGAAATGCGGCATTTAAAAATTGTTCTGAAATAACTTTGGTGACATTTAACAGCTCATTAGTTTCTATAGGAAGCGAAGCCTTTGAAAGCTGTTTGAAGTTACAGCAGATTACAATTCCCGACAGCGTGACAACGATGGGGCAGTTTGCTTTTTATAACTGTGACAGTTTAACAAGTGTAACAATCGGTACAGGCTTAAGCACGGTGCCTATATCAGCTTTTGCAAATTGTGAATGTCTTGAAAGTATTTCTCTTGGTGCGGTTACGAAAATTCAAACCGGAGCATTTTATAATTGTATAGCCCTTTGTGAGATTGACTTGGGTACGGCGTTAAAAACTATTGAATATAGTTCTAGTTTTAATGGACGAGATTACGGCGGAGAAGGTGCTTTTGAAAACTGCACAGCAATAAAAACCTTAACAATCCCTGATACCACTACAGATATCGCATATCGTTCATTTAAAGGATGCAACAATGTAACTCAAATAATACTGGGAGACAGCGTTACAACAATTGGAGCCGAAGCATTTGAAAACTGTTTGAGGCTACAGCAGATTACAATTCCCGACAGCGTGACAACGATGGGGCAGTTTGCTTTTTATAACTGTGACAGTTTAACAAGTGTAACAATCGGCACGGGCTTAAGCACGGTGCCTATATCAGCTTTTGCAAATTGTGAATGTCTTGAAAGTGTTTCCCTTGGCGCAGTAACATATATTAAAACAGGTGCATTTTATAACTGTGTTGCGCTCAGTGAAATTGATTGGGGTACTGCACTGAAGACGATCGAATACAGCGACAGCTACAATGGAAGAAATTACGGTGGAATAGGTGCTTTTGAAAACTGTATCGCACTTAAATCACTGACAATTCCCAATACCGTAACAGCGGTAGGTCCCAGCGCCTTCTATAATTGTGATGGGTTGAGAACAGTTACAATTGGAAGCAAGGTTACAACAATTGGCGATCGTGCGTTTAAGGAATGCAGTAATGTAACGCAAATAACACTGGGAGGTAACGTGACGACCATTGGAGCCGAAGCGTTTGAAAACTGCTCTAAGCTACAGCAGATTGCAATTCCCGACAGCGTGACAACAATGGGGCAGTTTGCCTTTTATAACTGTGACAGTTTAACGAGTGTAACAATCGGCACGGGCTTAAGTACGGTGTCTACATTTGCATTTGCTGACTGTGCAATTCTGGAAAGTGTATCCCTTGGTGCGGTTGCATATATTAAAACAGGTGCATTTTACAACTGTACTGCCCTTAGCGAAATTGATTGGGGTACTGCACTGAAAACTATGGAATTCAGTGACAGTTATAATGGAAGAAATTACGGTAGCAGAGGCGCTTTTGAAAACTGTACATCGCTGACATCACTTAGACTGCCCAATACAGTTACTGCGATTGGTCGGGGGACATTCTATAAATGCTATAATGTTTTGGATGTGTATTTAGGAATCAAACTGCAATCTATTGGTAAAGACGCTTTCTATTCTACCGGTATAACAGATGTATATTATAGCGGAAGCCAGGAGGATTGGAGTTATGTGACTATTGGTACTGGCAACGAACCTATTACAAACGCACAATTCCATTTTAATTATTCAGAGGACACTGTGTTGCCTGAAGTCGCTATTACATCAACCAATAATTTGGCTGCGACCCAAACGGTCACTTTGGAAGTAACGGATGATGTAGGAGTTGTGAGTTATTACTGGGGTACAAACAGTTCGCCTTCAAGCAGTTCTTATACCAGCATTACCAGCGCAACAAGCAAAACAGTGACTAAAACTGTCTCTGAGTCCGGTACATATTACCTGATTGCGACAGATGCGGCAGGAAATAGCCAAAAGACCGCGGTGACATTTTATAAAATAACATTTAATTCAAATGGCGGAAGTGTATCGCCGTCTTATGTTATTGCTCAAAGCGGAAACAATGTAGGAATGCCTATGCCCGTGAGAGACGATTATCTGTTTGCAGGGTGGGGAACGTCCTCTGCATCCACCAGTGCGGTGACATCCATTACAGCCACATCCAATAAGACATATTATGCAATATGGAAAGACGTATCTGATAAGTTCGATATCCCGGTTGCCCGTATGATTTTGGGCAACAGCCTGGAATTCCAGTTTGGCGTTGAGAAGTCTGCGCAGGCGGATTGGACCGGGGCTTATGCTGTGGTCGAGAAAACCTGGGCAGATGGTACTACTACCTCCAAGGATATTCCTGTCACTCAATGGGGTACGGCAGGCCAGTACTGGGCTGTTATCTATGACGGATTGGCTGCCAAGGAAATGGGCGATACATTCTATGTGACCATTTATAATGCAAATGGTCAGGCAATCTCCAACGCAAAAACCGACTCTGTCCGTGATTACGTCATGCGTAATGTGGACAAGCAGACCACAGAAGGCAAGACCATGCTGGTGGATATGCTGAACTACGGTGCAGCTGCACAGCTGAACTTCACCTACGGCACCGATGATCTGGCCAACAACCGGCTGACCGATACCCAGAAGGCTTGGGGTACTTCTGAGCTGGCGGAGTTGACCAGCGGCCAGGTTAAAGGCACCAACTACCTGGGCACCCGTCTGATCCTGAAGAGCCGCATTCAGCTGCAGGTTGCGTTTAAGAACCTGACTTCTGACATGTACGCTGTTTACTCCTACACGGATAATAGCGGTACTGTACAGAATGTCCGTGTAGAGGGTTCTCAGTTTATTGACACAGGTGGCGTAAAGGGTATTGAGCTTGATGCCCTTGTATATGCCGATGCAAGAGCCCTCGTGACGGTGATCGTTTACAACGCCGACGGCAGTATCTACGGCCTTGCCGCAGACAGCATTGAAGGCTACGCAGCACGCAACTCCAGCGGCACTGATGTTTACGCGGCGCTGATGAAGTTTGCGGATTCTGCAAAAAAATTCCTTTACTAATAAAATTTTTCTCCCTGAGAGTTTTGCTCTCAGGGAGAAAAATTTTTATGTGATTATCTCTGCACGCGGCCGCTGGCGTTGCCGCCGGCCAGGGCCAGGACTTCGTCTACGGAGACCTGGTTGTAGTCGCCCTCGATGGTCTGCTTCAGGCAGCTGGCTGCCACGGCAAACTCGATGGTCTGCTGGGCATCGTAGCCGTTTAACATACTGTAGATCAGACCGCCGCCGAAGCTGTCGCCGCCGCCCACGCGGTCAACGATGTGGATGCGGTAGTTGCGGCTGAAGTAGCAGTCCTTGCCGTCATAGAGCATTGCTGCCCAGTCGTTGTCGTTGGCGGAAATGGAGCCACGGAGGGTGATGGCAACATACTTGAAGCCAAAACGCTCTGCCAGCTGCTTTGCAACATCCTTGTAGCCCTCGTGGCTCAGGGTGCCGGCGTTGATGTCGGTGCCTGCGGCGTGGATGCCGAACACATCAGCAGCGTCCTCTTCGTTTGCAATGCAAACGTCTACGTACTTGCACAGCTCGCCCATGACCTGACCGGCCTTTTCTCGGGTCCACAGCTTCTTGCGGTAGTTCAGGTCGCAGGAGATTGTGATACCCTTTTCCTTAGCCTTCTTGCAGGCCTCTAAGGTAATGGCAGCCATGTTGTCGCTGAGGGCCGGGGTAATGCCGGTCCAGTGGAACCAGGTCACGCCCTCGAAGATGGCATCCCAGTCAAACTCCTCAGGCTTTGCCATGGCAATAGCGGCGTAGGCACGGTCATAAATGACCTTGGAGGGACGCTGGGAAGCACCCTTTTCCACGAAGTAGACACCCAGGCGCTCGCCGCCACGGACGATCTTAGAGGTGTCAACGCCGTAGGTGCGCAGGGAATTAACACAGCGCTGGCCGATTTCGTGGGCAGGGATCTTGGAAACAAAGGCGGCATCCATGCCGTAGTTTGCCAGAGAAACTGCCACATTGGCCTCTGCACCGCCGAAGGTGACCTGGAACTTTTCGGCCTGGCTGAAACGGCCATAGCCCTCAGGGGCAAGACGCATCATCAGCTCGCCAAAGCACACGATTTTTTTCATAGTTATTTATCCTCCAAAATTAGTTTACTTACAATATTTTTCAGGCTTCCGCCCTTGCCTGCACGGATCTCTTCCTCCGTGACCCTGGCATATAATATTTCCCGGGCGGCATCCGAATAGTCCACGTTTTCCTGATAGTGGGCACCCCGCTCCCGGTCATAGACGATGTAAATACTACCGTCGGCGGCCTGCTTTACATCGGGATAAGACACCTGCTTACGCTCGTCAAGCAACAGACCCTCGCTCCAGGTCTTGCCCTCGTCGTCGGAGACCATGGCGGTCAGGTTGTTGCGGTTTACAAAGTGGCGGTGGTTAATAAGCAGTAGCACACCGGATTGCAGGCGGCCGATATAGAACCGGGAATTGGGGCCACCCAGGCCTGCATCCACGCCCTGGGTCCAGGTGATGCCATCGGGGGAGGTGGAGACCGCAATACCGTACCTGGTACGGATGTACATACTGAACGTGCCGTCCGGGTGCTGGATGAGCATGTGCTCGTCGTAATGGCGGTTGGGTGCAATGGCTGTACCCAACAGGGAGAAAGTCTTTCCCTGATCCCGGCTGACGAACACATGAGAGCCGTCGGGGTTACCGTCAGCACCCCAGCCGCAGGACAGCAGGCCCGGCTTCCACACAGCACAGGGAAACAGCCAATCACCGTTTTGGGCAACGATAGGCTTGTTGAGCATCACATCGAAGCCTAAGGTGCGGATTTCGCTCCAGACGGTCAGGTCGCCGTCGGGATCTTCCAAAATGGCAAATTCCACCCGGTTTTCCGGCTGGACGGACCAAATAAACCACAGCCGGTCCAAAGGATCGATCCACAGACAGGGATCATAGGCACGGCCCTCCGGGCCCTGATCTGCTACAGCAATGGGGGTAAACTCGCCGCCGTCGCTGCACAGCAGCATGGCGAAATTGCCGGCACCCTCGGTGATACCGCCGGAGTAGAGGGAGACGAATTTTCGTCCACCCTTGGTCACTTCGATGCCGGGGATACCTTGCCATTTACGGGCATAGGCACTCAGATCGCCGGTTACAAGCTTTGTTTTCATGTCTTTTCAATTGCCTCCACATAGAGCTTTGCAAGGTTTGTGATACCCTCGTAGTCGCCCTTTTTCAGCATTTCCTTGTTGACGATGTTGGAACCCACGCCTACACCCACTGCGCCGGCCTTCAGGAAATCACCCACATTCAGGTGATCCACACCGCCTACGGCAATGAAATTAATGTGGCTCAGGGGGGCGCAGATGGCCTTAAAGTATTTGGGACCCATGGTGTCGGAGGGGAAGATCTTCACAAAATCCGCACCCATGTTGACGGCATTGACAGACTCGGTGGGGGTAAAGGCACCGGGCATGGAGATCACACCACGCTCCTTGGTGTAACGGATCACGGCCTCGTCCACATTGGGGCTGATCATGAATTTTGCACCGCTGTCAATGGCAAGCTGTGCTTGTCTTACAGTCAGCACGGTGCCTGCGCCAATGTACATCCGTCCCTCAAAATGCTTTGCGGCGGTGGCGATCTGCTGTGCGGTTTCCTCGGCGGGGGTGATGCCCTTGGCATCGAAGGTGATCTCTGCCAGCCGAACGCCGCCTTTGTACAGGGCCTCCAGCAGGGGTATCAGCTGGTCCGGTGTCACACCCCGCAGGATGGCAACCAGCTTGTTTTTCAGTATTGTATCGACCATTGTTTATCCTCCCTTAAAATAATGTGTTTCCGGTATAGCCTAAAGCACAGGAAATATCCACTGCTGCTGCGGTAAGCTCCGCGGCAATGACGGCAATATCGGTTACTTCAAATTCAGATACCAGCATGGAGCAGCTCAGTGCGCCGATGGCCACGCCCTCCCGATCCCGGACAGGGACGGCAACGCACCGCAAAAGCTGATTGTCCTCGCCCAGATCCAGGGCGTAGCCACGCTGACAGGTGATTTCCAGCTCCTTTAAAAGCTCCTCTTTGGTGCATACGGTGGTAGCTGTGATCCGGGGCAGGGGGAAATCCAGACCATCCACAAGGGCGGGCCGCGCAGCCATAATGGCTTTTCCCAGGCCGGTGCGGTACAGCTCGTTGCGATCACCGGGCCGCCGTGTGAAGCGAATAGGGGAGTCCTGTTCGGCCTTGTCGATATAAACCACATGGCCCCGGTCCTCCACGGCCATGTAGACCGTTTGCTTCAGCCTTCGGCACAGCTGACCAAGTCGGGCGTGACCGGCGGAATACAGATCCGTACCGCCAATGTAAGCCATGCCGACCCGATAGGCGGAAAGACCAAGGCTGTAGCGTTTTTGCTCGTCACACCCGGCAAAGCGGCGGGAACAAAGGGCGGACAGAATATCAAATGCGCTGGTTTTTGGGATCCCCAGCTCCCGGCTGACCTCTGTAACGGTCATGGGACCCTGTGTCAGAAGCTCCAACACATCCATGGTCCGCAGGGCTGAATTATTCATACTACACCTCCTTGTTCGCATATACGAACCGCGTTCGATATTTCCTGAATTATTATAATCATGAACAGGCCCTTCGTCAAGAGTGTAAGCAAATCTTTGCAGAAAAAATTTCAGTAAATTTGTAAAATACTTGACCCTTGCGGCAAGTGGTGTTATTATATACATTGGCTATAGATGGCCGCAAAATGTGTCTAAAGCTCTTTTAGGGGCTAAGATAAAGAAATGAGGAGGCTAAACATGACTTCTAACGAATGTAAGCAGCTGCAGATCACTGCCTGCAAGGTCCGCATGGGTGTGATCGAGTCCACCCACGGCGCAAAGGCGGGCCACCCCGGCGGCAGCCTGTCTGCTGCGGAGGTATTTACCTATCTGTACTTTAAGGAAATGAACATTGATCCCAGTAATCCCAAGTGGGAGGATCGGGATCGCTTCGTGCTCTCCAAGGGCCACACCGCACCCGGCCTGTATGCAGCACTGGCATACCGTGGCTTCTTCCCTGTGGAGGATCTGCCCACCTTGCGTCACATTGATTCCTACCTGCAGGGCCACCCCAACATGAACACAGTTCCCGGCGTTGATATGTCCACCGGTTCTTTAGGTCAGGGCGTTTCCACCGCTGTGGGTATGGCAATGGCTGCCAAGTATACCGGCAAGACCAACAGAGTCTATTCTCTGCTGGGTGACGGCGAGATCCAGGAGGGCCAGGTCTGGGAGGCATGCATGGCTGCTTCTCACTACAAGCTGGATAACCTGTGCATCGTCGTGGACAACAACGGCCTGCAGATCGATGGCAATGTTAAGGATGTTATGAGTCCTTATCCCATCGTGGAGAAGCTGGAAGCCTTTGGCATGAACGTGATCGCTGTAAATGGCCACAGCTTCGAGGAGCTGGAGAAGGCCTTTGAGGCCGCCAAGGCTACCACCGGCAAGCCCACCGCCATCGTCATGACCACCGTTAAGGGCAAGGGCGTTTCCTACATGGAAAACGATGCCGGCTGGCACGGCAAGGCACCCAACGATGCTGAGTATGAGCAGGCTATGGCTGAGCTCACTGCACAGCTGAAAGAACTGGAGGGCTAATAAAATGGCAGAAATGAAGAAAGTCGCTACCCGTGACAGCTACGGCGCTGCTCTGACCGAGCTGGGTGCTGAGCATAAGGATTTAGTGGTTCTGGATGCTGACCTGGCCGGTGCTACCAAGACCGGTGTGTTCAAGAAGGCATTCCCCGACCGTCATTTTGATTTCGGCATTGCTGAGGCAAACATGGTTTCCGCCGCTGCCGGTATGTCTACCGCAGGTCTGGTACCCTTTGCTTCCAGCTTTGCCATGTTTGCTGCAGGCCGTGCCTTTGAGCAGGTCCGCAACTCCATCGGCTACCCCC
>CAYMPY010000006.1:0-34819 GCA_964392535.1 uncultured Oscillospiraceae bacterium
TCTTCACCGGCGCCGACACCATCCGCGAGGTCATCCTGTTCCCCACGATGAAGCCTATGGACGAGGGTAAGAAGGAAGTAAAGGCGGCTGCACCTG
This sequence comes from uncultured Oscillospiraceae bacterium, assembly GCA_964392535.1. Taxonomy (GTDB): domain Bacteria; phylum Bacillota; class Clostridia; order Oscillospirales; family Oscillospiraceae; genus Faecousia. The sequence goes on from CAYMPY010000006.1 coordinate 97, forward strand.
TGGTGGAAGCAAAGCCTGAGGTCATCGACTTTAGCAAGGTGGAGATCGAGCCTCTGTTTGCGGACTTTGTGGACTTTGAGACCTTCAGTAAGTCCGACTTCCGTGCAGTGAAGGTCAAGGCCTGCGAGGCTGTGAAGAAGTCCAAGAAGCTGCTGCAGTTTACTTTGGACGACGGCACCGGCACTGACCGTACCATCCTTTCTGGCATCCATGCCTACTACGAGCCGGAAGAGCTGGTTGGCAAGACCCTGATCGCCATCACCAATCTGCCCCCCAGACCCATGATGGGCATCGAGTCCTGCGGCATGCTGCTGAGCGCTGTCCACACCGAGGAAGGCGAAGAAAAGCTGCACCTCATCGTGGTAGATAACCACATCCCCGCCGGCGCAAAGCTGTACTGAGCGAATATGAAAGCACATCAGTTTTACAGCTGATGTGCTTTCTGCATATTTATTGCTGTTTATTGTGCATTAACTCTTGAGTTTCTGCATATACTATGCTATAATGATATGCAGAAATGGGGGCGAATTATGAGAAAGTTTGATTATTCCTTTTTATATAACGGCTTATTACCGGCAAAGCTGATCAATCTTACATCCGGTATCGCATCATTGAAGACAATGGCAGGTGTACGCAAAGAGGAATACGCCAAGGTGTTTACTGAGTTGGAAGCAGTGGCGAAGGTGCGCTCGGTAAAGAGTTCTAACGCTATTGAAGGCATCGTCACCAGTGACGAGCGCATTGCTGCCGTTGTGAACCAAGACAGCGCACCCCTGAACCATACAGAGGGTGAAATTGCAGGTTATAGGGATGCGCTGAACGCAATTCATTTATACCACGATACTTTGGATTTGCGGCAAAGCGATATTTTAAAATTACACGAGACCATGATGCAGATTGCCGGTTATGAACATGGCGGTCAGTACAAGACCGGCGATAACTATATCATTGTAGAAGATAAAAATGGAAACCGAAAAGTCCGGTTTAAGCCCACACCGGCCTCTGAGGTAAACGAGGCAATGGAACAGCTGGAGCTTGCCTATATGGAGGCGCGCAATGATGCCAATATCAATCAGCTTCTGCTGATTCCTTGCGTTGTGCTTGACTTTTTGTGCATTCACCCTTTCCGGGACGGTAACGGCAGAATGTCACGGTTACTATCCTTACTGTTGCTTTACAGAAACGGCTATGATGCAGGAAAGTATGTTTCCTTTGAAGAACAGATCAATAACTACAAAGCATACTATTACGAAGCATTGCGTGAATCCTCTGTTGGTTGGCATGAAAACCGAAACTCTTATATTCCCTTTATTGAAAACTTCCTGTCTACACTCTATATGTGCTATAAGGAATTGGACAAGTGCTTTGCAGTTGTTCATGGCAAGAAGATCACAAAGACAGCAAGAATTGAGGCGACCGTTCTTAATAGCCTGGTACCCATTTCTAAGGCTGATATTTGCAGCATCCTGCCGGATGTCAGCCCTACAACCGTGGAGGCCGTATTGAGCAAAATGGTAAAAGAGGGACAAATTAAAAAGATCGGTCAATCCAGAACCACACGCTATGTTAAAGTATGAAAGAGGTGTTTGATATGAAGCTTGATTTGGAGCAGTATCTCCGGGAATTGGAGATCCTTGTGAATATGGACAGCGGACAGGGAAATCCTGAGGGCATTACTGCCGTGGGTGATTTCTTTGCGGACCGCTTTGAAAAAATGGGCTGGATCGTGGAAAAGTTCGATCTGCGCCCCCATACAGGCAACTGCACGGTGGTGAAAAACCGGGAGGCGGAGCACTACGATGTGCTGCTGATCGGTCATGTGGATACGGTTTTTGAGACCGGCGAAACGGCAAAGCGGCCCTTCCGCCGGGACGAACAGAATTGCTATGGCGTGGGCGTCATCGATATGAAGCAGGGGTGTCTTTCCATGCTCCATATTTTGGAACAGCTGCCTGCGGCGGTCAATGAGAAGCTGAACATTTTAGCCATCTTTAACCCCGATGAAGAGGTGGGCAGCCCCTGGTCTTTGCCGATCCTGCAGCGGTATGCCACCATCAGCAGCAAGGTCTTTGTCTTTGAGGCAGGCGGAAGTGGGGGAGAGGTGACCATAGAGCGTAAAGGGCGCACCACACTGGCTGTAACCATCCACGGCAAAGCCGGTCATGCAGGCTATATGTTTACAAACGGCTCCATGTCTGCGGTCACCGAAGCGGTACACTGGATCAATACCCTTGGGGCATTTCATTCGCAGGAGCAGGATACCACCGTGAATGTGGGTGTATTCCATGCCGGTGAGAAACGAAATGTGGTGGCCGAGACTGCCACGGTGGAATGGGATATCCGCTACAGCCGCAAGGAGATCAAGGACCGGGTAGCACAGTGTGTTGAAGGACTTGTGGAGCATGCAAAGCAGCAGGGCTACCAAGTGGAAATTCATGCATCAGACACCAAGCCGGCGCTGGTTCCGGATGAGAAAACTATGGCCTATGTGGAGCGCATGAAGGCTGTTGCCGAAAAAATGGGCAGACCCTTTGGCCTCAAAAAGCGGGGCGGCCTGTCTGATGCCAACCATATGGCAGCCTGCGGCCCGGTATGTGTGGACAGCTTAGGTCCTACCGGTAATTTTGACCACAGTGACCGGGAGTATTTAGCCATCGACACCATCGAGCCCCATACCCGTTTTGCCTACGAATTGATCTGCGACCTTGCCCGGGAATAAAATATTAGGCCGTGAGGAAAAACCTCACGGCCATTTTATGCAGAAATCAGATGGGGTCGGCGGGAACGATGCCGTCCAGCTTGTACTGCTGGTAGGCTTTATTGGCTTTTGCCAGTGTTTTGGTAGCGGCAATGCCGACTACGACTGCAACAAAGCCGGTGGGCGTTCCACCAAGGGCCAGGTTGACAACGGTGAAGATACCACCGTAAATGGTGGGGATCAAGGCACCCACCCAGTGCTTTGTGGAAACCAGCAAAATGCCGGAGATCACATAGACCAGAATATCCATGATGGACAGAGGATTGCCGGTCATGCCGAGGATAGCAAGCGACATAGCGGCTGTGAAGAAGCAGATTACTGCCATCCAGATTACAAAGCCTTTCTTGGTCACAAAGCGACTATAAAATTCCTTCCAGGTCAGGTTTGCAGGCACAGGCGCATAGGGCGGCTGATATGCAGGCTGCTTGGGCTGTTGGTAAACAGGTTGCTGATAAACCGGCTGCTGAGGTTGCTGATAAATGGGTTGTTGGGGCTGCTGATAGGTTGGTTGCTGATTAGCGCCCTGCTGTACGGTAGCACCGCAGGTGGTGCAGAATCTTGCACCCGGCTCTAAGCTCGCACCGCAGCTGTTACAATGCATAAAGATCCCTCCAATAATTGATGGTACTATCATACCAATTTTGCGGAATAAAGTCAAATGTTTGTTGCAGTACACCCAAATACAGTAGACTGATAATATATAAGCAGAATTCAACGACCCGTTTACGGGTGGGCCGGTAACCAAAGACAAATAATTAAGCCGCCCCGGGAAGGGGGCAGCCGGAAATAAATTGCGGTTGGCGAACCATTCATGCATTTTGGGACGTGGCTATAATAGGCCCTTATAGGGCCTGTGCAAGCCACCGGCTCAGTCGGTGGTCTTGTCTTATAATTTGACTAAAACAGGGAGCCGGATATTCATGGTATCCTCTGTAATGGCACAGTCCATGGCAAGGATTTGCACGCCGGCAGCATGGGCCTGCCGCAAGGCCTGTCCAAAGGCCGGGTCGGTGGCATCGTTGGGGTGGAGGTATTTTACATCTGCCATCTGAATGACAAACAGCACATAAGCACCAAAGCCTTTTTGCGCAAGGGCGGTCAGTTCTTTTAAATGCTTCACTCCACGCTCCGTGGGCGCATCGGGGAAAGCGCAGACACCGTCGTTTTCCAATGTCACGCCCTTGACCTCCAAAAAGAAGGCTTTTCCGTCCTTCTCAAAAGAAAAGTCAAAGCGGGAGGCACCAAAGGTGGTCTCTGCCTTTAAATTGGAGATCACGCCTAAGCCACCGGCGGCCAACCATTCCCCGGCAGCCTTGTTGGGGGCTTGAGAATCCATGTTAATGAGGCGGTCGCCCTTTTTTACGGTGATCAGGTCGTATTTGGTTTTACGTGTGGCGCTGTCAAATTCCTGACACCATACCTGTGCCCCTGCCGGCAACAGCTCCTTGCAGCGGCCTGTATTTTTTACATGGCAGATATGTGTTTGCCCACCGATCTCCACATGGGCAATGAAACGGTTGGGCCGGGCGATGAATTTACCGGGGACCATGTTAGTATAATTCATGTGTACCTCCAAATGAAGTGTTTTGCAATGTTTTTTGCGAAAAAACGCACTTTATATTTATAGGAACAGAATGTATAATAGAGGAAAAGGAGTGGTATTATGAGAATTTGCACACCCATTCAACAGGCTTTATTCTGTAAGCCCGGCGCATCCCCGGAGACCGTGGCCCTTCCCCATACCTGGAATGCCCTGGACGGCCAGGATGGCGGCAGTGACTACTACCGCGGTGACGGTACATACACCATCAGCCTGCCTGCCCATACACCGGGCAAGCGGCAGTATATCCAGTTTGGCGCAGCCAACCATCGGGCAACCGTTTGGTGCAACGGCGCAGAGCTGGGTACCCACAAGGGCGGCTTTTCCACCTTCCGTTTCGAGCTGACCGAGTATCTGAAAGAAAACGGTAATGAGCTGACCGTAACGGTCAATAACGCCGTGCAGCCTATTTATCCGCAACGGGCGGACTTTACCTTTTTCGGCGGCCTTTATCGGGAAGTGATCTTTATTGAGACCGAGCAGGCCCATTTTGACCTGATGAAGGATGGCACACAGGGTATTTTCGTTACGCCCCGTGCCCCCGGCAGCACCCGTGTGGATCTGTTCCCGGTTGATGCAGAAGGCTGCACGGTGACCGTGAAGCTTTTGGATGCAGAGGGCATTTGCGTTGCCTCCGGCAGTGTGGATGCCAAAGACCATACGGTACTGCAGCTTCGTGTGGATCATCCACGGCTGTGGGACGGTATGGCTGACCCGTACTGCTACACTGCTAAAGCAATACTGCACCGTGACGGCGTAGAGCTGGACTGCGTTGAGGCCACCTATGGCTACCGCTCTTTCCGTGTGGATGCGGAGACCGGCTTCTGGCTCAACGGCAAATCTGTGCCTCTGCGTGGCGTATGCCGCCATCAGGACCGCTGGAATATGGGCTGGGCCATCAGCCAAAAGGAGCACGAAGAGGATGCTGCACTGATTAAAGAAATCGGTGCCAATACCATCCGGCTTGCCCACTATCAGCAGGCAGAGTATTTCTATGACCTGTGTGACCAATATGGCTTTGTGATTTGGGCAGAAATACCCTTTATCAGCCAATTTTTAGAGGGTAAAGAGGCCTATGATAACACCGTGACCCAAATGACAGAGCTGATTGCGCAAAACTACAACCATCCCTCCATCTGCTTCTGGGGCATCGGCAATGAGCTGACCATCGGTGGCTTTTCTGAGGGCCTGTATCAGAATCTGTGCGACCTGAATGCCCTGTGCAAGAAGCTGGACCCCAGCCGCCTGACTACGATGGCACAGATCGCCAATGTACCCATCGATTCGGAGCATGTATACATTACCGATGTGCAGAGCTATAACTATTACCTGGGTTGGTACAGTGGTATTTTAGCGGACAATGGCCCCCGGCTGGATGCCTTCCATAAGGCCAACCCGGACCGTCCCTACGGCGTTTCGGAGTATGGTGTGGATCACCTGCTGTGCTGGCACAGCGCCAAGCCCTTTAACCATGACTACACCGAGGAATATGCGGTCAAGTACCACCAGCATATGCTGAAGGTTTTTGCGGAGCGACCCTATCTGTGGGCCACCCATGTGTGGAATATGTTCGACTTTGCGGTGGATGCCCGTAACGAGGGCGGCATCCCCGGTCAGAATTTCAAGGGCCTTGTGAGCCTGGACCGCAAGACGAAAAAGGATACCTTCTTTGTCTATAAGGCCTGGTGGACAAAAGAGCCTATGGTCCATATCTGCGGCAGACGGTTTTATGACCGTGCACCCCAGGAGCGGGATATTATCGTCTTTACCAATGAGCAGGCTGTGACCCTCTTTGTAAACGGCAAGGAGCTGTATACCCGTGGTGCAGTGGATCATCAGGTTATTTTCGAAAATGTGCCCTTTAACGATGGCGAAAATACCATTACAGCCAGAACCGAAAATGCAGAGGATACCATCACCTTAAAGGCTGTGGAAGTCCACAATCCGGACTACGATCTGCCCGATGTGATGGAGGCCCTCAACGCCGGTAACTGGTTCTCCACCCAGACCGATGAGGTGGCACAGGTAGAAAACGGCTTTAGTATCGATGTGCCTGTGGGAGAGCTGTTTGCAAATGAAACCTGCCTCCGTGCGGTGAAGGGCTGGATCATAGCCAAGGAGGGCGTGCCCAAGGAGCAGAAGCTGGTTATCTGCAGCCGCCTTACCAACTGGCAGGCCATGTGGGCAGACCGGACTGTCAAAAATTTAAATCAGATTGCAAAAATTATGACCGATGAGGACTACGAAAAGCTGGGCCGTCTGTTAGGCCGCATCCCCCGATGAATAATTTGTAGGGAACGGATTTATCCGTTCCGGACGGAATGCATAAATGTATTCCCTACAGATCACATTAAATAAATCAGCAACGCGGTGCCGCTTATAAGCAGTGCCGCGGCTGCTATATAGACCCAAATATTGAGGCGGCCTTTGTTTGCAGAGGGTGTAGGCAGCAGCCGGGCTTTGCTCAGCGCTGTGGTCAGGGGCTTATAAAGAGCTAAAGTCAGGCCGCTGTTAAGGCCGGCCTTTACGGCATTAAAGGGCAAAAATACGGGAAGAAGCATGGCCTCCACCACCGGACGGGGCACTTTCATATAAATGGGCGTAATGGCCCAATTCCACAACAGCATCACAGCCACCATGGCAATGCTGCCTGCGGCAAGTCCCCAAATTGCGCCGGGGAGGGTATGCTTTTTCTTGTAGATGATGGAGGCAATCAGTGCAAAGCTGCAGCTGGACAGGGCGTTCATGAGACACCCGATGGGGCCTGTGTCACTGATGGTGAACATCTCAAGCAGCGCAACCAATACAGAGCTGATCACCGCCGCACCGGGGCCAAGCAAAAAGCCACCGGTGACTAAAATCACATCCTTGGGCTCGTAGCGCAAAAAGCCTGCCACTTCAATTCTTGGAAATACCAGTACCACCACATATGCAAGCGCACTGAGCATAGAAAGTAATACCAGTTTTTTTACATCTGTTTTTTTCATAATTCCTCCAAAAAACGCCCTGGGCAAAATAGACCCAGGGCGTGCGTATTTTTAAGAATTCTTCTTTCATCCAGACTTTACTGTCGGTATCGGAATTTCACCGATTCAATCTGTTAAGATTCGTGGACTTTACCACCGGTCGGGAATCACACCCTGCCCTGAAGATATGAACTTACAAAAAGGATAACAGATAAATGCGGTGATGTCAAGGTTCTTGTTATAACATCGTAGGGAACGGATTTATCCGTTCCGGGATGCGGAATGCATAAATGCATTCCCTACAGCGGAGGGCGTAGCCGAAGAATCCGCTTTCCCCTTGTAAAGCTTTTACGGATGTGTTATGATTATGCTACAGCTTCCTCCTGGGACAGGGTCTGTGCCTTGTTTTCCGGGAATTTGAAGGTTTGCACCACGCCCTTTGCGGCAGTGTTGGTCACATCACCGCCGATGATCTGTCCCTGGAATACCAGGACGGTTGCGTAGACCGGGTCGGTTGCGCCGGGGTAGTTGGTGATTTTATAAACATACCGCATGACGGTCTGCCCTGCGTACTGGGTAAGGTCATAGCCCTGGCTCTTTTGCAGCTCGTTGTACCGCTGATAGACCGCGCTTTGGGCATCCGGGATCTTTACCTGCCCGGAGGATACCGGCGAGGTACTGACCTGCCAGCCGAAGCCCTGTAAAAATGCGATACGGCTGTCGTTGTCGGACACGTTGGTTGCGGCAGCAGGCTGATCTGTGTCATTTCCCCCAAAGATCAGGATGCAGCCCACGATCAGTACGGCGATCGCCCCTAAAATGATCAGAATTTTTTTCAAGTTGACCTTTGCGGTCACTACCATCATAATGATCCCCTCCCGGTGATGTTGTTATCACAGCATATGCATGGACAGGCGGATACAGAACGGAGCAGCCATGGAACGATTGGATAAATTTTTATGTGACCGAGGCGTGGGTACACGCAGCCAGGTCAAGGCTATCTTAAAAGCAGGCCATGTAACGGTGGACGGCAAAGCAGAAAAAGACCCGGGACGAAGGATCGGCACAGAGCAGGTGCTGTTAGATGGCGAACCGCTGCGCAGCGGCGGGGCAGTGGTGGTCATGCTCAATAAGCCGGAAGGCTATGTGACCGCCACCGAGGATCGGGACAGCAAAACTGTTATGGAGCTGCTGCCCCTGGAATATAAGCATTTGGACCTAAAGCCCGTGGGTCGGCTGGATAAGGCAACAGAGGGCCTTTTACTCTTTACCAACGATGGCGACCTGCTCCATAAGCTTATCAGCCCCAAAATGCAAGTGCCGAAAATCTATTACGCCCGCCACGAAAATCAGGCAACAGCAGAAGATGTGGCGGCCTTTGAGAAGGGGCTGACCTTGGGTGACGGTACGGTGTGCCTGCCTGCAAAATTGGAGCCCTTAGGCCCGGGCGAAAGCCTGATTACAGTCTGCGAGGGCAAGTACCACCAGGTGCGCCGCATGATGGCCGCCCGGAATATGCACGTAAACTATTTAGAGCGGCGGCAGGAGTCCTTCCTGTTATTAGGCGACCTGCCCCGTGGCGCAACCAGAGAATTAACAACAGAAGAAATCGAAAAAATATCGGGCGGATAACCGCCCCTACAACATCTGTCGTAGGGGCGGATCATCCGCCCGCTTTTTAATTATTCAGAAAATACAGGAAATAGGTCAGTGCCAGCAGATCGGCGCAGCCGCCGGGAGAGAGATTTCTTTGGATAAATTCTTTATCCAATTCTTCAATCACGCTCAGATCGGGATAGGGGTCGTCTGCAAGAAGGGCTTGCAGGCGGCCTTGTATTTCTCTCAAGGTGGCAAGGTCACTGCGGTTTACCATATTGGTGTCATCGGTGACAGCCAGCAGATGGAGTAGTGTTGCGCAGCCTGCATCGTTTAAACTTAATCCCTGACTTATACCTTTTTGCAAAACCGGAAGTCCTACATTCAGTACTGCCGGAAAGCCTCCTTCGGCCTGACCACGGATGCCGGTGATGCCGTGCTCTATATAAAGCCGTTCACCTGCGGTTTTCGGCTGGGTGATGCCGCCAAAATCCTGCTCCACCAGCCCTTTGGTCATTTCTGCGCAGTAGCTTAAAACCGTCTCCGGCCTTGTGTCCGGGAAGCACCGCGCCGCCGCCGCCGCCGCAATACCCATGGTAAAGATGGCACCCTTGTGTGTATTCACACCACCGGTGGCTTCCAGCATCTTCTTCTCGGCCTCCATGCCCATAATGCGCAGGCTTTGAAACAACTCCTTAGGCTCGCCCGGCTCTAAACCGGCGCATATGCAGGCTTCAATGTAGCCCCATATTGCATCACGGCTTTTGCGGAAGGTGTGTTTATCCATGTCCCTGTGGCTGCCGCTGTTATTCCAGTCCACAAGACCCGGTTTGGGTGTTGTGACCAGTTCCTGCCATATTGCATGATTTGCACATTCTTCGCTTAAAAATTCCACAATGCAGCCATCAAGCAGCTGTTCCACGGCATTTTGAAGCTCTTCAACACTGTGGGCTCTGCTTCTGCCGCAGATGGCGGCATCCTGATCGCAGATCAGGCATTTCCGGGATGGAAGTCCCAATTCCTCGCGGCTAAGCTTTTTTCCGTCCGGAGTCAGAACATCCATGTCGAACAGCCTTCTCCAGGGAGTGAGTTCTACGCTGTCTTCTATATCCACACATTCCTCTTTGACGTATGCAGGATCTTCTTTGACAACATAAAACCGCTCAAAGCCGGTGTTTGCAGAGGTGTCCTCCTGATAGAGCACAGTAAAGAAGCTTTGAATCAGTCCGTTTCCGATCCGGAAGGCAGCGTCGATTTTCGGTGCTACCTTTACCGGGCCGGGGATGTTCATGGTAAAGCAGATCAGGGTTTTTCCAAAACGTTTTAGCAGCTTCTGCTGCTTTTGTGCCCGCCGTTCCCGGGCATCCAGGATCTCCAATAATGAAACTTCCATTACAGGGTATCGGCGTAGGGGCGCTGCTGGGCTACATCCAGTTTTCGCAGCAATTCGTCGGACTTTTCACCCACACAGCCGATGAGCATATAGCGGCGCTTGAAGCGGTCATAGAGGAAGTGGTTCATGAGCCGGAAGCTTTCGATCTGACCGGTACGGGTCACATGGATACGGGGACCGTCACACTCCTGCAGGCTGTCGCCAATACGGATATGGGCCTCGTCCACATAGGTGATGGGCAAATCCTGGGCGATAATATCGTCTACCTTTCTCTGCAGCTCTGCGATGTCGATATCGGGCTTGGTGTCCTGATAGAAGATGGCAAAGCCGTGCTCCACATCGTCATGTCCGCCACGCTTTAAGTCAAAGTCGTTGATGAACATCTCACAGATGTCCTCGGCGGTGTGGGCCATCAGGCGGTAGCGCAGGGATTTATAGACCTTTTCCTTGATCACATCCGGCTCCGGGCCGAACATGGTGGGCCGAGCAATGACCACCTGCTCACCAACGCCGATCAACAGGTTTGCGTTTGCGCCCAGCAGGGGATAGACCAGATCAAAATGCTCCACAACTACACGCTTGCCATTGTGCAGAGCCTCTGCAATGGCATCGGCCAGTACGCTCATCTGGGTAAAGCCGTTTTCAAAACGGATGTCCAGGTGGTAGGTGTGGGGGGAGAAGAAGGTGAAGCCGGAATCCTGAGAGAGAATGGGCAGAGGACGGATGTACACGCCGTTGTCGTCATTGGTCAGGTCCAGGCCGGGGAACATACCCTTAATCAGGGCGCTTTTACCGGAGCCTGCATCACCGATGATGCCGATGAGCTTATCGTAGGGAGACAGGTACAGCTGGGCGATCTCCATGCCCAGTGCGTACATTCTGTGGTGGCCACGGGGGGCGTAGTAAGAACTGAGGATGTGGGTAGGTCTTCTGATGCTCATAGTCATTCTCCTTACAGCAGATTTTTTGTTTTCAGGTAATTGAGGGTGGTTTCCGGCACAAGCTGTGCCATTTCGGCTTCATTTCCGCTATGCAGCAGGCTGCGGACCCGGGTGGCACTGATGGGTGCGCCGTTTGTTTTTTTGCGGGGAATCAGGCAGACCTCCACGCCCCTTTGGGGCAGGTGTTCTAAAAGTGCCTGATTATACAGATCCGTCATGGCCGACAGAGGCTCTGTACCTACGAATCGGTGGGTGATCCCAAACCGGGGTACAAAGTATTTGGTAAAGATCTCAATATCCAGCAAGCACTGGACCGTTTGGGCCTGATCCCGGTTTTTCAGAAAATAAGTGGGGAAGGTGGCAGAGGAAATGAGATAGGGGCCGGTGGTCAGCACCGTTACATTGGGCAGGTGTGCCGTGCCCTGTTTTACCAGCTCCAGTCGGTCTGCGGCGGAAAATTCGCTTTTATCCTCGGAAAGTACGAAAATATACAGCTTGTCACACTGCTTTGCAGCCGTTTCAATCAGATACTGATGTCCCAATGTAAAGGGATTGCAGTTCATGACCGCTGCGCCGATTTTGCCACCGGGCGTGCCTGCAGGCATAGAGTCCAAAAAGCTTTGGATGCCCCGGGGCTTATCTTCCATTAAAAGCACCGTGTCGGTTTGGGCCACCGGGTAGAAAAACAGGGAAGAGAACTGCAGCTTGTTTTTCGGCTTGGTGTATAAAAACAGATGGCGGTGACCGGCGGCAAAAGCCTCCTGTCGCAGGGCGGTCAGTACGGTGGCGGTAAGTCCCTCACCCTGACGGAAAGGGTCCACGGCAATGCACTTTAAGACATTTCCTTGCCGGGAGCCGGTGGCGATCAGCTCGCCCTCGTCCCATACAAGCACGGTCTGCTCCAAATTCTCATCAGCCTGCAGATCGGTTTTCTTTAAAAATTCCGCCCAAACCAGCTCTTTTCGCCCGGTGGGCCGCCCGGAAATCTCAATATCCATGGGGATCACCTCTTAAGCCGAGGGGAATCGAACACCGACAGCCCCACAGCAGTTCTTTTGTTTGTATTTTTCCTTATCTTCCTTGCCTTGCGTTAGTATTTTCGAGGGATTTTCCGCAGTATTGGCGAAAAGATGCGGCTCAAAACCTATCGGGGTTCGATTCCCCTCAGCTAACTCCATTATACATAAAAAATGCCAATATGCAAAGGGAAAATTATGAAAAAAGGAATTGCAATATAGGACGTTTTGTTATACAATACACTCGTATTGTTATAACTCAATTTACGAAAGGGGTTTATCTCATGGAAATCAAAAAAGTGGCATCTGCCGGCACCATGGAGTCCAGTGATGCCTATGTGGAAGTAGAACCGAGTACTGACGGTATCCAGCTGGAGCTGGAGAGTGTGGTGCTGCAGCAGTTCGGTGATGCCATCCGTGCGGTGGTGCAGGAGGTATTTGCCGAGCAGCAGGTAGAAAACGCCCGTGTTCGTGTGGTGGACCGGGGTGCGCTGGAGTGTGTGCTTCGGGCCCGTGTGGAGACGGCTATCGTCCGTGGAAAGGGGGAGGCATAAATGCGCAGAAGTATGCTGTTTTTGCCCGGCAATAACCCCAATATGCTCATTAACGGCAATTGCCTGGGCGCTGATGCGGTGATCTTTGACCTGGAGGATGCTGTTTCTCCCGATCAGAAGGATGCTGCAAGAATCCTTGTTCGCAACACCATGAAGTATATGGACTTCCGTGGCTGCGAAATTATTGTGCGTATCAACTCTATCGATACCCCCTACTGGAAACAGGATTTGGATTACATCATGCCTTTTAAGCCGGCACTGATCCTGCTGCCCAAGACCGGCACTGCCGCTGATGTGCAGACCGCCGATGCTTACATGACCGAGGTGGAGACCCACCTGGGTATGGAATACGGCACTGTTGGTCTCATGCCCCTGATCGAGACCGCTATGGGCGTTGAAAACGCCTTCCAGATCGCCTCTGCCGCCAAGCGTCTGCAGGCCCTGTTCTTAGGTGCAGAGGACCTGACCGCTGACCTGCAGTGCAAGCGTACCAAGGAGGGCCGGGAGATCGAGTATGCCCGTACCCGTCTGGTGGTGGCAGCCCGTGCCGCCGGTGTTGCTGTGTACGACACCCCCTTTACCGATGTCAATGACGATGAGGGAATCGTGGTGGATGCAACCTTGGCAAAGAGCCTGGGCTTTACCGGCAAGGCCTCCATTTCTCCCCGCCATGTGGAGGTTATCAACGCCGTATTCAGCCCCACACAGAAAGAAATCGACTACGCCTACGAGGTCATGGAGGCCATTGCACTTGCAAAGCAGCAGGGTAAGGGCGCTATTTCTCTCCACGGCAAAATGATCGACGCACCTATCGTTGCCCGCGCTGAGCAGACTATTGCCATGGCCCGGGAGCTGGGTATGGGAAGGGAGGACTAAGTCATGAGTAAGCTTGTTAATTCTATTCGTGAGGCTGTGCAGCTGGCCGGCCTGAAGGACGGCATGACCGTTTCCTTCCACCATCACCTGCGTAACGGTGACTTTGTGCTGAACATGGTCATGAAGGAGATCGCCGATTTGGGCCTCAAGGACATTTTTGTCAACGCAAGTTCTTTGTTTGATGCCCATACCCCTATTTTGGAGCACATTGAAAACCATGTGGTCACCGGTATCAGCGCGGACTATATCGCCGCCGGTGTAGGCCGTGCCATCAGCCAGGGCATTATGGAAAAGCCTGTGCAGTTCCGCACCCACGGTGGCCGTCCCAGTGACATTTCCTTAGGTCGTACCCCCATCGACGTGGCGTTTATTGCTGCACCTACTGCCGACCCCATGGGCAACTGCTCCGGTAAGTACGGCAAGTCCGCCTGCGGCTCCTTGGGCTATGCCTATGCAGATGCCATGTTTGCCAAAAAGGTGGTCGTCATTACCGACAACCTGGTACCTTACCCCCTGATGGACTTCTCCATCTCCGAGGACTTTGTGGATTATGTGGTTGCGGTGGATGCCATCGGTAACCCCAAGGGTATTGTTTCCGGTACGACTAAGATCACCCGTGACCCTGTGGGTCTGGTGATGGCCCAGCACGCAGCCAAGGTTATTGAGGCCTCCGGCCTTTTAAAGGACGGCTTCTCCTTCCAAACCGGCGCAGGCGGCGCATCCCTGGCCGCTGCAAAGTTCCTGCAGGACATCATGCTGCAGAAGCAGATCCAGGGATCTTTCGCTCTTGGTGGTATCACCGGCTACTTAGTGGATATGCTGCAGGCAGGCTGCTTCAAGAGCCTGCTGGATGTACAGTGCTTTGACTTAAAGGCTGTTGAGTCCATCCGCACCAACCCCAACCACCAGGAGATCTCTGCGCTGCAGTACGCCAGCCCCTCCTCCAAGAGTGCGGCGGTGGACAGCCTGGATGTGGTTATTCTGGGCGCAACCGAAATTGACACCGACTTCAATGTCAACGTACATACCGACTCCAACGGCTATATCATGGGCGGCTCCGGCGGTCACAGCGATACTGCAGCCGGCGCAAAGCTTTCCATGATCATTGCACCGATGTTCCGTGCAAGACTCCCCATCGTCACCGACCACGTCAACTGTATCTCCACCCCCGGTGCGGATATCGATGTGCTGGTCACCCAGGGCGGCATTGCGGTCAACCCCAAGAATGTGGAGCTGACAAATAACCTGAAGGCTGCCGGCCTGCCCATTGTGGACATTCATGAGCTGAAGGAAAAGACCGAGCGCATCACCGGCGCACCCAAGGCCATCGCCAAGGGCGACCGTGTTGTTGCAGAGGTCATCAGCCGCTGCGGTGATCCCCTGGATAAGATCTACAATGTCCCTGTTTGATTGGAGGATTTATAAATGAGAGAAATTTCTGCTGCCAAAATCACGGAAACCGTGAAGCGGCTTTGCGTTGAGGCAAACTGCCACCTGCCCGGTGATATGGCTGCCTGCATTGAAGGCTGCTACGCTGCCGAGCCCTGGCCCCAGGCCAAGGAGATACTGGAGAGGATCATTGAAAACTATAACATTGCAAACGAAAAGGACCAGCCCATCTGCCAGGATACCGGCGTTGCCTGTGTATTCCTGAAGATCGGCCAGGAGGTCCACATTGACGGCGACATCACCGAGGCTGTCAATGAAGGTGTCCGCCAGGGCTACACCGAGGGCTACCTGAGAAAGTCCGTTGTCCGTGATCCCCTGGATCGTGTGAACACCGGCGACAACACCCCCGCTATGCTGTATGTGGAGCTTGTGCCCGGCGATCAGCTGGAGATCACCGTTGCCCCCAAGGGCTTCGGCAGTGAGAACATGAGCCAGATTAAGATGCTCCGTCCCTCCGACGGCCTCCAGGGTGTGAAGGATTTCGTCTGCAAGGTTGTTGCCGAGGCAGGCCCCAACCCCTGTCCCCCCATTGTGGTCGGCGTGGGCGTTGGCGGTACTTTTGATAAGGCCGCTTACCTTGCAAAGAAGGCACTGATGCGGTCTGTTGATCAGCGCAATCCCAAGCCCTTCTACGCACAGCTGGAGCAGGAGCTTTTAGAAGAGATCAATGCACTGGGCATCGGTCCTCAGGGCTTCGGCGGCAAGACCACCGCACTGGCGGTCAATATCGAAGAGTATCCCACCCACATTGCAGGTCTGCCTGTGGCAGTCAATATCAACTGCCATGTGACCCGTCATAAAACGGAGGTGCTTTAATATGGTGAAAATTACAACTCCCCTGACCCGTGAAACGGTCCGGAATTTAAAGGCCGGTGACAGCTGTCTGATCTCCGGTGTGATCTACACTGCCCGTGATGCCGCCCATAAGCGGCTCTGTGAGCTGGTTGCAGAGGGCAAAGAACTGCCCCTGGATGTAAAGGACAGTATTATTTACTTCGTTGGACCCACCCCCGCAAAGCCCGGTCAGGCCATCGGCTCTGCCGGTCCTACCACCTCTTACCGTATGGATGCCTACAGCCCCACCCTGATCGAGCAGGGTCTGACCGGTATGATCGGCAAGGGCAAGCGTGGCCCGGAGGTCATTGATGCCATGAAGACCCATGGTGCGGTCTACTTTGGCGCTATCGGCGGCTGCGGCGCACTGCTGAGTAAGTGCATCAAGAAGGCCGAGGTCATTGCTTACGAGGACCTGGGCGCAGAGGCCATCCGCCGCCTGGAGGTGGAGGATTTCCCCGCTATTGTCATTATCGACAGCGAGGGCAATAACCTGTATGAAACCGGCAAGGCTGCTTACCTCGCAGCTGTGGAGGGTAAATAATGTTTGATTATGCAGATTATGCCCGGCGCATCCGGGAGGAGATCCACGAATATCCTGAAATCGGTTACGATCTGCCCCATACACTGGAAGTTGTCCACAGAGAGCTGGATGCTATGGGTATCGAATATACCGACAAGTACTGCCGCAGCTCTGTGGTTGGCTACATTAACCCCGGTAAGTCCTTTACCATCGGTATGCGTGCAGATATGGATGCACTTCCCATTCAGGAAGAGGTGGATGTGCCCTTCAAGTCCAAAAATGACGGCAAAATGCACGCCTGCGGCCACGATGCCCATACGGCTATTTTGCTGGCTGCTGCCAAGGCACTGAAGGAAAAGGAAAGCGAACTTGCCTGCACCGTAAAGCTGATCTTCTCTCCTGCGGAGGAGTATATTGATCCCGGCTGTAAGCACCTGGCTGAAAACGGCGTTATGGACGATGTGGACTGCGCTATTGCCATGCACGTTGGTTCCGACATTCCTGTCGGTACGATCCAGGTTAACGACGGTGGCGGCCTTAACGGTAACTCTGCCGGTTTTACTGTGGATTTCTACGGAAAGTCCAGCCATGCTGCCTCTCAGCATAACGGCAAGGATGCCATTTTGATGGCGGTGGATGCCATTACCGCCATGGAATTCATGGTTGCAAAGGAAGTGGACGGCAGAAAGACCAAGGTACTGAACATCGGTGCTATCCACGGCGGCGAGGTTGCCAATGTGGTTTGTAACCATGTACACCTGAAGGGTACACTGCGTACCTGGGATGACGAAGTCAATGATTACATCGTTGGTCGTCTGGAGCAGATCTGTAACGGTGTTGCTGCCCAGTGTGGCGGCACGGCCAAGTTTGATTTGTATAAGTATATGCCCCATATGATTGGACATCCCCTGATGCAGCAGAAGCTGCGTGCCTTGGCAGGCAAGCTGGCCGGTGGTGATGAGAAGGTTATTCGCAAGGAGCGTACTATGGGCGGTGAGGACTTTGCGTTCCTGACCCGTAAAAAGCCCTGCGGCCACTTCAAGGTTGGCATTAAGCCGCCTCACCTTGCAAAAAATGTGGCTCACAGCGGCAGCTTTGAGCTGGATAACGGCGTATTCAAGCCTGCTGTGGATATGTTTGTAAACTTCATTCTGGAAAACCAGAATGGCATTGATTTTGGAGGATAAGAAAATGTTTGATTATGCTGCTTATGCCAGAAATCTTCGTGAGGAGCTGCACAGAATCCCGGAGATCGGCTTTGACCTGCCCAAGACCCTGGCAGTCGTCCATCGGGAGCTGGAGGCCATGGGCCTGGAGCACACCGATAAGTACGGTCCTTCCAGTGTTGTCGCTTACATTAACCCCGGTATGCCTTTTACCATCGGCCTCCGGGCGGACATGGATGCACTGCCCATTCAGGAAGAAAACGATGTGCCCTATAAGTCCACCCATGAGGGCATCAGCCACGCCTGCGGTCACGACAGCCACACTGCCATTTTGCTGGCCATCGCCAAGCAGCTGACTGACCGCAAGGACGAGCTGAAGTGCACCGTGAAGCTGATGTTCACTCCTGCTGAGGAGTACGAAAAGCCCGGCTGCAAGATCTTGGCTGAAAACGGCATCATGGACGATGTGGATTGTGCGATCGCACAGCATGTTACCACGGATAAGACCCCCGGCCAGTTTGTTCTCAGTGATACCGATATGGGCGGCAACTCCATGGGCTTCAAGGTCCGCTTCTACGGCAAGTCTGCCCATGCGGTTGGTCAGGAAAAGGGTAAGGATGCCATTGTGGCAGCTATTGAGACCATTACTGCCATGCAGATCATGGTTGCAAAGGAGATCCATGTTTCGAAGCCCAAGGTGCTGAACATCGGCTCTTTCCACGGCGGCAACACCAACAATGTCATTTGTGACTATGTTGAGATTTTCGGTTCTTGCCGTGCCGCAGAGGATTCTGTCAGCGAGTATATGGAGCGCCGCCTGCAGGAAATCTGCAAGGGTATGGAGCTGACCACCGGCTGTAAGATCGAATATGAGCATGTCAAGTTTCTGCCTTACCGCATCAACAATCCCGTGCTGTATAAGCGTGTGAAGGAAACGGCTGAGAAGCTGGTTGGCGCAGAGAATGTGTTCCGTCCGACAAGACGGGGCCTGGGTGGCGAGGACTTCGGTTATCTGACCCGCAAAAAGCCCTGCCTGTTTGTGAACTTTGGTGTAAAAGAGCCCACTGCAAAGAAGGGGATCCCCGTACATACCACCAAGTTCGATATCCACCCCGACAGCTACGCAGCACCTATCGAGCTTGTGACCACCTTCGTGTTTGAGAACATGAACGGCATTGAGTTTTAATTATCCCATATGGAGGAATTATTTATGTTTGATTATGCTGCATATTCCCGGCGCATCCGTGAGGAATTGCACCGGATTCCCGAGATCGGATTCGATCTGCCCAAGACCTTAGCTGTTGTCCATCGGGAGCTGGATGCTATGGGCCTTACCTATACCGATAAGTACGGCCCTTCCAGTGTAACTGCTTACATTAACCCCGGTATGCCTTTTACCATCGGCCTCCGGGCGGACATGGATGCACTGCCCATTCAGGAGGCAAACGATGTGCCCTACAAGTCCACCCACGAGGGCAAAATGCACGCCTGTGGCCATGATGCCCATACTGCAAACCTGCTGGCTGTTGCAAAGCAGCTGGTGGACCGCAAGGATGAGCTGAAGTGCACCGTGAAGCTGATGTTTACGCCTGCTGAGGAATATGAAATTCCCGGCTGTGGCATTTTGGTGAAAAACGGTATTATGGACGATGTGGATTGCGCCATTGCGCTGCATGTGGTTGCCCGTATGAATGTGGGCGAGTTTGAAATGACCGATGAGGACATCGGCAGCAACTCCCAGGGCTTTAAGATCCGCTTCTACGGCAAATCTGCCCATGCGGTTGGTCAGCATGACGGCAAGGATGCCATTATGCTGGCACTGGAAACAATGCTTGCCATGGAAATGATGATCTCCAAGGAGATCCATGTTTCGAAGCCCAAGGTGCTGAACTTCGGTTCTATCCACGGTGGCAATACCAACAATGTGATCTGCGACTTTGTGGAGGTCTACGGCTCCTGCCGCTCCGGTGAGGACGAGCTTAGCGAGTACATTGTCAGCAGACTGGAAGAGATCTGCAAGGGCATGGAGCTGGCCAGCAACGGCTGCAGGATCGAGTTTGAGCGTTCCAAGCTGCTGCCTTACCGGAAAAATAACCCCAAGCTTTATGAGAAAATGTATGCCACCGCCTGCCGCCTGTTCGGTGCGGAGAATATCAAAAAACCTCCTATGCGTGGTATGGGCGGCGAGGATTTCGGCTACATGACCCGGAAAAAGCCCTGCCTGTTTATCCAGTACGGTGTCAAGAACAAAAATGTGGAAAAGGCCAGCCCCGGACACACCAATACCTTTGACCTGGACCCCGGCTGCTACCAGGCTCCCATTGATCTGCTGGTCAATTTCGTTTTCGACCACCAAAGTGGTATTGAATTCTGATATTTTTTGATTTGTTTCTTTGCTCAAAAATGCAGAATACAGAGTGTAAAATGCAAAATGGAGGTATTTGATTCGCAAATAGTTTAAATAGTCGCCTTTGGCGACACCTTCATTTTGCACTTTGCATTTTGAACTTTACATTGTTGATCACACAAATGAAATGGCAAATTAAAATTTGATGATCGGAGGAAAGAATATTGTTCGATTATGTAAAATATGCGCAGCTGCTGCGTAATGAGCTGCATCAGGTGCCGGAAATCGGCTTTGACCTGCCCAAGACTACCGCTATTGTTAAACGGGAGCTGGATGCCATGGGCATCAGCTATACCGAGGAATTCGGCAAGGGCAGTATTGTTGCCACCATCAACGAGGGAAAGCCCTTTACCATCGGTATCCGTGGCGATATGGATGCACTTCCTGTGCAGGAAAATAGCTCCAATCCCTACCCTTCCAAGCATGAGGGCGTGATGCACGCCTGCGGTCATGATGTCCACACCGCCCAGACACTGGCTGCTGCACGGATGCTCAACGATATGCGGGACCAGATCCGCTGCCGCTTAAAGATTCTGTTTACCCCCGCTGAGGAGTATATTACCCCCGGCTGTAAAATGATGCTGGAAAATGGCGTTATGGATGATATCGACTGCATCATCTCTGCCCATGTAGACCCGAACATCCCTGTTGGCAGTGTGGGTGTTCGTGAGGGCGGCCTCAACGCCAACTCCATGGGCATTATTGTGGAATTCTTCGGAAAGGCCGCCCATGCCAACGCCCAACAGAAGGGCATTGATGCCATCCGTATGGGCGTGGAGGCCTATATGGCTATGGAGCTTATGCTGGCAAGAGAGATCCCCTCCGCAGCACCCTGTCTGCTGAACGTTGGTTCCTTCAATGCAGGCAAGACCAACAACATTGTCTGTGACTATGCAAAGCTGTTCCTGTCCTCCCGTACCCACGACGACGAGCTGACAGCCTTCATGGAGCGCCGTATTAAGGAGATCTGCGAGGGCGTGGCTACGATGTGCGGCGGAACGACCAAGGTTACCGTTACAAAGTTACTTCCCTATGTGGACAATCATCCCCTGATGACCAAGCTGATGTGGAATACCGCTGTCAAGCAGCTGGGTGAAGACCATGTCTGTGTGCATCCCCGTACCATGGGGGGCGAGGACTTTGCCTTCCTCAGCCGCAGAAAGCCCGGTGTCATGTTCCGTTTGGGTGTTGCTAATGATCACGACCCCTGCAGCCGCACTGCCCTGCATAACGATCACTTTAACCCCGACGAACGCTGCTTTGAAGTCAGTGTGCCCCTGTTTGTAAACTTCGTTCTGGAGAACCAGGACGGCATTCAATTCTGATGATGGAAAATATTTTTCAGATCAACCCGGAACTGAATGTTCCCATTTACCGCCAGCTGACGGACAGCATCCGCTCTGCGGTGAAACGGGGCGTACTGGCCTCCGGTCAGCAGCTGCCGACGGTGCAGGACCTGTCTGCGGACTTGGGTATTGCAGTGGGCACCATCAAGCGGGCCTACGACGAGCTGGAGCGGGAAGGCATTGTGGAAAAGGTCCAGGGCCGTGGCACATTTGTGTGCTATGAGCCGGTGAGCCGGGAGAGTCGGAAGGACCGTGCTATGGCGGCTATTGACCAGCTTCTGAGCCAGCTGGAGGAAATGGGCCTGTCGGCGGCAGAGATCAGTATTTTCCTGAACCTGAAGCTGCGCCAGCGTGCCGAGGAGGAAAAGAAGGTCAAGGTTGCCATTTTGGAGTGTAACCCCGAAAACCTGTCCAATCTGGCGGAGCAGCTGCGTGCCATAGACGGCATGGAACTCCACGCCCACCTGATGGACTCCATTGCCCAGTACCCTTATAAATTGGGTGAGGATATCGATCTGGTGGTCACCACCGCCACCCATGCCCAGCAGGTGGAGGATATGCTGCCGGTGCCGGTGCGGGTGATCCGGGTGGGCCTGCGGCTGACACCTGCATCGCTTGCGGAGATCGTCAAGCTCCGTGCCCATCAGGTAGCCGGGATCCTGTGCTACAGTCCCCGGTTCGGCCATCTGCTGCAGCGTACCTGTCAGACCTATGCGGAGGATATTATGGTCCCCGAGCCGGTGGTATTTACCCCGGATATGGACATTGCTGCCTTCCTTAAGGGCAAGGATGCGGTCCTTGTACCCAAGGACTATGAAAAGTACTGCACCCTGCAGATGGCCCAGCAGCTGCGCCGCTTCCGTGGCAAGCTGATTCCCTGTGGTTATGAGTTGGACGAGGGCTCTCTGCTTTACCTGCAGGAAAAAACCAAACGGCTGCTGGAAGCCAAAAATATTCAGTAAAGAAAACGGATTCCGGGCGTGTCCCTAATGTTATTAAGCTTAGAAAACGCTGTCATTTCGACCGAGCGTAGCGAGTGGAGAAATCTTTCTGTTGACATCTTAGAAAGCGGAAAGATCCCTCGACTTCGCTCGGGATGACAGCGTTTCTTAATTGCTTAAAGCTTTACTAAATGACATTGGACATAACCCGGAATTTGTTTTTTGAATTTCCAGTTGTTTTTTACAGGAAGTCTGCTACAATAGAGGTATACAGAGAAAAGAGGTGTATTTATGGACGATCGGCTTATGCAGCTGAAAAACCTGAAAAAAGCATATAAAAAACAGCGTCGTAAAGCCATGTGGGCGTGGGACATTCTGTGGTATCTGCTGCTTGTGCTGCTGATGGTGGCAGTGGGGATGCTGCTTTATATGGTGTTTTACAAGTCTCTTGTAGTGCGGATCTTAGATATTTATATCTGGACACCCATCAAGTATTTTATCGGTATCCGTAAAAATCTGCTGTTTTTGGGCACATTCGTACTGCGGTACGCAAAATGGTTTATTTTGGGCTTTGGCGTCCTGTTTTTACTTACCTGGTTTTTCCGCAGCCGTGCCCTCAAAAAGACACGGCGCTTTGACAGCTACTTAGACTATATGACCTTAAAAAACACCTTGAAAACCGAACGGGACGAGGCGAAAATCAAATGAACCATGTTTTTGTCGGAAAGTGGATCACGGACCGGGAGTTTTACCGGCTGCCGCCGAGAAATGTATTCCATCGGCAGCTGAAAAAAGTAGATTTACCCTGTGACGAACACCGCAACCGCCATATCTTATTTCGAAAAAGCTTTCAGTGGGCCGCCGGTCAAAAGGCTACGGCGTATATCTCTGCGGATGACTACTATAAGCTTTATATAAACGGTCAGTTTGTGACCCAGGGCCCCACACCGGCTTACCATTTTCAGTATAATTATAATGTAGTGGATGTGACCCCCTATTTAAAGGCGGGGAACAATGTGATCGCCGTGCATACCCTGTACCAGGGTCTCATTAACCGTACCTGGCAAAGCGGCGACCACCGTCACGGTCTGATTTTTGATTTAGAAGCTGACGGGCAGCTGCTGTGCTGCTCTGATGAGACCTGCAAAACTGCCGTCCATAGTGGCTATCGGGAGACCGGTACCTGCGGCTATGATACTCATTTTTTGGAAAGTTATAATTCTGCCGCCCCGGAGGTGGGTTTTGAACGCCCGGACTACGATGACAGCGGCTGGGAATTTGCACAGATCAGCCAAACTGCTGACCATACATTAGTGCCCCAGGCAAGCCATATGCTGACCTTTGAGCGCATCACCCCCACGCAGACGAAAAAGACGGAAAATGGCTACATTTTTGACTTTGGTTCTACCTATGTGGGCTGTTTGGAGGTTACTGCAAAGGGCCCCAAGGGGGCAGAAGTGACCGTCCGCTGCGGTCAGGAGCTGGAAAACGGCGAAGTCCGTTATAAGCTGCGTGCAAACTGCGTTTATGAAGAGCAGTGGCTGCTCGGGGAAGGGGAGAGCCCCCTCGATTGGTTTGACTATAAAAGCTTCCGCTATGCCCAGCTTTTACTGCCGGAGGGCGTAGAAATAAAGTCTGTTTCCTTAAAGGCGCAGCACTATCCCTTTAAGCTGAGCAGCAAGTTAAAAGAAGAATACTTAGGTGACCCGGATATGCAGCGCATTTGGGACTTATGTGTCCATACCCTCTGCTACGGTACGCAAGAGGTAGTCCAGGATTGCATGGATCGGGAGCGGGGCTTTTATTTGGGTGACGGCAGCTACACCAGCCTGACCCTGATGTTGCTCACCGGGGACGATTCCATGGCCCGACGGCTCATCGACGATGCCTTTGCTACGGATTTTATTACCGATACCTTAGTCACCTGTATGAACTGCTCCTTTATGCAGGAGTGCGCCGAATATCCGCTGATTTTGGTGCAAATGGTGCTGTGGCACTACCGCTTTACCGGGGACTTAGCTTATCTGAAGCAAAATTATGCCAAGGTGGTAAAGCTTTTAAATGCTTATAAAAACCATTATGAGCAAGGGAATTTACTCACGGGCCTGGATAAATGGTGTGTGGTGGAGTGGCCCAGAACCTACCGCCACGGCTACGATGTGTTTATTAAAGAGGGCCAGGTCTGTACCGAGGCCCATGTTGCCATCAATGCCTATTATTTATATGCGGTGAAGCTTGCAAATCTGATGGCAGAGATTTTGGAGCAGCCCCCGTATCGGGACACTGCGCCTTTGCAGGAAGCCTTCGAAAAGGCGTTTTTGAGTCGAGAGAAAATGCTCTTTAAAGACGGCGAAAACACCGACCATATCAGTCTTGTGGGCAATTGCTTTGTTTACGGCTTCGGCCTTTGCAACGAGCCGCAGTTTTTAGAAAACTTTGAGACCATGCTAAAGGAGCATGGCATTGACTCCCTCTATTTATTCTGCACCTTCCCTACGCTGATGGGACTTGTCCGCCATGACCGGCCTGAGCTGCTTCGGGATGCCCTTTTAAACGAGGGCGCATGGAAGCGGATGCTGCGGGAGGGCGCGACCACCACCTTTGAGGGCTGGGGCAAGGAGACCAAATGGAATACATCCCTGTTCCACCTGACCATTGCCTACGCCGCCGCATTTATGGCCGATGTGGATATCAAAAAAATCCTGACCTGAAAGGAAAAACCTATGGAAATTACGAAAATTGTGATCACCGGCGGCCCCTGTGCCGGTAAGACTACCGCAATGAGCTGGATTCAGCGGCATTTTGGGAAGCAGGGCTATACAGTCCTGTTCGTGCCGGAGACCGCCACGGAGCTGATCACCGGCGGTGTAGCCCCCTGGACCTGCGGCACCAATGCAGATTATCAGCTGTGCCAGATGGAGCTGCAGCTGAAAAAGGAGGCCCTCTTTGAACGGGCTGCTGCCACCATGCCGGCGCAGAAGGTGCTGATCGTCTGTGACCGTGGTACGCTGGATAATAAGGCCTACATGAACGATGCGGAATTTAACCAGGTGCTGGAAAAAATGGGCAGTAACGAGGTGGAGCTGCGGGATCGGTACGATGCGGTGTTCCATCTGGTATCTGCCGCTAAGGGCGCAGAGCAGTTTTATACCACAGAAAATAATGCCGCCCGGACGGAGACCGTGGAGCAGGCAGCGGCACTGGATGACCGTGTAATTGCATCCTGGACCGGCCATCCCCACCTTCGGATCATTGATAACGCCACCGAGTTTGAAAACAAGCTCAAGCGACTGATTAAAGAGATCTCCACCTTCCTGGGTCAGCCCGTAGCCTATGAGATCGAACGGAAGTTCCTTATCGAGTACCCGGATCTGGAGGAACTGGAAAAGCTGCCCAACTGCAGCCGTGTGGAGATTATTCAGACCTACCTGTTGTCTGCTGACGGCAGCGAAGCCCGGGTGCGGCAGCGTGGTGCAAACGGCAATTACATCTATACCCATACCGCAAAAAGAAAGGTCACCGACACCAAGCGTGTGGAAATGGAGCGGCGCATTACGAAAAATGAGTACCTGCGCTTTCTCATGGATGCAGACCCGGATTGCAGATCTATCCGAAAGACCCGGTACTGCCTGAGTGCCGGAACCCAGTACTTTGAGATCGATGTGTATCCCTTCTGGAAGGACAAGGCTATTGCCGAGATCGAGCTGACCGATGAGGACGAGCCCATCTGTTTCCCGGAGCAGATCAAGGTCATTCGCGAAGTCACTGAGGATGAGGCCTATAAAAACTCCTCCCTGGCAAGATTATAAAAAATGGGTTGTCTCAAAATAATTTTGCAGGATTACCTCTTTTAGATGATCGGCATTAATACTAAAAACAACACCAAATCCATGTGCATTGCAAGGATTTGGTGTTGTTTTTATTAGTCTGCATGCGGATACTGCGTATGGTTCAGATCTTTTATTTTTTATAAAATTTGTTAATTACAATTGTAGACTATGCCATCTATTTCGATGGTTTGAGGAATATCATTGTCGTTTACTGTAACTTTGCATTTCTGACCATTTACATCTACAGTGATTTTACCAAACAAAGTAA
The DNA here is from genome assembly GCA_964392535.1 of uncultured Oscillospiraceae bacterium. GTDB lineage: Bacteria > Bacillota > Clostridia > Oscillospirales > Oscillospiraceae > Faecousia. The sequence goes on from CAYMPY010000006.1 coordinate 26,561, forward strand.
TCGTTAAATTATCCCAGGTAAAGGATTCTGTATAGTTCCGGACACTGTCCCATTGACGAACACCATTTTTTGTTAAAAACGGTTCTTCATCATAACGGACAGTCTTCTTGATCGTTCCAGCATTTCCTTTATAGAAAGTATAGGTGATATCGGATTCCGTAACAGCTGTAAGGATTGTCATAGCACCGCCATTGTTGTAAGGCTCTCCATCAAAAGAGGAAGCATAATAGGAACCCGGTAAATTCTCCTCGATACTCGAAATTCGCGCTTTATTCGATGCAGTTACTGCGTTGATCAAACAAATTATACCACCACAAACAACAACAGCAAGAATGGAGAGGAAAACGATAGTTTTGATTTTCGTAGATGTTATTTTTCGGTGTGCTTCTTCGTATTGTTTGTTTCTTTTTTCCAAAAGCTTTGCCAGTTTTTCTCTACACTGCTCAAGTCTTATTGCAGAATCTTTATAGTGTTGGATTTTCTCAAATATATTTATTGCGTTCTCAAGACGAGTTATGTTATTTACAGATTGATCATCTACAGCTGTCAGATACTGCTTTACAAGTGCCGCTTCCTGTTCTTGTGCAATACGCTCCTCGTCTTTTTGTCGAATATTCTCTTCCACAGTCAGAAGGTATCCTTCTAATCGTTCCCGCAATTCAGGGGTAGCAAAACGGCAGGCGTTTTGATAAGAATTCCAATCGCGAAACGATTTTTCTGCTTTAGAAAGATCCTCTTCCTGTGTTACGCCTATGCGGATCATCAGCTTTACAACATAAGCGTATGCGCTGTCAGGGTCCATATCCAGATATTTTTCGCAATAATCGTCGGCTTTTGCAATTTCATTGTTTTCCGAAAATAACAAAGCCCGCCTAAGCAGAGGATGTAAATTTTCTCTATTCATTGTATGTAACTTCTAATCCTTTCTGCGACCACAATGCTGACAAATGGGATTGTTTTTATCCGTTAACTTGCCACAAAACATACACGTCTCCATCTTTGATTGGTCAATAGGTTCTGAATTTCTCTGCTGAGGTTGCAAATGGACCTTTGCTTCAGCATTTTCCGGTGGATTTTGGTTTGTGTTTGGTGTTTCTTCATCTTTTTCTGCCTGTACAAAATGACATATTCCCGCTATAAACTCTGCAAGAGCAGCTATAACCAAAAACCAAGCGATACAGGACAGGACGGCCACACCCGACTGTGCATCTTTGTTATAATAATAAGACCATTCGTTTTTAGCTTGCTGAATAATGAAAAATAAGAACATGGATATAATAAAATCCAAAATTGCTGCTATTAAACTCCATGTTCCTTTTGATTTATGATTCATATTTAACTGCCCCCTTTTTAATTGTTTGATTTCGATGTTGGGTAAGACGGAAAAACCTGCACTAAAATTTAATTTGGTGCTGCTGGTATACGGATTCCTGCTTTAGGCAATCCTATTTGAAGTATACTACAACTTTTGTAACGTGTCAAGTTATAAAAGTTGTTTTTCATGTTGTCGCATTTGGCTTTGGAAACAGATATACTAAGTAGGGGTGAGATTATGCAAAAGCAGCACAGCGATAAATATAAGTATTTAGGGCTGAATATTGCCTATTACCGTAAGGAAAAAGGTCTTTCTCAGAGTCGGTTGGCGGAGATGATTAACATCAGCAGGACACACATGAGCCGTATTGAGACCGCAGACTGTGCTGTGTCACTGGATGTGGTATTTGAGATATGTGATGTTTTATGCATCAAGCCAATGAAGTTGTTTGATTTTAGGGATTGACCAATGATTTTTGTGCGGTTGCAATAATCTCACATTCTGCCGACGGTTATATAATTCCAATAAAAGAGCCTGTAAAATAATTCTTATGAATGTTTGCAAGAGACGGCGAGCAAGCCTCCGCCCTACGAACGTGTCGAAGAGACACCGTGGGGCGGAGGCTTGCTCTCACCGAAAAACCTATGCTATGGATTTCTTCGAATATATGTGTTTTGCAGCTCCTTTTTAATGGTGATGATGGTGATGATGGTGATGTTCATGGTGGTGAATGTGGCAGTGAGGCTCGGGGCAGGTCTCACCCGGGGCTTCCAGCTCTAAGGTGGCATGGCAGATGCCGTTGTCGTGTAGGATCCGGCGCACCTCGGCTTTTACTTCCGGGCGGTCCGTGACGATGTGCATGGTGGCGCAGTGGTTATAACCGTCGATGGTGCGGATGTGGATGTGATGTACATCGCAAACGCCCTCAATGCCCATGATGCGGTCATGAAGCAGCGCAGTGTCCACAGGTGCTTTTTCTAAAAATACATCCCCGATCTCCCCAAGATTCTTGGCGGCATTTACAAAAATGAAAACAGATACGCCAATGGACATGAGGGGGTCCGGCAGGCTGAGGTCCGTAAACCGCATGACGATTGCGCCGATCAGCACAACCACCCAGCCCAGTACATCCTCCAGCATATGGAGATTGACGGCCTTTTGGTTTAAGGAATCGCCCTTGTGGAAAGTCAGCTCCCCATGTTTGCCCAGCGCAAAAAGGCCACGATCCCCACGGATTTTTGGAAGGATCACATCGTTTCTACCTTCATAGCCAGCCTGACCTGGTGGTTTCGTCACGGCCAAAATGAAACCCCCGAGGAGATCACAAGCTACTTCCTGCAGGTGGTTTGAGCTGTCAAAAATAAAAAGCGTTTTGAAACGGTTCCATTTTGTTGAACGCATTGGAACTGTTGAAGGATAACGAAAAGTTGACTTGCTGCATTTTAAATGATATACTAATTGTCAGAATACTTTAATAATCGCTTTGCAAAGGATAAGGTGGTAATTCATATGATATATAAAAGAATACTTGCGATTCTTTTAGTGGTCGTTTTGCTTGCTTTGTTTGCACCGGCGACACTCGCTACGAATCAGGATGATCCATGGTCTGTTCATGAGCATGATTATTATGGCAGAAATCTTTTGGAGGAAATGACGGATTCGGCGGCCTTGTTATATGCCTATGATCAGTTGGCGGCCGGTGTGGAGCTTGGCGCCGAGTCTATTTCTGTGTACAATGGAACAGACCCGCTAACCTCTGAAAATTGGGCGATGGTGCTTGATCTTTACAAGCGCGATTATACGCAGCACTTTTGGGTGGATGAGTTCAGTGTAACCAGCAATTCCGATACGATCCTTTCTGTGAGTCCGACCTATTCCTTTACCGGGGTAAATTTGACGCAGGCAAGAACATGGTTTGACCTGGCTGTTAATGAGATCCTTGTAGGCATTACTGAGGATATGAGTGCGCTTGAGAAAGAGCTATACATCCATGACACGCTTGCACAACGGATCGTTTATTATGAAGGCACCGCAAACTGTCATAACGCTTATGGGGCCATCGTGGAAGGGTATGCAACCTGTGATGGCTACGCCGAAGCACTTCAGTATTTGCTGCACCGGGAGGGTATCCAATCTTTTATTGCGATCGGATACGGTTATAATTTTAAAAGAAACGAATATGCCGCCCATGCCTGGAATTATGTCTGCATTGATGGCAAGTACTATCAGGTCGATCTGACCTGGGACGATAAAGATGAATACATCAGTCATGAGTACTTCAATTCGTCTGATACAGAGATGGCAGAGTATCACTATCCTTCGTCTGTGAATTATTATTTGCCTGTATGTAATTCCTATGATGCGAATTATCACGCTGTAAGAAATACACGGCTGGATACATATACCGCAAAGACCATAGGCGAATTACTCAAAGCCAATGATAACACGGTATATGTTTACATTCCGGGAGATGTAAATACGTTCCTGTCCTGGTTTTCCCAGAATGTCAAAAGCATTGCAACTGCGGCCGGCATTCCGTCCGGCTATAGCATCACCTATGGCAGGCTGAACAGAGAATTTGTTATTATACTTTCAAAGAAGAACGCTGCAGCAAACGTTGCCACGGTTGAAACCGCTCTTGGTACGCATACAAGCTATACATCCGTTTCTGCCGCAATCGCTGCTGCCGGTTCCGGTTATGTGAAATTGCTGGCGGATTGCAGTGAAGATCTGACGATTTCCGAGGATCTGCATATTGATTTGAACGGCTACAACATGACCGGCAAAATTACAGTGGCCGAGGGCGCAGTGCTCTATGGTATGGATTCGGCTACGGATGATTATAATTGCGCCGATGGCTATGGTCAGATCACGAATATTACCGGTGCTTACGCGCCTTATCATAAGTCGGCTGTTGCCGGTGCGATCAAGAGATATATGGCGATCAGTGAGGATGGTGCGGTTTCCTTCCACAGATTCTTTTTGGGCGTTGTTTATGTGAGTATTCAGCCATGCTCTACCGGTCTCGGTTATAAAGCGATTTTTGCCGGAGATCAGATGGTTGTGGAGCAATTGGATGAGGACCGGGCATATGGATATAAGCTTGGCCTTGAAGGTGGCAATGAGGTTTGTGTATATAACGACCGGGACCATTTTGTTTCAGGCCGCAAGGTATCCATGCTGGTCAATAATTATGATATAGAAAACTATGGAGAGACCGGGCTTTATGCAGCTGTTATGATCCAATTGAAGGATGGTACAGTAATTGAAAGTGCGGAGGTTTCTACCAATATGCGTGCGATGCTGGAAAATCTGAATGGGCATGTTTCAATATTAAGCAGTGTTCAGTTTTCTGCTTTGCGTGAAATGTTGCAAGCACATCCAATCACCAAGCTTTGGAAAACGGAATACCTATACCAATAATATAACAGGGGCTGATTCTATGGCAGAATCAGCCCCTGTAAATTGTGGGACAAGAGAGCGTTCATATTGTCCTCGCTGTGAAATTCTCCTTATGCCATAACTTCATAAAATGAGCATGAAATTTAAAGATGTCAATGAGTATATATCCTATCAGCAGGCGCATCCCCAACTTGACAGTTTATATTGATTTTTCTGTTTTTTATGATAGACTTAAATTAAAGAGGATATCCGTCATATCGGCATAGCTGCCGAATGTGCATTTTTATAGGATTGGGAGTGTGACCATGAAAATTGTGATCATCGGTCTTGGTACCATCGGCAAGACCATCTTAAAAAACCTGTCCAGTGAGGGACATGCCATCACGATCATTGACGAAGATAAAAACAGGATCGAGAACCTGATTGAAAAGTACGATGTAATGGGCGTGGTTGGCAACGGTGCCAGCATGGACATTCAAAACGAAGCCGGCGTTTCCGATGCGGAGCTGGTGATCGCACTGACCCGTAGTGATGAGCTGAACATTCTTGCCTGCCTGGTGGCCAAAAAGGTTGGTGCCAAAAACACCATTGCCCGTGTCCGTAATCCCGATTACAGAAAGCAGATCCTGAAGATGAAGGACGACCTGGGCCTGTCCATGGTGGTCAATCCCGAACGGGAAACCGCAGATGAGATATTCAATATTATAAACCTCCCCTCCGTTGCCCAGATCGAGCATTTTGCAGAAGGCAAGGTATCTCTTGTGGAAGTGGTTGCGGCAAAAGGCTGCTCCCTCATTGGCGAGACCCTGATCTCCCTTGGTAAGAAGCTGACCACAAAGGTGCTGATCTGCGCTGTTCAGCGTGGTGACGAGGTCATTATCCCCTCCGGTAACTTTGAGATCCGGGAGGGCGACAAGATCCACTTTACCTCCAACGCAAAAATGCTGGGCGATTTTCTGGCGGAGGTCAACCTGGTCAAATTGCCCCTTAAGAATGTAATGATCGTCGGCGGCGGACGGATCGGCTACTATCTTGCCGACTCTTTGGCAAAGAAGAAATACACCGTCAAGCTGATTGAAAGCAATATGGCCCACGCCGAAGAGCTGGCAGAGGACCTACCCCGGGTGATGGTGGTCTGCGGCAACGGCACAAAGCATGATCTGCTGATTGAGGAAGGTATCGAGGCCATGGATGCATTTGTAGCCCTGACAGATATTGATGAGGAGAATATCATCGTATCCATGTTTGCCAACAAAAAGCATGTCCGGAAAACCATTACCCAAATAAAGAGCGATGAGCTCTACGGTATGCTGGACGAGCTGGGTATCGAAAACAATGTCTCTCCGAAGCAGGTCGTGGCCAGTATGATCATCAGCTACATCCGCGCTTTGGCAAATACCGTAGGCAGTAATGTACGCACCCTGTACCGGCTGGTCAATGATCAGGTGGAGGCCCTGGAGTTCTCTGCCAAAAAACAGGAGCATTTCTATAACACGCCGCTGCGGGAGCTGAAAACGAAGAAAAACTGTCTGGTTGCCTGTATCATTCGGCAAAACGAAGTGATCATCCCTGGCGGTGATTCCGAGATCCATTTGGGTGACAATGTGGTCGTGGTCACGACCCACAAGAACTTCGATGATCTGTCCGATGCGTTTGAGTAAGGTGGCATTATGAATTACAAGAAGCTTGGCAAAATCCTTGGCAAGATTATGATCCTGGAGGGCATTTTGATGCTGGCACCTCTTGCGGTTAGCCTGATCTACAAGGAATCCTTAAAACATATCCTGGCGTTCTTGATCCCGATCATTGCGGTGACGGGCATTGGCTTTTTGCTGCAGATCCCGAAGCCGGAACGGGGCACCCTCTATCAAAAAGAGGGCTTTGCCCTGACGACTATGGTATGGATCGTCATGACCCTGTTCGGTGCGATCCCCTTTGTACTTAACGGCGATATCCCAAATTACATTGATGCCTGCTTTGAGATCATGTCCGGCTTTACCACCACAGGCTCCAGTGTCATCACCGATCTGACGGTCGTTGCCCACTCCACCCTGTTTTGGAGAAGCTTTTCCCACTGGATCGGCGGTATGGGTATTCTGGTTTTTGTGCTGATCTTTATTCCGGAAAGTGACGACGGTTCTTCCATGCACCTGCTCCGCGCAGAGAGCCCCGGTCCTCAGGTCGGCAAGCTGGTCTCCAAAATGAAGGTCACAACGAGAATCCTGTACCTCATTTACCTGGGCATGACCGCTCTTCAAATCGTGATCATGTGCTGCAATCCCGTAACGGATTACAACGCCATGTGCCAGGATTTAGGTGTGGAATTGGCAACCTCATATCGCAATGACAGAGTGTTTCATGCGCTGCTTACTACTTTTGGTTGCGCAGGAACAGGCGGCTTTGGCTTTATACCGGGCAGTATGGAGTATTTTACACCCTTTGCGCAGTATGTCATATCCATCTTCCTGATTCTGTTTGGTGTCAACTTTAGCCTCTATTATCTGCTGCTCATCGGCAAGGTCCGGGATGTGCTTCGCAGTGAGGAATTCAAGAGCTATTTCCTGATCGTTGCGCTGGCCGTATTCTTCGTATTCCTCAGCCTGGTGGGTCGGTTTGAAGCTTTTCCCCAGGTCTATACCACCGAGGAATCCTTCCGGCACAGCCTGTTCCAGGTGGCATCCCTGATGACCACAGCGGGCTATACCACCACCGACTACGATGTCTGGCCCATGCTTGGTAAGACCGCCCTCGTTATGGTGATGTTCATTGGCGCTATGGCCGGCTCTACTGCAGGCGGTATTAAGGTATCCAGAATCGTCATTGCAATCAAGGGCGCATATATCAATGTCAGAAAGCTCATTAACCCCCGTTATGTGCCCAAGGCAAAATTCGAGGGTAAGACCCTGGAGACGAAAACCATCAACGATGTGTTTGCATTCATTACGCTGTATTTCTTTATCTTCCTGGCAGCCATTTTCCTGCTGTCTTTTGATCCGATCAACGGCCAGGTCCTGACCATTGCTTCAGATGCCGGTACATACGAAATCAAACACGGCTTCTTCAGCAACTTCTCCGCAGCCCTGACCTGCATTTCTAATGTAGGACCTGCCTTTGAGGCCGTGGGCCCATATTCCAGCTTTGCCGGGTACAGCAGCTTTTCCACGGTCATTCTGACCCTGACCATGCTGCTTGGCAGACTGGAGATCCTCCCTGTACTGATTCTGTTTAACAGAAGAACCTGGAAAAAGATATAATCTCATTAAATAACGGCGCCGCAAGTCATTTGACCTGCGGTGCCGTTTGAATACAGGGCCGGGTAAAACCGAAGACTAACAGGCTGATTTTGAAAATTGAAGCATCTTTGCCTCAATTTTCAAAATCTGTACTGTCATTACACAAAATATTGCTTAAAACACCTACTTTTTCAGTGGTTTCGGACGGTTCTCTGTGTTAAGGAAACCACACACAGAACCGTCCCCTGTGCCCCTATTGTGGAAATAATCCGGTTAATATGTATGACTCAGAAGGTACACGTTTTGTTG
>CAYMPY010000007.1:0-28838 GCA_964392535.1 uncultured Oscillospiraceae bacterium
GGATCATCAAACAAATTGAAAAGAAAACACAGTGTGAGGTCATTGTCAATAGCATGAAGGGGCTCGGCTCGTATATCGACAGACTAACAAAAAGAATGGCGATGGTACTGGGGCTGATTATATTTTTGGCACTAAGCCTCTATGTGCAAAATCATATCCTGTTTGTAGAAGTGTCGGGAAATTCTGTTATCCCGGATAGAAAGATTATTGATCATGCCGGTAGATTCGGATTACATTTTGGAACGCACAGAAAATCCATTCGCAGTGAGCAAATTAAAAATATGCTACTGGAAAACATTCCTGAGCTTCAATGGGTGGGGATCAACACCGCCGGGTGTGTTGCAATGATCAATGTCAGGGAACGGACAAACACTGAAGGGCAAACAGTGTCAGATTATTCGCCTGCCAGTGTTATTGCAGCAAGAGATGGGACGATATGTGAGGTTACGGCATCAAAAGGGACGATTCTGTGTCAGGTTGGTCAACAGGTAACCGCAGGACAAACTTTAATATCCGGTATGAATAAATGTGGAGAAATTATGCTGATGACCAGGGCAGAAGGAGAAGTTTTTGCCACGACTGAGCGGGCTTTGGTAATAAAAACCATACCTGCGACTATGAAACGAACACAGCTGCAGCATTCACAGATAAGAATTCGTATTATTTTAGGAAAAAATCTTATAAATTTATTTAAAGACAGTGGAATTTTGGATAGTAGTTGTGTTAAAATAGGAACGAGATATGATTTACGACTACCAAAAGGTCATGTACTACCGGTGAGCTTGTATTGCGAAAGTATTTCAGCTTACAGTATAGACTCAGTGAATCAGGGCGATGAGCAGTACCGATGGCTTTTGCAGCAAGGGGCTGCGTATATTGCAGATCAAATGATTGCAGGCGAAATCATAAATTCCACTTTTGAATTGTTTTCTGATCAAACTGTGATAGAATACAGAGTGAACTATTCCTGCAAGGAAATGATTGGACAGATTAAAAAAGAGGAGCTGTTTTGTTTATATGGAAAAAACAGTTGAAAGAATAGTTAATGCAGATCGTGTAGAGGATCTGATAGCAGTTTTCGGTTCCTTTGACGAGAACATCCGTCATATTGAACAGGCGTTGAATGTGACGATCGTTAATCGGGGAACGGATTTGAAAATTACCGGTGATGAAGAGGCCGTTCACAAAGCCATGCGCACACTGGAAGGTCTTTTATCAATTGCTTCCAAGGGCGAGTTGATCGATGAACAGCGGGTTCGGTATCTGATCACCTTGGTCCAGGAGGGGAATGACGATCAGGTAATGCAGATCGCCAAGGATGTTGTATGTATTACTGCCAAAGGAAAACCAATCAAGGCGAAAACCGTTGGTCAGCAAAAATATATGAAAGCGATTTCTCAAAACACCATTACATTAGGTGTAGGACCTGCCGGTACCGGTAAGACCTATCTTGCAGTCGCAGCTGCCGTTGCCTCATTCAGAGAACGGTCTGTAAATCGCATTATTTTGACGAGACCTGCAGTAGAAGCAGGGGAACGCCTTGGTTTTCTCCCCGGAGATCTTCAAAACAAGGTCGATCCCTATTTGCGTCCTCTTTATGATGCACTGTTCGATATGCTTGGTGCCGAAACATTTCAAAAGTACCAGGAGCGAGGTTCTATTGAAGTTGCACCGCTGGCATATATGCGTGGACGGACACTTGATGATAGCTTTATTATTCTTGACGAAGCGCAAAACACCACCAGAGAGCAGATGAAAATGTTCCTTACCCGACTGGGCTTTGGTTCTAAGGTTGTTATCACCGGAGACATTACACAGATCGATTTACCCCATGATAAGGTCTCCGGACTCAGGGATGCACTTCGTGTTTTGGAGGGCGTGGAGGATATTGCCATTTGCAGGCTGACATCGGCAGATGTTGTGCGCCATGCCCTAGTCCAGAGAATTATCAATGCATATGAAAAAGCAGAACAAAAACCTAAGACACCTGCTACACTTCACGGAAAGTATAAAAGGAAGAGTTAATGATGGATAAATTGAAGATTAACATTACATTTGATCATTTTTCTGTAAAAAACTATGTTTTGTCAGGTATAATCAAAACTTGTGCTGCAGCAGTGCTTCGTGAGGAGCAGGTTAAAGCTCCCTGTGAGATAAACATTCTGATCACAAACGATCAGGGAATTCGCGCAATCAATAAGGCCAGCAGAAATATCGATAAGGCAACGGATGTATTAAGCTTTCCGATGTTTGAGTTTCGTCCCGGAGAGTTTCCTAAAGATAACGAGCAGCTGTTAGACCCGGAGACCGGTTTGTGCCCTTTGGGTGATATGGCCATCAGCCTGGAGCGTGCATCTGCTCAGGCGAAAGCATTTGGTCACAGCATCCGCAGGGAAGTAGGATATCTTACCATTCATTCCATGTTGCATTTATTGGGTTATGATCATATGGATGAAGGTGAAATGAAAAAACAAATGCGCCGCAGAGAAGAAGAGATTGCTAAAACTGTCAGCGGCGTACATAGATAAAGGAGAATTCATATGTCTACCAAAACAGCTATGATTACTATTTGCGGTCGACCGAATGTAGGCAAATCTACATTAACCAATTATTTGGTTGGAGAGAAGATTGCAATTGTATCCAATAAACCTCAAACCACCAGAAACCGTATTTGTGGCATTGTTTCAAAGGGCGATACACAATTTGTATTTGTGGATACGCCCGGCTTCCACAAGCCCAGAACAAAGCTGGGAGATTATATGGTGGGCGTTGCAAGAGATTCTATTGCAGATGTGGATCTGACAGTGCTTGTAGTTGAGCCTATTGCCTCTATCGGTCCTCAGGAAGAAGGCCTTATCGCACAGATTCGTGCTAAGAAATGTCCGACGATTCTTGCGATCAACAAGATCGACACCCTTGAAAAAGATAAACTGCTTTCTGTAATTGAGACCTATGCAGCACAGGAGCTTTTCGATGCCATTATTCCTATTTCTGCAAAAAACGGAGATGGTGTGGAGCTTTTACTGCAGGAATGCGCGAAATATGCCGTAGAAAGTCCCTTCCTGTTTCCGGACGATGTGACTACTGACCAGCCGGAGCGTCAGGTTATGGCGGAAATCATCCGTGAAAAGCTTTTGTGGTGTCTTGATCGGGAAGTCCCCCACGGCACAGCTATTGAGATCACGAAGTTCTCCGAAAGAGACAACGGTATTATTGATATTGACGCCACTATTTTCTGTGAAAAAGCCAGCCACAAGGGTATTATTATTGGCAAGCACGGTGATATGCTGAAAAAAATCTCTTCTATGGCCAGGACCGATTGTGAGCGGTTTATGGGCACAAGAGTTTACCTGACAACATGGGTCAAGGTAAAGGAAAACTGGCGTGAAAGCGATTTTTTTGTACGAAACTTTGGTTACAGAGAATAATTACCATGTCTATTTCTGAACGATCCGGCAAATCCTATTAACGGAGGGGATCGTTATGAATGCAGGGCAGCTTTGGCAAACCTTTTGGGAGACAGGTTCTCCGGAGGTGTATTTGCTATATAATCATGCAAGAAAGCAGGGGAGAGAGGATGTACCTGAAAGTACAGGCACTTGTGCTTCGTGTAACGGATTACGATGATACAGATGCATTACTTTCCTTGCTTACAGTGCAGCAGGGAAAGCTGACAGCCAAGGTTCGTGGTTTAAGAAGAAAGAATAGTCCGATGATCGCACCATGTCAGTTGTTGGCGTATTCTGAATTTGTACTGTTTGAGCACAAAGGGCTCTATACCGTTTATGAGGCCCGGACGATCGAGCTGTTTCAGCCGCTTCGTAAGGACTTGGTCAAGCTTTCCCTTGGCACATATTTTGCGCAGGCTGCAGAAGTTGTGTCCCAGGTTGATTTTCCGGATGCTTCTTTGCTGTCGCTTACACTAAACAGCATGTATGCACTGGCCAATTTAAACCATTCTGCAAACAAGATCAAGGCGGTATTTGAATTACGCTGCGCTTGTATTGCCGGTTATTCGCCGGACCTGTACGGCTGCAGTGCTTGCGGTGCGCCCTATGCGGATAGATTTGATATTGCAGAAGGAAGATTGGAATGTCATGGTTGCAGAAATCCGGATTCATCAGGCATTCGAATGCCTGTATCACCCGGTGTTTTGGATGCAATGCGATACATAGTTTGTACAGATTCCCAACGAATGTTCTCCTTTGAGCTTGGAGCGGAATCACTGTCCGCACTGAGTACATTAACAGAAAGCTACTTATCCTCCAGACTGGAACGAGGGTTTTCTGCACTTGATTTTTATAAATCTATACAATAAAGATTTCAGGAGTATATGATGTCAGAGTTATATATGCGATCAATTCTTAAACTGGAGCTTGATCGGGTTTTAGATATGCTTTCACAATACGCCGGCAGCGTTGCAGGTAAAGCAGCCTGCTTATGTTTAAGGCCTTCTGTGGATAAAGACGAAGTTCAGCAGTTATTGAACGAAACAACCGCTGCTTCACAGATGAGCACAGGCAAGGGCTATCCTTCTTTTTCAGGAATCAGTGACGTTGCTGCTTCATTGGAGCGAGCTGACCGTGGTGGTGTGCTTAATCCAAAAGAATTGCTAGCCATTGGTAGTGTCCTTCGGTGTGCAAGAAATGTACGCGGTTATATTTCTGAGGACGATCATCCAACGGTTCTTGATTCTCTGTTCAAGCAGCTTACTGCCAATAAATACTTAGAGGATCGTATTTTTGGCGCGATTCTATCTGAAGATGAGATCTCAGATTCCGCCAGCACAGAGCTTTCTGATATTCGCCGGCATATGAGAATTCAGAGCGCAAAGATCAAAGAAAGCTTGCAGAAGATCATTTCTTCACCCTCCTATGCGAAGCTTCTCCGTGAACCGATCATAACGATTCGTCAGGGGCGATATGTTGTTCCTGTAAAAAGTGAATGTAAAAATGATGTGCCTGGTCTTGTGCACGATGTGTCTGCCACCGGCTCAACATATTTTGTTGAGCCCATGTCTGCGGTCAATGCCAATAATGCACTTCGGGAGCTGGAGCTGAAGGAAAAGAAGGAAATTGAGCGTATTCTGTCCGAGCTTTCCGCTGAAGCCGCCGGTTACGCAGAGGCCATAGCTGAAAACTTTAAGATCCTTGTAGACCTTGATGTGATTTTTGCAAAGGCCAAGTTGGGCATTAGAATGCGGGCGTGGGCACCACTGATCAATGATGAAGGTCGGGTGGAGCTTCGTAATGCTCGTCATCCTCTGATAGATCCGGCAACTGTTGTTCCCATTTCTTTGCACCTTGGCAATGAATTTGATACGATGATCATTACCGGACCGAATACCGGCGGTAAAACAGTTACCTTGAAAACCGTCGGTCTGCTTACCCTCATGGCGGAATGCGGTTTGCATATTCCTGCCGGAGACGGAAGCTGTATATCGACTTTTAAATATATTCTTGCAGATATTGGTGATGAACAATCTATTGCTCAAAGCTTATCTACATTTTCAGGACATATGCGAACGATTGTAGATATTGTTTCGCAGTGCGATGATCGGTCCCTGATTCTGTTCGATGAGCTTGGTGCCGGTACAGATCCTGCTGAGGGTGCTGCGTTGGCTATTGCCCTAATTGAATACTGCCGCAAGGCCGGATGCTGCGTGGTTGCAACCACACATTATGCTGAACTAAAGCTTTATGCTATGCGTACGGAAAGTGTCGTGAATGCATCCTGTGAGTTTGATGTGGAGACTTTGCAGCCCACTTACAAGCTGCTCATTGGTGTTCCGGGTCGCTCTAATGCCTTTGCTATTTCCAGAAAGCTTGGGTTATCCGATGATATTATAAAAGCTGCTTCTGATTTATTAAGTCAAAGCGACAAGGATTTTGAAGATGTTCTCAATCAGCTTGAGCATCAGCGTCAGCAGATGGAGGCTGCCCGTATCGAAGCGGAGTCACTCAGAAAAGAGACTGAAAGCATCAAGCAGCAAAACGAAGCATATGCGCAACAACTGCAGATCGAACGTGATAAGGCTATGGCTCAGGCCCGTAAGGAAGCACAGACTATTATTGAAAATGCAAGGCGAACAGCTAACCAAGTTTATGATGAACTTAAGAGCATGAAAAAACAGCTTGCTGACAGCGCAGATGCTACCGGGCTTAATCAACGGCAAGCTGATCTTCGTCGCAGCTTAAATGAAGCGGAAGATAACCTTCGCCAGCATCAGCAGGAGATAAAACGTCCCGCGCCTACAAGGGAGATTATGGTCGGTGATACCGTTGAGCTTTTGAAGCTTGGAACAAAAGCAAGTGTGATCGCAATCAATAAAGATGGTACCTATCAACTTCAGGCCGGTATAATGAAGCTCAACGCAAAACCGCAGGATGTCTACCTGATTGAAAATGCCAATGTCAGCAAGGTATCACACACACGTCCTGCCCATTCCGGCAGGGAAATGAAAACTACTGTTTTGGCTTCCGAGGTCGATCTGCGTGGAATGGACAGCATTGAGGCTATTTGTGTTTTGGATCGTTATTTGGATGAGGCAATGCGCTCTAACCTGAAATCTGTGCGAATCATACACGGAAAAGGTTCCGGTGTGCTCAGAACCGCCGTACAGCAATCCTTGAAGAAGAATAAACACATTCGCTCCTTCCGCCTTGGGTTGTACGGAGAGGGCGAGGATGGTGTAACAATTGCTGAATTTTAATTATAATATTTCCTGTTTTAGTAACAAAACCATGAAAAATAGTGATTTTAGTTGACTTATTATACTGGATTTGTTATCATGTACAAAGAACGTTATGCATCTACAGTGCATAGCACGAAGGAGTGTTTTTTATGTTCAGTAAAGAAGTTGTTGTTCGCTGCGAATCCGGTCTGCACAATCGTCAGGCTACATATTTTGTTCAGAAAGCGAACGAATTTGAAAGCAGCATTTGGTTAGAGTCCGACAGCAGAAAGCTTAACGCCAAGAGCTTATTAGGCATTATGTCCCTGGGCATTGTTACAGGTGCTGTTGTAACCCTTTCCGCAAGCGGTTCCGATGAACAATCTGCGGTCGAGGCACTGGCAGAGCTTTTACAGCGGGATATGTATTAATTTCATTGCTTGAATGCCGCCTCAATGCACGGTGATGCATTGAGGCGGTTTTTTAGGAGTGCATATGACATCTGATGAACTGAAATCTAAGGCGCATCGGTTGCCCATGGAGCCCGGTGTGTATATTATGCGCAATGATCAGCATGAGGTGATCTACGTTGGAAAGGCCAAACGCCTGAAAAACAGAGTTTCTTCTTATTTTGTAGATTCTTCATCCCATAGCTTTAAGACCCGCACCATGGTTTCTAAAATCTATGATTTTGATGTAATTGTTGCTGCTACGGAATTTGAAGCACTTATGCTGGAATGCTCATTGATCAAACGATATGCACCACGCTATAACATCCTGCTGAAGGATGATAAAGGGTATCCGTTTATTCGTTTGGATTCTGATAAGGAGTATCCCGCATTTACGATTGTTGGAAAGCTCTTAAACGATGGTGCGGAATACTTTGGTCCTTTTGGAAGCCGATCTACGACCAAAGCACTGCTTGATGCGGTTATTTCTGCATTGAAGCTTCCTAAATGTGCAAAATCCTTTCCAAAAGATTTCGGAAAGGGCAGACCTTGCCTGAATTTTCATATTCATGAATGTGAAGGCTGGTGTACAAGGCAGGCAGATAAAGAAAAGTATATGCAAGCGATCAATCAAGCCAAAATGCTGCTTCAGGGCAATTATAAAAAAGTATCGGATGTTATAAAAAAGGATATGATAGAAGCATCGGATGCATTGGATTTTGAAAGAGCCGCAATGCTTCGTGATCGGTATAAAGCCATATCGGCACTGAGCGCCAAACAGTTTGTAACAGCAGCGGTGCGATTTGATACAGATGTGATTGGGTATGCGCAAAACGAAAGCAAGGCCTGCTTTACTGTACTCCATTTTGCAGGCGGCGATCTAGTAGATAAGGATTTTGAGATATTTACACTGCCCGATCAGCCTTCTGAGGCGGTTTCATCGTTAGTGCTTCAATATTATATTACAAAAGGATATTCTCCTAAAAACATCCTTCTGCCTTTTTCATTGGAGGATACAGCGCTTATTGAACAGTATTTTTTGGAGAAGCTAAAGAAAAAGGTTCGTTTTCTTATACCCCAAAGAGGAGATAATGCCCATCTGGTGCAGCTTTCCAACAAGAATGCAACGGAGGAACTGCAACGCATTACCACAAAGGAAGAACGGTCATCCGGAACAATGGCATTGCTTTCTAAAATGCTTTCGATCGATCTTCCAAAACGGATCGAATCCTACGATATTTCCAATATATCGGGTACAGATATCGTTGGCAGTATGGTTGTATTTTGTGATAATAAGCCCGCAAAAAGTCAATACAAAAAATTTAAGATCAAAGACATTGACGGACAAGACGATTATGGCTCCATGCGGCAAATGCTGCAACGCAGGTTGAATCATTTTCTTAACAAAGATCCCGGTTTTGAGATTGCGCCGGATCTGATGCTGATCGATGGTGGCGTTGCGCACGCCTGTGTCGCCCGACAGCTCCTTTCTGAGCACAGTTTAACATGGCCGGTATTCGGTATGGTTAAGGATGACAGGCATCGCACAAGGGCGCTGGTGACGCCGGAAGGGGAGCAGATTGCTATTGACAGCAATCAGGCTGCCTTCTCCTTTATTGGAACGATCCAGGAGGAAACTCATAGATTTGCGATCTCTTATCACAAATCCTTGAGAAGTAAACGTCTTCGGTATTCTCAGCTGGATCAGATTCCTGGAATCGGACCGAAGCGAAAACAGGATCTGCTGCAGGCGTTTAAAAGTATCTCTGCCATTCGGGCCGCAAGTCTTTTGGAACTTGAACGAATTCTCCCGAAAACAGCTGCAGCAGCCGTCTATGAGCATTATAATTCGGAAAAGGAGTAAAAAATTATGCGTGTGATCTCCGGATCTGCCCGTGGCACACAGCTTCGCACACCTGATGGTTTGAAAACACGTCCTACTGCGGATCGTGTCAAAGAAGCAATGTTCAGCATTATTCAGTTTGATTTACCGGGCGCAAGGGTTTTGGATCTATTTGGTGGAACAGGGCAGCTTGGTATTGAAGCGCTGAGCAGAGGAGCTGCCTATTCCTGTTTTATCGACGAACTGGACAGTGCTTGTAAGCTGATTAAAGAGAATCTTAAAAGAACCAGGCTGACAGATTGTTCCAAAGTAATTCGATCAGATTACAGCTCTTTTCTTAAAAATTCTTCTGAAAAGTTTAATATTATCTTTTTAGACCCGCCATATGCAGAAGTTTTTTTAGAAAATTCATTAAATCTCATAACAGAAATTGACATTTTGCAATCTGGTGGTATAATAGTTACTGAACGACCGCTTGGTAAGGAGCTTCCGTGGGAATATCCCGGTTATACCCGCTCAAAAGACTATAAATACGGAAAAACTTTATTAACCATATATAAAAAAGATTGATGGTTTTTTGTTGAATAACCAGGCATCGATATATGTCAAGGAGGATAAAGAAAGATGAAAGAACAGAATATTGATGAGATTATTTCCACCTTATATGATTTGATTCAGGATGCGAGAAGTCTGCCTTTGGGCGCCGATAAGTGTATCATTGAGCGGGATAAGGCTTTGGATATGCTTGATGAGATCATCGCACAATTGCCCAGCGAGCTGAAGCAGGCCCGTACCATTGTTGAATCCCGTAATGAGCTGATTGGTCAGGCACGCCGTGAGTCTGAGGTTTTGATCCGCCAGGCACAGGAAAAAGCTGCCGAGCTTGTTAAGGAAGAAACCATTTATCAGGAAGCTAAGAATCAGTGTCAGCTTATGATTCAGCAGACTCAGGCTAAAATGGCAGAGCTCAGAAAACTCAGCACGGATTATATGGATGATGCGCTTCGCCGCACTGAGGAGGCAATTGCACTTTCCTTAGAGGATGTTCGTGATACTAGAGCAAAGTTTAAGAATCTTATCGAAACACAGGAGCGCCGCGAAAACACAGACGTAGCTGCTGATGTCGTAGAATAAAACATGAAACAGCTCGAATTTCATATTTGAGCTGTTTTTATTTTGGAGGTTTTTATTATGGATTATCGTGAAAGCTATAGGTTGTGGTGTACCGCCGGTCTTGATGAAACTACTTGCGCAGAGCTCGCAAGGATCAAAGAAGATGAAGAGGAATTAAAGGGTAGATTTGGCAGTGACCTTCAATTTGGTACGGCCGGTATGCGCGGCATTATGGGCGCTGGCAGTAACCGCTTAAACAAATATACCGTTCGTCGTGCTGCGCAGGGCATGGCTGCATGGCTTAGTGCTTCTGACCTTCCTCAAAAGGCAGCAATAGGATATGATTCCAGACATAATTCTCAGCTTTTTGCTGAGGTTTGCGCTGTAGCGTTTGCAGAGAAGGGCATTCACGTTCATATCTATGACAGATTGGCGCCCACACCGATGCTGTCTTATGCTGTTCGTGCCTTAGGCTGCGGCTGTGGCATCGTTATCTCCGCCAGCCATAACGCCAGTGCATACAACGGCGTGAAATGCTACGGCCCTGACGGGTGTCAAATGACCGATGAACCGGCCGCTATTGTAACCGAAAAGATCGGCGCCATTCCTTATTTCATTGCCGAATCCAAAAGCTTCGCACAGCTGATGGAACATGGCCTGATTACCTATATTAACCAAAATGTTTGGGAAGACTATTATAAAATAGTATTAAACGAAGCTGTTGCTCCTGAAAAAATCAAAGAATCCGGCCTTAATGTTATTTATACGCCTTTGTGCGGAACCGGTAATGAGCCCGTGCGCCGTGTACTGGGCGACTTGGGTGCCAATATTTACGTTGTAGCCTGCCAGGAGAAGCCTGACGGCGATTTTAAGACATGTGAATATCCGAACCCCGAGACCGATGCTGCCTTGCATGAAAGTTACAAGGTTGCCCAAGGTGTGGATTGCGATCTGATCATTGGTACAGATCCAGATGCTGACCGTGTTACAATTGCTGTTCCTGACGGCGATGGCTTTAAAAAATTAACCGGAAACGAACTTGGATGCATGCTGATGGAATATGTTCTTAAAACAAGAACGGTGAAGAATGATATTCCCGAAGGCGCAATTGTTGTTCGTAGTATCGTTTCCTCTCCCTTGGCTGATCGCATTGCCGAGCGTTATGGTGTTGAAATGAAATCCGTTTTAACCGGATTTAAATATATTGGCGGCGAGATCCTCGCTCTTGAGAATATTGGTCTGGAGAAAAACTTTGTCTTTGGCTTCGAAGAGAGCTGCGGTTATCTGAAGGGCACATATGCAAGAGATAAAGATGCAATTGTTGCTTCTATGCTTGTGTGCGAAATGGCAGCAGAACTGAAACTGCAAGGTAAAACGATCATCGATGCCTTAAATGAAGTTTACAGCACATATGGTTACTTCCTTTCTTATGTACAGAGTGTTGAGCTTCAAGGTGCAGATGCCATGGATAAGGCCGCTGCACTGATGACCGAATACCGTACAAATGTACCTGCCGATATTGGTGGCGCAAAGGTAACTATTATTAAGGATTACCAAAGAAAGGTCATGCGTAATCTTGAAACCGGCGAAGAAAATGCCATTAACTTACCAAAATCCAATGTGCTTGAATTTGTGCTGGGTGATCAGGGTAGCTTAATCGTTCGCCCTTCCGGCACAGAACCAAAAGTTAAGTTCTACTATACCGCTGTTGGTAAGAATGAAGCCGACGCAAAGCTTCTTTTAGAAGCTATGAAAGCTCAAATCAATCAGTAAAAGCTGCCGGAGTCAGTACTTCTGACTCCGGCGTTCTATATAGGACAATCCCTGAATATCTTTAATCAGAAGGGGAGGGAAGGCCATGAAAAACAAAGTGGTATCCAAGAAAGTATCCATGCCTGTAGCGGTTGGATTAAGCATAGGTGCTGCTGTAATATTGATGCTGCTTTCTTGTGCGGTTATTGCTTCAATGATACTCAGTGGAAATATTCAGGAAGATCTAACAGGAATAGTAGTGAGATTTATACCTGCAGTAGCGGTCTTTATAGGAATAAAAATAAATATAACATTACAAAAACAGGACAAATATATAGCTGCAGGAATATATACAGGAGCATTATCGATACTGATTCTAATAGCAGGAGTGGCGTTTAAGATCAAAGTAACAAATATACTAATGAATATGCTTTTTGTATTCTGTGGAGCAGGAGTAGGACTATTATTAGTAAATAAAAAAATTAAAAAACAAACATATTCAAAAAGGCACTATCGTTAAGTTGTACAAAATTTGCATACAGGTAAATATTATTTACCTGTATGCAAATTTTTGAAGCGCATCCTGCAAAAACTATATTTTGTACCACAGAAAATAAAGCTGTACTACATATTGAAAAACTGCGATCTTAATATTTTCTATGTATCATCAGTTTACATAATACTGTTGACATAAAATTGGGCATAATTTACAAAATGTCTGTTTTTTAAGGTTTTTACTTGCTTTTAGGCTGTTTTTGGTGTATAGTAATGGGGCGTAACATTTGACCATACAAGTTGTGTAATCCAATTGTCGTGCCTCATTTTCTTTCAGTTTGTTAACGAGGTATCTTTGGATTTATGTTCTGTATAAATGCTATTTCTTTTGCAAAGTTTAAACCCAAAGTTTCAACGTATTATCTTGCATTTTGCTGGACTTTATTTTTGACAGTCGGTATTTGGGCAGGGGAATTATCAGGTTGTTCTCTATTCCGTTCGTCTATGAATAATTCGTTACTGTCTCAGATTCTTTTTCGGCTGATTATTTTATCTTCTTCGCTGATTTTCGTTCAGCTTGAATTTCAGTGGGGGTTCCTTATTTTGGCAGGGTTCAGAGGTATGTGCTACGGTTTTTTAGTAGGAAGCGCATATGCAGAGCTTGGTAATGCAGGTTGGGTTTATTGTCTTTTGTTTTACTTTGAAAATTCGATTTCTGTCATTACCGACCTTTGGTTTTGGTCTGTTGCGATCAACGCAAAGGGTAGAAATATAGCACACTATTTTATAATCGTATTTGTACTGGATATTGCCGCAATACTCATTGATTGGTTTTTCTTTTCTTCGTTTTTATCTGAACTTATTTGTTTGTAGGAAGGTTTGTTTACATGCTGGATTTGGTTCGTGCCTATGAGAATTACCTTACAAAGGTAAAGCAGGCATCACTGAACACTACATCGTCTTACATTCGGGACATTCGTCAATTTTCCGGTTGGCTGGTTTCAGAATGTAATACCGATGTTCAGGATGCTACTCAATTGAATATCGTTGGGTATGTATCTCATTTGACCGAAATTGGTAAGTCAGAGGCTACGATTTCCCGGTCACTGGCCAGCCTTAAGAATTTCTATACATACCTGCTTTCGTCCGGTTTTGTTGAGAAATCTCCCGTTTATGATATTAAGGTAGAGCGAAGCAAGAAGAAACTGCCTCAGATTCTGACAGGCAAAGAAATTGAGCTCTTGCTTTCTCAGCCTGCCTGTGTTGACCCTAAAGGCTTCCGCGATAAAGCAATGCTTGAAGTTATGTATGCAACCGGCATTCGTGTAACAGAGCTCATTGACCTTGATATTGATAATGTTAATCTTGAGCAGGGTGTTATTAAATGCAATGGCACTAAAAAGACCCGCTTTATTCCGCTGTATCCTGCTGCGTTGCGTGCATTAACTACTTATGTCCGTGAGATTAGGGACTCAATGCTGTCTGATCCGGATGAGACAGCATTATTTGTGAATATTAACGGTTCTCGTATGAGCCGCCAGGGCTTCTGGAAGATCCTGAAATATTATCAAGGCACAGCTCAGATCGATAAGGAAATAACTCCGCATACCTTACGTCACAGCTTTGCAGTCCATCTTTTGGAAAACGGAGCAGATGTTGGTTCGCTGCAGGAGCTGATGGGTCACTGCGACATATCATCTACACAGATGTATACCCATATGGTTAATCAGAAAATTAAATCTGTATACGAAAAGTGTCATCCTAAAGCTTAAAAAAGTCTATCGTTCAAATTCGACGATAGACTTTTTTAATAGTGGAGAGAATTACAGACCGGTCATTGCAGCAAGTACTTTAACCTCCATACGCTGTATTCTCTTTTCCATGGACAATGCCTCGGTAATATCTATATCTGTGAAAGCGCCATTTTTTGTGCAGATAATGCGATTTGTTTTGCCTTCCATTAATGCTTCAACAGCAAGGAAGCCCATTTTTGTAGCGTTGATGCGATCCCGACCGGTAGGAACACCGCCGCGCTGAATGTGACCAAGAACTGTAACACGGGGATCTAAACCGATTGCCTCTTTAATCTTGTAAGCAACTTCAGATGCGGAACTAGCACCTTCCGCAACAACGATCATGTAATGCGTAAAGCCGTTGAACCTGGCTTGTCGAATTTTTTCGATAACATCTTTTTCAAAGTTGATCGGTTCTTCGGGAACAAGGACAGCAGTTGCACCAACAGCAAGGCCTACATACATTGCCAAAAAGCCTGCATTTCGACCCATAACCTCAACAACAGAGCATCTTTCGTGAGATTGCATGGTGTCACGAAGCTTATCGATACACTCAATTGCGGTATTGGCTGCAGTATCAAATCCAATGCAGTAATTTGTACAAGAAATATCATTGTCAATGGTAGCCGGAATTCCGATTACATTGATGCCATGTTTCGAAAGGGCAAGGGCTCCTCTGAATGTACCGTCACCCCCAATAGCGATGATGCTGTCGAGTCCAAGGAATTTGCATGTAGAAACAGCTTTTTCCTGTCCTTTCTCGGTCAAGAATTCCTCACTACGGGCAGTATAGAGAATTGTTCCGCCTCGGTTAATGATATGTGATATATTCTTTTCGTTTAATCGAATAATGTCTCCGTTAATCAATCCATTCCAGCCCCGACGAATACCGTAGCATTCAATCCCGTGGTAAAGTGCAGTTCGAACAACTGAACGAACGCAGGGATTCATTCCGGGTGCATCACCGCCACTAGTTAAGACTCCAATTCGTTTGATCGACATATCTCGTGATCCTCCAATTCGTATTTATAGTATTTTACTATCATAAATCGTAAAAGTAAAGTATAAAAATTCCTCTTAATTTTATGTTAAAAATTTCAGAATCAGATATTGCATTTATTTGATGATATTATATTATAAAAATAATATCTGCTGCCACCGGGTAGGGGAATGCAATGCATTCGTGTGTACATCGTTAGGTCTTTGAAGATGTACATACGAATATTTTTTGGGAGAAATATGAGATGAAACTAAAAAAATTTTTCAAGAATAGAAATTTTATACGGATTTTACAATTGGAAAAGAATGAAATACAAACAATCAAATGATCTAAACTAATATAGATTTTTTGATATACTGAATAGGGGAGGATGCAAAAAGTTCACTTAATATGTCAATTTTATAAAGATTTCATATAACTCGTATTAAGTAACGATTGATTCTTGCAGAAAGTAATCGAACCCTTAAAATTACTTTACCGGATCACACTGTAGTTATGGGTTTCATAAAACTCTGTACTACAGTAGCGAAACCGAAACAAAGATTTCTGAAAAAAACAGATAAGATGCTCAAGCTAACACGCCGCTGTTGGACTGAACCCAAGCGGCGGCGTGTGTAAACATAATGTTGACATTTCGGCCCGCATGCTGCATACTACAGTTCATAGGGCCGTTAAGGAAGGAGGGCAGCGCAGCTCAAACGAAACAAAAACATTATTTTGTGGGTCGGATTGCGACCCGGATGCGTTCATTGGCTGAACACAGCCAGTGATTTATTTTGAAGCCAATGAACGCAACAAAATACAGCCTTTGTTGAGTACACTCCTTAAAGTAGACTTAATAGGTTTATCAATTATCCTACCGTTTACAATCTCGAGGTGAGGGGAATACTTAATAGGCAGAGGATTTAGTACAGGACGTTCCCAGGAATCAAAGTATTTGTACCACCGAGGCCTAAAGATACAAGGAGAAAAGAGCCGGATCAGGAAAGAAGGTTTACAATATCCCTGGATAATTTCACCTAAGTGCTCACCACCTTGAGCCTTTTTAGGATCAGGAATAATAATACCATAGGGAATACGATAATACTTAGTTATCCAAAGACCTAATAAACCACGTTTATAAACATAATAAACACGATCAGTTATAACCCTGATCTTGCGATCAACACCATCCCATTGTTGTGTAAAGAGCATAATATCAACATTGAAGTGTCTATGCTCCAAGAAGTACATTAACTTGCCTTTATCAAACTCTTTATGAGCACGATTATCAGCAAATAAGGTAGCTTCATCAATTAAGAGAAGACCGTCACTAAGATCAAAACGACCAATACAATCATTATCAATATAAGTTACGCCTGGTATGGAAGTACGGACATTACAAAACACATTAGCATATTTTTTACCTAAGACAGCCTTATAAGCAAAAGAGGCCATAAGAGTAGTTTTGCCACAGCCAGGAAGACCAAAAAATAGTTGTACACTCATATATCATAACACCTAATAAATCACCCCGGCCGGGGGCGCGAGCGCATCCGGCCGGGGGCTTGTTTTGAAGATCAAGAACCCCAAATAACACCACGGATTGCCTTAATGCCCATAAAGAAGGCAGAAACAGCGACACCAATTGCCAAGAGGGGAAGCAAAGAGGACAAACTACCAGTAGTGATAGCAGACACAACAGCACCAACCCAATCAATGACAGTAGTTAACGCAGAAGTAACAGCAGCAATCATATACAAACTCCTTTCCTAAAAATTAAGAACCCCAAATAACACCACGGATTGCCTTGATGCCCATGAAGAAAGCAGAAACAGCTACGCCGATTGCCAGCAGGGGAAGCAGCTCCTTGAGTGCTCCACTTTCACCGGTTAAAGCAGAGACAACAGAGCCGACCCAACCAATAACGGTACTAAGCGCAGTAGATACAGCTTCAATCATAATAAAACTCCTTCCTAAAATATTTGATAAAGATCAAGAATGCCAGAAGTGGGAGAAGATCCGGTACACAAGATCTATGATCACAATAGAGAATATGATGATCAGAGCGCAGCACACATAGAAAACATATTGCTGAGCAGAATCACCAGTTGTCCAGGTATGGTCAATTATGCGAGAAATAATATCATACATAAAATTACCTCATTTTAATAAAAGAACGAATCATATAAGGGACAGTAGCAATAAAAGCAAGACAAATTAACGGAACCAGAAAGAGATCCCAAAAGCCAGGAAGAAAAGAACCCAGGAGGGAAATAAAGTTATTAAGAAAACTCATTTAGATTTCTCCATTCTAAGAAAAATGAGAAACAGTAAGCCAATAACGACCAAATAATAAATGTTTTGCATAACATTACTCCTTAGATCTACGACGAGATTTAACCATATCAGAAGCACCGGAGGCAGTAAAACCGAGAATTGGACCAAGAAGAAAACGAGAAATCAGAACAATGGAAATACCGGCAAAAACAAGAGACCAGGTACCGGTACGGTTAAAAAGATAAATAGTCATACTCATAGCCCAAGATGCAGCAATACGCAATAAATTAACGATATCCGTAATCACATTTTACCCCTCACGACCAAGAATTTTATAAATTACAACAATACTAAAAATAGTAATAAATATAGCAACAACACCAGCAGGAAGCCAGGACAAATAAGCAGGAACATCCAGGATAAACTGACCTAACAGCTTGACCATATAAACAAGGTCTTGAATAGTACCAAAAAGGAAATCAATTGCAGCAGTAACGCCTTCAGCAATTCCCTTTATAAATTCAACTAAAGCCTTCAATCAGATCACCTCTTCTTACCAAAGAACACATAGCTAACAAGAGCAAGTGTAGCAGATAGGGTCAAAATACCTAACACGATATCACTATCAGTTATAGGATTTATAATTGAAACCAAGGCAGCCATACCGTCAACATCAAGAACTGCATCCGATGCGACCATCATACCAAGATCATCAGAAGAAGGTTTAGAAACATTATTCAAAGTCTGCTGGTTAGAAGCCATCTGTTCCTTTTGGGAAGTCATGTTTTCGGCGAAGTCCTCAGCTGCAGCATTGTCCTCATCGGAGGAGCTGAGAGATTCTTTAATAGCAGCGATCATCTGATCCATCTTGACGAGCTCAGGATCAGGGACATTTAAGTAGTAATAACCAGTTACAGAGTAAAAATAACAACCTGAAGCAGTACCGGCATAATTACCAGAAACAGCAATATGTAAAGAACCGTCTAAAACCGTTTCACGAGGAATATATAAACGCTGCATAATATGAAATTCATTACCAGCAGGAACAACTGTAGTAGAACCGGAACCAATATATTCATTTTCATCTATTGCTTGACCAGTACCCCAAGAGATATCAAAAGGTAAATACCGAAAACCAGAAGAGGTATCTACATAAGCAACTATACTATAAATATCAGCAGCTCTAATATCATAACGGAAATCAAGATAATCATAGTTACGCCAATTAACCGAAGAAATATCAACCGTATACTGTGTAAACTGAGTACTACCAAAATTATAAAATTGACCATACATTGGAGTATCTACAGCCGTCATACAATGCCAGGCACCTTCAAATTTAGTATCAGCATCAGGTGTAATAGAAAACTCTCCAAGATCACCAACGCCCTGATTTGTATAAGTGTAAAGATCAAAACGATGAATCGTAACAGTAGTGCCTTGAGTCGATAAAACAGTAAAGCCGATATTACCCGAACCGAAGTAACGACTTAATTGACCGGTAGCACGATAAAGACCGTTATCAAGGGAATTATAGTTTAAATACTCAACAGATCCCGAAGATCCACGGACACCGACAGATGTAAATGCTGAACTTGTCTCAAAAATAACATCAACAAAAATAATAGGATACTGAAAGGGAAGAATATAAGTAGCAGTATAATTGTTTTTGGAAGTTAAATAATCCTGATTAAGTGTTTTACCATTTGGAAAGCCATAATCAAGGACGTTAATCTTCTGCAGCTCATATTCATCCTCAGAAGCTGAAGCCTGAGCAGGCACGAAGGCCAGGAGCAAAGCAAAAGCCACTAAAAAAGCAGATATGAATTTAAGATGTTTCATAGAAATCATACTCCTTAATAGCTAATTGCGTAAAGTTATAATAATCATCAACGACTAACTCAGACTCAGCAGCCGGGGAAATATCAAATGGTTGGACATCCATATACTCTAAAGCGAAGTCCCAACCTAAATGGTGGTCGACATGCGTAAAGCCGGTATGACAGAATTCATATTTATTAACGAGAAATTGGTCTAAATAGTCACAACGACCGTAAATATCACCATGAAGAACAGACCGATTTAAACCAATACTATGAAAAATAGTCCTATTACCGACAGATATAGAACCGGAAGCAAGCCCCTTATAAAGGTATTTGCATATGTAGAAACCACAAGCAACCTTATTCTGAATACGGCCAAAAGAACAAAAACCGAATTTAGCTTGATAGTCAGGCCAATTTAAATAACCGTTATCAATTAGATAACGAGGAATACCAGGGTGTGACTTAGCCCACTCAGAAAAGGACACAAGAAACGGTTCAATGCCCGAAAACAAACCATGCATATGCCAAGATTTACCATCAGCATGAAGCTCAGGAATAAGAAGAAAACGAATATCCGTATTAACACCTTTTGCTTTTGCTTTTTTTCGGTAATCTCGAATAAATTGGGAGAAAGACTTACGAAAAGCATCAAGATTAGTGCGATCAAATTTAGAGCCATCCAGGGTAAAAGTACCAAAATAGTCCCAATCATTACATAACCCCAATTCTAAAATAATTCTGCGAGACCTGGATATACTTGCATCCAGCTTTTTATCATAATGATTATGTGGAGTATCAGTAGAACGTATCCCTGAGGGCGCACCTGAGGGGAAATAGCAGACTTTATATATTTGGTCCGTAAACTTATATATAAGATAATCGGGCTGTACAGGATGCCAGGAGGCGTTACGATCCATAAATAGACCTCTTTTCCCGAATTGTGTTAAGAAGTCAAGTGCCCCATGCTGGCCCTTGCGGTCCAGCTACAGAGAGAAACGGGAGAAGAAAGCCTATTATCACAACAGTCTTACAACTCTAATTGAGTACGGCGAATATCACGAAGCAACTTCATCATTTCGCTGTAACGATTATCAAGAGAACGATTAGTAGAAGTTATCCTTTTATGATCTTCTTTAATACCGTACATCTCATTATGAACATCTTCCAGGATGTCACAGATCTGAAGATAGATAGAGACATTCAGGCTGCATTGCTGCAGGAGCTGGCGGACATCAGAGATTTTCCCCTTAATGTCACTCATTGGTCTTACCCCTTAAGCAGCGCTCAATCCGAAGCAGAGCCAGCAGACAAGCGAACTCCATCAGGACAGAAGCTAAAAGCATAAGAAGCATTTATCTGCCCTCCACAAGGCCGAGAATGGCATCTACAAAGCAGGAATTATTCATGAAATGAAAAACAACATCATAATCCTTATTTACTGCCAGAGGGCCTGCAGAGTCCACAATAGGACCGTTTATGTTGCAGGTAACTGCTTTATAACCGGTGGTAAAGTCGTCTTTGTACAGGAAAGAAACAGGGAGAAAATCATATGCTTTACCGGTTTTACTTGTGCCGGCAAGTCTGCGACCAATACCGACGATTTTTACATTTTGTCTCATTTTAAAGACCTCCAAAAATTATTTATTATCAACCGACTTCTTGCCGGAGGATTTAAGGAATGAACAAATAACATAAGCATCAATTCGAACAAAACGGAGATTGTTGTCTATCATATACTTTCTTTGATATTCTGAGTGTCCAGCTTTAATTACTTTTACTAACATAAAAACCTCCCCTAGCTTACATACGAACGAATGTAACTATAAAGAATATACACACATTTGAATGTAAAGTCAATACATCCAAACGTGTGTATGTTATTTTTATGATAATAGCACAAAAACAGGGGAGTAAAATTATGTATTATTATCAAAGATTAAGAGATTTAAGAGAAGATAAAGATTTGAACCAAGCATATATTGCTCAAATATTAAAAACAACACAACAGACATACTCGTTATGGGAAAAAGGGGACAGAGAAATCCCTTTCCACCACGCAATAACACTTGCAAGATTCTATAAAGTATCACTTGATTACATTGCAGGATTAACTAACAAAAAATAAAGGGGCAAAATAATGGCATATAAATTGGGATTATTGATAGCTTATCTAATAGCAATTACAATAGTAATTTCTCCAATAATATTAATAATTGTTTTAATATGTATAAAAACGAAAAAGAAAAATGCCCCCGAATATGTTGAAAGACCAACTATTATTTATCCTCAAAAAACCGAGGACTACAAATCGAAATACCAGGCTAAATACCTATTAACTAAAAACGAATGGTACGAATATAAGAAACTGCATGAGATAGCCCTGAAGCACAACCTACAAATATGTCCTAAAGTTAGACTTGCAGATATAATTGAACCAAGAAAGGGAACAGGGGAGTGGCAAAAGCTTTTTTATAAGATACAAGCAAAACACATAGATTTTCTGATCTGTGATTATAGTCTAAGAATTTTAGCAGTTTTAGAGCTGGACGATAACAGCCACAATCAGCCGGAACGCCAGGAGCGAGATAAGTTTGTAGACGAAATTCTAAGAAGTGTCGGCTACAAAGTAATACGAACCAAATCAATTACTGACGAAGTTATATCGGCAGCACTCAATTTACCAACCTCAGCGCCGGGGGCGCAATGAGGACAAGGGTGACTTCGTCACGGGCTCGGCAGCTCATAATCAGATGCACAGGACCGGCAAAAGAAACCAAAAGCACCCTAACAACCTTTAACCGTTGCCTACCAGCTTCGCTATCAAATTGTTGAAGTTGACGAAAATAACGTACACGGTGCGTGTCGATTGGGCAGGATCCACGCCACTGCATAGTATCATGAGGACCTCTGATCTCCGTCTAACTGTACAAAATAAACAAAACCGGCTTTCCCAAAGAGGGAAGGCCGGTTATATACTTAAGTATATACTTGCGTATACTACTAAGTGCGCTGGATCAGACCCGAAAGCTTTCTAAAAAACGAACGCAACAAAATAAAAATTTTGTTGCGTTCGGAGCAAAGATGTGATATAATATGAGCATACAATATAACAAATAGCCCAGGAGGTGTCTATTATGCAGCAATATCATGACTGTCCACAAATTTTGCGGGATTTTCTTGCATATCATGAAACAATTAAAGGTCAATCACCGCGAACGATTTCTGAGTATTATTTAGATCTTAGAATGTTTCTTCGATTTATAAAACTTATGCGTAATGATATGCCAATACAAACGCAACTCGAAGATATACCAATTGAAGATATTGATATTTCTTTTATACGTGAAATAACTACATCGGAAATATTTGATTTCCTTTCTTATTTATCCCATGATCGTGTAGCCTATCAGGATTCTATTTCAGAGAGAAACGGAATATCGCCTTCTGCTCGCTCCAGAAAGCTTTCTGCAATTAAATCCTTCTATAAGTATCTTACGGTTCGTACGAAACAATTGGAAGAAAACCCTGTAGCTGATTTAGAATATCCAAAACTGCGGAAAAGCTTACCAAGATATTTAACATTGGATCAAGCTGCAGCGCTTTTAAAAGCTGTATCCGGACCGAATGAAAAACGTGACTATGCAATCATCATGTTGTTTCTTAATTGCGGAATCAGACGAAGCGAGCTTGTCGGTTTAAACCTTACAGATGTATATGAGGATCGGATTCGTGTAGTTGGTAAAGGCAACAAAGAACGATTTGTTTACTTCGGCTCCTCTTGTCGCAAGGCAATCGACGCATATTTACCCGAACGCAACAAAAAATTCCTATCAGATAATCGAGCACTATTTGGATCTCGTGATAATAACCGTATCAGCGTATCGGCTGTTCACAGGCTTATTAAAAAGTATCTTTTACTTGCAGGCTTAGATCCAGATCAGTTTTCTGCTCACAAGCTTCGTCATACTGCTGCCACCATGATGCTCTCAGGCGGTGTTGATGTTAAGACTGTCCAAGAAGTTTTAGGTCACGAAAACTTAAACACCACACAAATATATACACATATAGAAAACACCGAACTAAAGCTTGCTGCAGAGGCCAATCCATTGTCCAAATTGGATTTCAGTGACTCCCCTGCTCCCCCTGCCCTCTGACGAAGAATCATAATGCTTTATCTATGGCTTCCCGAAGATTTTTGACCTTATAAACGGTCAATTCTTCGGGAATTTCCAACTTTTCCGCCCTTCCATACGGAATAATACACTGTTTAAACCCCAATCTCGCAACTTCTGCCAATCTTTGGTTAAGCTGAGAAACATTGCGGATTTCTCCAGTCAGACCAACCTCTCCAATAGCTACTAAATCGTCCGCAATAGGCTTATCCATATAAGAAGATGCTACTGCAAGTGCAACGGATAAATCTGCGCCCGGCTCATCCAGCTTTAAGCCGCCAATGACGTTAATATAAGCATCAAAAACATTCAGCTTCATGCCGCCGCGTTTTTCTGCAACTGCCAAAAGCAAAGCGGCACGGTTAAAATCAAAGCCATCAGATGTTCTGCGCGGAACATTAAAGCTTGTTTTACATACCAGTGCCTGAACTTCAGCAAGAACAGGCCTTGTTCCCTCCATAACACAAGTGACACATGTACCGGATGCACCTTCAGGACGGCCCTCCAGCAGCATTTGAGAAGGATTTGGTACTTCATTCAAGCCGGTGTCAACCATCTCAAACACCCCGATCTCATTTGTTGAACCAAATCGATTCTTTGCTGCACGAAGTAATCTGTAAGACGAGTTGGGATCGCCTTCAAAGTACATTACGCAATCAACCATGTGCTCCAAAACCTTAGGACCGGCAATTGCACCATCTTTATTAATGTGACCAACAACAAAGACTGTGATTCCATCGCTTTTTGAAAGCTGCATCATGGCCATAGTGCATTCCTTGACCTGAGAAACACTTCCCGGAGAAGATTCATTGGCATCACTATACATTGTCTGAATAGAGTCAACAATCAAAATATCGGGCTTAATCGAATCAACTGCTTCTATAATATCGCTAAGCCTTGTTTCAGAAAGTATATATAATTCCTCAGGATTAACATTTAAACGTTGCGCACGCAGCTTCAGTTGTTTTTCACTTTCTTCGCCGGAGACATATAATACGCTCCTGTCTGCACACAGACTATTGCATATTTGAAGTAATAGCGTAGACTTACCGACACCAGGCGCACCGCCCACAAGAACCAGCGAGCCTTCCACAGCGCCGCCTCCAAGCACACGGTCCAATTCTCCTAATCCGGTAGAAAAACGGATCTCACGGTCTGTAGAGACTTCGGACAGTCTTTGTGGTGTTCTGCTCATACCAACAGGAGCTGATTTGGATCTACCTGTGGCAACAGGCTTCTCAATGTATTCTTCTATACAATTCCACGCACCGCAAGCCGGACATTTTCCTTGCCACTTTGGTGTTTCGTTACCACACTCCGTACAAAAAAACACTGTTTTATTCTTTGCCATGATCGGTGCCCCCTCTTTCTTTTATAATATTATAACGCATATTATGTAATCGGTCAAGTGTTCAAATACGAACTCAATACCGAACCGATCACAACACAAAGCTTTTGCTGGTATTCTTTACTTTGTAATAACGCATCTTCTTTTGGGTTAGATATAAACCCGCATTCGATAAGTATTCCGGTCATCTGTATATGCTGCATCAAATATACACCGTCTGCTTTTTTTGATTTTCGGTTACTACCCGGATTCAAAGATCGTACGAACGAGTCCTGCATTAGGCCTGCTATTTTTTTTGCGTTATCTGTTGAATTATAAAACACTTGGGCACCACTATATTTACTGTCAGAGAAATAATTCTGATGAATACTTACTAATATGCATTCTTTATTTTCATTAACGATTCTGACACGTTCTTTCAAATCAGATACTTTTTTAGCGGCAATAGTTTGTCCTGTTGTATATACCGAAATATCTTCTGTGCGGATCATTACCGTTTTTATTCCAAGTAAATGACACATATCCCTTAATCTTAGTGCTATTTCGAGATTTGTTTTACTTTCAGGTATTCCGGAACACGAGGTAGCACCCCCATCAACACCACCGTGGCCGGCATCAATTACAATGACTTTTCGATCCGTTAGCACAGCGTTTTCGGATAAAACTGTAACCGTAGAAGAAGCCAAACATGCAAAACCAATCATAGCTGCTATTGCAAGAATATAAAGCCACATCATACTTACGTAAATTGTTTTTCGCTTCAAATACATCACTCCCCTTCTACTGTATGCACTTTTTTGAACAAAAATCAGCATGGTTACATAGAATGACCTGGAACGACAGTTCCGAGTCATATATGACAGGAGGAATATGATTTTGGATATGAATAAGGCTGAACGGAGAGGCTGGGAAGGAAAACTTCCCGATAAAGCACCCCTAGCCAATCCCTACGTCCCATTTCAATTGGATAATCCACCCCAATACGAACCACGAAAAGCACTGGTAAGAGGTACTTTATTCCCGGGATTGGATCTTCCGTTTATGGGGATGATCAATAAAACTGAGAAACCTGTTACAGCATTAACAGAACTGCAGACGCTTGCATTCGCAATACAGGAGCTTGCACTATATTTGGATACCCACCGGGATGATCGCGAAGCTCTGGAACTTTACAGAAAATTTCAAAAGCTATATGAAGAAGGTCGTGCACTGTTTGAACAAGAGTGTGGTCCTTTAACACATATGAGTCATGGTGAAGGTGAATATGAATGGCTGGATGATCC
Source organism: uncultured Oscillospiraceae bacterium (assembly GCA_964392535.1). Classification (GTDB taxonomy): domain Bacteria; phylum Bacillota; class Clostridia; order Oscillospirales; family Oscillospiraceae; genus Faecousia. The sequence goes on from CAYMPY010000007.1 coordinate 26,007, forward strand.
GTGGCCCTGGGAATATGCAAAAAATCGGGAGGTATAGTAATGTTTATTTATGACAAGAAACTTCAATATCCCGTAAAGATCGATAAACCAAATCCCAAACTCGCCTCTATCATCATTTCCCAGTATGGCGGTCCGGATGGTGAGCTCGGCGCATCGCTGCGGTATTTATCCCAAAGATACTCTATGCCTTTTGATGAACTGAAAGGTTTATTAACTGATATTGGAACAGAGGAATTAGGGCATTTGGAAATGGTCGGTGCATTGGTGCATCAGCTTACCCGAAACTTAAAAGACTCTCAAATTCAGGATTCAGCGTTTGCCCCCTATTTCGTTGATCATACTACAGGTGTATTCCCCACTTTTGCATCAGGCACACCCTGGACGGCATCCACAATCGCCGTAAAAGGCGATCCAATTGCAGACCTGACCGAAGATCTCGCAGCAGATGCCACGACCGCCAAAGAACAACCAGTATTTCCGAGGGGCTGAAAACCCTTGATATTACTGGGTTTTCGCCACTTTTGTGATTTTCACAAAAAAGGCATACCTGCAATCATATAAGAACAACTTGACCCCAATTTACACTAATTTTTACAAAATTCACGATAGGACAAGCTGTTTCCGAGAAAATATAAGAGCATTAATACAGGCACGAGAGGTCGAATCTCGTGCCTGGTTTATTGTTTTATTGGAGTGCTTTATTAACTTTTTCAACAAGTTTTTCTGCCTGTGCTATCTCGGTTGCCTGTAAATCAGTCATACTATGATCTCTTGACCAACGTATAAATGCTTTTGCCAATTTATACTTGGAGAAATCAGTTTTCGCAACACTCTTTATAACATCAACGACAGGGCGTTTAGGCTGAGTCTGAGCAACAGCAATAGCATCCCAACCGCATTCATCCTTGGCGATATTTAAAAGTGTGTCACGCAGGATGTCTTCGATTTCTGGATTTGGGACTTGCCCGGAGTAAGCATCTTTTGTTCTTAAAATTCTTTTAGCACCTACTGCATTAACCAAAGTATCTTGTTTTGCTGCAGTATCTCCTTCGGCATCAGAGTCTAAAAGTGCTGCAAGCTTAAGATTTTGAGCATGTAGTATTGTTGCAAAATAAACAACTTTACTTGCACTATTAGCGGGAATCAATGCAATCTGATCATTGATTCCTGTCTTACCATCTGCCTTTAATAAATCGGATAGGCTTTCTAAATACCACATATCCGTTAAGCCTTCAAGAACAAGATTCTTTTTGTGGAAGAATAGACTTTGTGCCAAATCATAGCCTAACGCTTCTTGAAGCGGCAACATAGCACCACTGTCACTAGCAGTCAGCGAAACATTAACTTTTGTACCAACAGATCTATCTGGCATCTCTACAACACGAACCTTGTCCAATTCATTTGAACCAACAAGGAACGGAGAGTGTGTTGTATATAAAGTCTGGTTGTTGTCACTTAATTTTGTTAAAGTTTCAATAAACTCTGCCTGTTTCAGTGCGTGTAAACTCTGACCAGGTTCATCCAGTAATAAAATCGCATTTTTGTGTTTGTCGGAAGCTTCTGCGAAAAACACTGCATAAAAAGAAACCATCCACTGGAAACCTTCTGAACGTTGATCAAGTTCTACTTCAACGCCTAAATCATCTTCGACAACCACCTTTAAGTACTGACCGTCAACTTTAATTCGCAATTTATTTGCATCACGACCGTCCTTTTTGGGGTTCCATATCTCACAAATCGCGTTTGTCAAACGTATAGTAGCGGCGTTCAATTGATAATCTCTTTTATCGAGCTGAGCTCGATATTGTTCATACTGATCAGGCTTGTTCAAATCAAATTTTGAAGTATCTCCAGCATCAGCAAGTTCTTTAGGTGTAAAGCCCAAAAATTTAAGCAGGCAAATATTTCCATAATCGTACTGTTCATCATCCAGCATTTTTTTATCAACACGCTCAGCAAGTTTTCTTAAATGCAGTACAGGTCGAATCCTAAAATAATTACTAAACAGTATGAACGTTGGTAATCTCTTGTTGCAAGTTTTAAGGACTTCATCTCTCTCGATGGGTTTTTCTAACGCCTCAATAAGTTTGTCATATCTTTTCTCTTCTGCAGCATTGTCATCAGCGAGATATGACACATTGTTTTTTACCCAGTCTGAAATCTTTTTTGCTTTTTCAGCAGAAATAGTACTTGTTCTTTGAAGTCCGGTTACTACCGAATCATAGCCGCTTTGTATGGCAGCCTGTTTTGCCTCGGGCTCTGATTTTGCCTGGCTCGTATTTTTATAATGCTGACATATCTTCAATAAATCCTTTTCAATATCAGAAAACAAAAGTTGTTCTGGCGCATTATCAAGTCTATGCCATGCCGTATTATCCAAGCGACGGCCAAAAACATACACAGCATTTTGATAATCTTCAGGGATATCTTCCTTATCTTCATCCTCTAATATAAAATGCCCTTCAACCACAGTAAATTTGCTTGGATTTACCTTTCCGTTTTTTATATCTTCATCATATTTAGAACGAGGATAGTCTCTTAAAGGGTCGAAGGGGGCTGTCCCTTCGGGCGCATTAAGCTTTTGCAATGCCTGTAAAATAGCTGTTTTGCCCGCTTCATTAGGGCCAACAAATATTGTCTTGTCATTTTCTACATCAAAATAGCCTGTATCAATTATGCTACGATAGCCTTGCACTCTTGCTTTAGTTAGTCGCATAGTTTAATTCTCCTTTATTGTCAATTGTTTGATCTTATTAGATTTCACCGTCGTTTTTATAAATTACCTTTTTTGAGATTACAATCGCGGCAGAGCATTTGGCAATTTTCAGGGGT
>CAYMPY010000008.1:0-28246 GCA_964392535.1 uncultured Oscillospiraceae bacterium
AGTACTACTACGACATCGAAACCGGCACCGTCACCATGGCCCTGGCTACCTTCTCCGAGGTTATGGCCCTGGCCGATACCGAAAACGCCTGGGAAGGCAAACTGGATACCACTTGGTACAATACCACCGACAAAACCTTCAAGATCGCCAACGCTGACCAGCTGGCCGGCTTCGGTGCTATTGTGGGCGGCATGATCGAGGGCATCGAGCAGGACAGCTTCGAGGGTAAGACCGTGAAGCTGATCGCTGATATCAACATCGGTGACCTGGATTCTGAGAATGGAATCGTATTCTATCCCATTGGTTACTACAACGATGAAGGTACTTATGAAAAGACCGGGACCGCCATTACCAGTGGCTTCAAGCTCTTCAAGGGTACCTTTGACGGCACCGGTCATACCATTTCCAACTTCTACCAGAACACCTGGGAGATGAAGGGTGACCATAACTGGTACGATGCAACTTTGCAGTACTACCGTGACGGCATGGGCCTGTTTGGCAGAGTCTACGGTGCTACAATCAAGAATCTGACTGTGAAGAATTTCTCCTCCGACGGTGAAATTACCACCACCGGCACGATTGCTGCTTATGCAGACTGCGGTGCCACCTTTGAGAATATTTCTATCTTTAATTGTAACCCCCGGGTGTACAACATCGGCAACGGCGGCATTGTCGGTTGTGTCGGTTGGTACAATAAGGATATGGTGGATACACCTGTTACCTTTAGGAATATCACTGTAGATAACACTAACAAGATCTCCGCTCTGTGGGGCTCCTGGGATGTGGCCTGCGGTGGCCTGGTTGGTCAGTATTATCCCACCAGCGGTCAGTCCAGCGCAAACTATCCTGCCAATGCAGGCATTTACATGGAAAACTGTCATGTGGCTGCTCAGATTGATGTTAATAACGACGTCTGCGCAAACTATCAGTACTATGCATACCGCTATGCCGGTATTCTGATCGGTTCTGTCCGTGAGAATGAGACCGTTGACGGCCGTGAGTACCCCAAGATGGACCGTATTACTGCTATCGATTGTACGGTTCATTTCGGTGACTGGAACGATTACTACTACTGCGAGCTGGTGGCAAACAGCCAGGCTGCCTACACCCACGATTATCAGATGAGCCGCCTGACCCAGGTTGCTTCTGTGGATAAGGAAAACAAGCAGTATGTCCCTCTGGGCGCAACCGAGGCTGTTACGATGCAGGATAATGAGACCTACCACCTGGTGGTCGTAAATGCAAAAACTGCAGAAGGCCTGTTCGACCATGCTACCGAAAACGCAGAGTGCTACCACCTTGTAAACGGTCAGTGGCACAACCACGAGGTCTCCGGCACGGAAACCGTTGACGGCGTTGACGGTGTGCTGGTAGAGGATAAGCAGCACCTGTATCTGGAGTTCAACAACCTGGTTACCGGCTACGGCTGGGGTGTTACCAGCAAGGGCGTTGAGGACATGGACGGCGTCAAGATTTTGGACTGTGAGGAAGGCGACTCTGTGATCAAGTTCATGGGCAATACAAAAATTACGGCTCTTGGCAGCGGTACATCGGTAAAAATTGGCGACCTGTTCTCTGAGATCACCACGGTTACCGGAAACGAAAAGACCCCCGTTCAGGCTGAGACCCTCCAGGTGTCCGTGACCGATTTGGAACCTGCAGATGTAAACAATCCCGCAACCGGTACCTTTGTGCGCGATACTGCCGACTGGACCCAGGGCGTACTGACCCTCAGTGGCACAAGCACAAAGATTTCCATTGCTATTCAGGACTACTACTTCTGCGCACCCACCACCATTGAGGTGGAGCTTGTGGCAACAGAGGGCGCCACCTGCGCCCAGTGCGGTGAAGCAGCTCAGTGGATGCCCTGGGACGGAAAGTCCGATTTTGTCAGCGGACATTACTATGTGGCAGATGATGTAACGGTTACTACAGCCAGAATCGATGCTGACATTCAGGTCTGCCTGGATCTGGGTGGCAACACTGTTACGGACGAGGCCATGGTCGTTGGCGGCACCCTGAACCTGATGAACGGCACAGTCGCAAAGCTGACCGTGGAATCCGGTGCAAACCTGAACCTGGTTGGCAATGTGATCATCGGTGAGCTGACTCAGAACGGCACACTGAATGCGGATGCACTGGATACAGATGAGTCCGCAATTACCATCGTCAACAGCGCGGAGGAGCTGAAGATCACCACTGCAGCAACTGCCGATGCTGCACAGAAGCTGCAGAAATGCTTCACGGTGGCAAACGGCTCCGGAACAAGCTTTATTACAGCATTTGATAAGTCTGTGTACCTGCTGGACTTTGGCGAAGAGGAGCACAAAGACCATGCCTTGAGTGTGGACGGTACAAACAACGGCAGCACCGAGGTGCTTAACTGGGTACCCATCTCCTGGGCACTGAATAAGCTGGGCATTAAGGCTACGAAAATGAATTTCAAGAGCCTTCCCACAGGTAACTATTACCTGGATGTGGATATCATTACCACAGCAAATGAAACCGTTACCACCTCTCATCGTTTGTGCCTGCACGGTCGCAGCATCAGCAGTACATCGACCAGAGTGTTCGGCTCTCCCAAGAATGTGGAGCTGAGTATTACCGACTGTACCTACGATTTTGAGACCCATACAGGCGGTGCCGTTTACGGCGGTACAGGCAACCTGGGTTCCATCTTCTACACCAGATACGGTACGAATGTGAATATTTACGCTGGTAACTTCCTGCCCGGTGAGATTGCGCCTACTTATCATCACGGCGGCGGTCTGTTCTGCTTTGCACAGGATGGCCACCCCCTTGGTGAGGACCGGGATACGGAAGGCAAGAGCACAGCTGAATACAAGTCAACCTTCAATTTCTATAACGGACGCATTGCGAACGGCGAATCCCTGTTGGGCGGTAACATCTGGCTGCTGCACTGCTCTGTAATGAATATGTACGGCGGCGTGATCGAAGGCGGTATTTCTAATTACCATAACGGTGAGTCCTTTGGTGGCTATCAGGTTAATGCTGATGGCAGCTATGCAACCGATGCAGATGGCAATAAGATCTACCTTGCCGACAAAACCAAATCTGCTGTTGGCGGCAACATCTATGCCGATGGCTTGACCATCATCAACATCTCTGGCGGTATCATCCGTGACGGTCAAGCCCTGGCTAATCCGGTGGCTGCGGAGTATGTTGCTGCGGAGGACAGTGAGTACTATAAGCAGGGCGAGATTTACTACAGCTATGAGCATGACAAGGTTGGCAGAGGCGGTAATATTTACAGTGCCGGTACGGTGAATATTTCCGGCGGTCAGATCTACGGCGGTATTGCAAACGGCAACCATGGCGGTAACATCTGCGTTACCAAGGAACTGAATATTTCCGGCGGTGCGATCTGGGGCGGCGTGGCCAATGCAGATAACACTGAAGCTGCAAATGAGCTGAGCAGTGCCCTGATTAACGGATACGATGTAACCGGCGGCTCGATCCATGCTTCCGGTAACCTGTTTACAATGACCGGTGGTACCATCGGCATTGATGCCGAGGGCAAGGCTGAAGGCGGTACCACAACCAATGGCGGTGAGGGCGGCAACCTGGCAATCAGAACCAAAGTTGCGCGGATCTCCGGAGGTACCATTGCCTACGGTAATACCTGGGAAGATGAAAACGGTACGCTCCAAAAGGGTAAGACCTCCAAGGGCGGCAACATCGTCTTTAACGGCGGTACCTATACTGATGAAAACGGCGAAAAGGTAGAACGCGCATTTGAGATCACCGACAATGCGTGGATCTATGGCGGCTATGCCAACTACTGCGGCGGTAATATCTCTGTTTGGGAAGCCAATGGCACCACCATCTCCGGCGGTACCATTGAGGGCGGCACAGCCCCCAGCGGCGGCAACCTTGTATACTCCAGTGATGATGAGCGTGCCCGGACCATGTATATTATCGGTGGTAAGATCATTAACGGCAAGGCAACCGGTAGCTATGGCGGCAATATTGATAACGGCAGCCTATATGACACTACCATCGTCATTACCGAGGGTGCTACGATTACCGGCGGTACGGCAAAGTTGGGCGGCGACAATATTATAACCCGGAGCAAGCTGAAGCTGGAAGGTGCTTTGGTACTGGACGGTGTATATTTGGGCCGTGCAACAAAGACAACAGGTACCACCGGAGACATTGAAGGCGGCGAGGCTGAGACTGTTTCTGCTGAGCCCCAGTATATTTACGGCAGCATTGATGCATCCGCGCTGACTACAGGTGCAAGTATCACCCTCTGCAAGAATCAGCGTATGGAAGATACGGTTGTAATGGTTTGCGAATCTGAGGCAGAGGCCCAGCGGATCGCCGGTTACTTCCACGCAGTACACGCTGAAAAGAGTGTTTATGCGGTCGATCAGGATGCAGTTATCGAGGGCGCAGAAACCTTGGTATACGGCTGGACACCACATACCCACTGCGTATGCGGTGATGTGACACTGGCAACCGCAGGTGTCCACAGCTGTGATACCAATGTGACCTGGGTGCCCCTGAGCAGTGTAACACGGTTCCGTGACCTGGAGGGGGTACAGGAGGGTGTATGTTATTACCTGGTTAATGACATCACGGTTTCCAACAGTACTTCCGATGTAACGACAGATCTGCCTATGAATATCAGTATCTGTCTTAACGGCTATAGCATCACGACCAATACACGCAGTGTGTTTGGATATACATTGGACAACGACAAGATCAATATCTGTGATTGTGATGGGACCGGCTCTGTTTGGGCGAACCAAAATGGTACGGAAGGAGTGTACGGCGGCGTTGCCAATATCCGTGCAGGCACAGTTGTGAATATCTACGGCGGCACGTACCATGGACCCAATGGCACAGTTGTACTGTCCGGCGGTATTTTCAATATCAGCAATGATGGCTATGAGAATACAGAGCAGTATGATCCGGAGGCCGGACTTACCAAAGTACAGTGGCACGCACGAGATCTGGGTACGGCGCTGAATATCTACGGCGGAACCTTACGGGGCTACAGGGTGCACATTGACAGCACAGATGGAACCGAAGCTGCCGGCGCGGTGATCAACTCCTGGCATACAGGCGTTGCCATCAATGTATACGGTGGTGAGATCTACGGCGGCTATGCCGAAAGAGCCGGTGCGATTTATGCTTCCGGTACACTGAAGCTGATGAACTGTGTCATCTATGGCGGCAGAGCGGTCAATCAGTTTGGTGCTGTGGGCTGGGGCTACTCCAACATGGTGGAGCTTCGGAATGTGACCTTCTGTAGCTATGGGGAAGATACCGGCCTCGCTGAAACCGAGGGGCGGATCTACACCTATGCGGTGGTCGATACAACGGTCGAGTCCGGTAACAATGTAATCAAACTGTATTACAGTGAAGAAGATGCCAATACTGCTGCAAGTGCACAGGAGGGCTATGCAGTAATTAAGCTCTTCTACGAAGAGCCTGCAGCAGAGTCTGCCGAAGAACCTGCCGAAGAGGTTACCACAGAATAAGCGCTTATAAAGAATCAGACCCGGGGCACAGTTTTGTGCCCCGGGTTTGATCGTTGTGCAGACCCCAATTATACCCTCTCCCGGGGAGCCGGCTTCGGCTACGGTAGGGGCGACGTTGCGGGCGGATAATCCGCCCCTACAAAGATGTAATGGGGTTACCGTAGAGGCGGCAATCTGCCGCCCGTAAAACGAAGAACGTAGAACTCAGAGCGCAGAACGGGGATGTAATCAGACGGTGTAGGGGCGATTCACGAATCGCCCGCAAGAATCCGTCCTTGTATTTGTTGTTATGTAAACCACGAATATATAGAACCTGATATATTTGCATTTTGCCATTGCACCTTGCATTCTGCGTTCTGCATTTTGCGGGCTGCAGTTATACCTTCTCCCCGGGAGAAGGTTATTTACCTTCCCCTCTGGGGAAGGTGGCGCGGCGAAGCCGTGACGGATGAGGTTACCGCAGCGGGATGTCGCCGGAGTGCTATGGAAGGAGTAACGTTGTACCGCCCTCATCCGTCAGTCCAAGGGCTGACACCTTCTCCAAAGGAGAAGGCTATTTACCTTCCTTCGGAAGAAGGTGGTATTTTTGTGATAAAATAAATCATACTTGAAATACTTGACAATATTTGTATAATATAAGGTATACGTGAAAATATTAGCTTCAGGAAGGAGGCGGAAATGGTGGTTTTTGGAAGAAAATTGCTTCGTATTTGGATGAAACGCCGGCGGCTGAAGCTGAGTCCGACCCAAGTGATCGCACTGGTTTTTATGGGCATTATTATACTGGGGACCGGACTTTTAATGCTGCCTGCGGCGTCGGTGGGCGCACCGGTCTCGTTCCGGGAGGCACTGTTTACGGCTACCTCTGCAACCTGTGTCACCGGCCTGACGGTGGGTGATACCGGTGCGATTTGGACGGGCTTTGGTCAGGCTGTGATCATTACGCTGATCGAGATCGGCGGTTTGGGCTTTATGTCTGCGGCGGCACTGGTGATCTTCCTGTTCCGGAAAAAGGTTGGCCTCCGTCAGCGGATGGTCATTGCACAGGCACTGAGCCTGGATGATATGGAAAGTGTTGTGCGTATTCAGAAGCTGGTGCTGACCGGCTCGGTGACAGTGCAGCTAAGTGGCGCACTTTTGCTGTTTATCCGCTTCCTGACGTTGGGTGAGAAGCTTGGAACGGCGCTGAAATGGGGTCTTTTCCATGCGATCTCTGCCTTCTGTAACGCGGGCTTTGATATTTTTGCAACAAATGACAGCCTGATGGGCTATAATTCCGACCCGGTGATCCTCTTTACCATTATGGCGCTGATCGTCATTGGCGGCCTGGGCTTCCTTGTTTGGGAAGAGCTGGTTCGGGTGCGAAAATTCAAAAAATTCAGTGTGTACACCAAATTAGTGCTGATCACCACCGGTGTGCTGCTCCTGTCCGGTGCGGCGCTGACCGCCCTGCTGGAGTGGAATAATCCCGAGACCCTGGGTGCCATGAATATAGGCGATAAGCTGCTCAACGCCCTGTTCCAGTCGGTGACCTGGAGAACCGCAGGCTTTTATTCCTTTGACCAGGCGGCTATGACAGATGCAACCAAGGCCGCAGGCATTGTGCATATGCTTATTGGCGGCTCCTCCGGCTCCACAGCGGGCGGCATTAAAACGGTGACCTTTATGGTGCTGGTGTTGTTTTTGCTCACCCGGGCCAGAGGCAGGTCCACGGTTCGTGTATTCAAAAGAAGCATTGCAAAGGAAAAGGTGCTGGATGCCATGACCATTGTGGGCATTGTGGTGTCTCTGTGCGTTTTCGGCAGTGTATTTATCTGTGCCACCTCTCCTGTGAGCTTCATCGACAGCCTCTATGAGGCGGCATCGGCCTTGGCAACTGTGGGTATTTCTGCAGGCGCAACGCCGCTACTGAGCATTCCTGCCCAGTATATGATCATTCTGTTTATGTATTTCGGTCGTGTGGGTGTGCTGACCCTGAGCATTGGTTTCCTGATGGGTGACCGGGCAGAGGAGCGCTTCAAATATGCACAGACCAATATTTTGATTGGTTAAGAGGGATATCATATGAAATCTTATGTAGTTATTGGATTGGGTCGCTTTGGTACAGAGGTTGCCCGCCGTTTATGTGAGTTGGGCTGCGAGGTGCTGGCTATTGACAGCTCCAATGACCTGGTGCAGCAGATCAGCAGTGATGTGACCCAGGCGGTCGTGGCAGATGCCCAGGACAAGGAGGTCCTCCGTGCCCTTGGTGTGAAGGATTTCGATTGCGGTATCGTTGCCATCGGCGCAAGCCTTAACGATTCGGTGCTGGCTACCCTGAATTTAAAGGAATTGGGTGTGCCCCATGTGGTGTGCAAGGCCCATGACGAGACCCATAAAAAGGTGCTTTTAAAGCTGGGTGCGGATCAGGTGGTGATCCCGGAGCAGGAAAATGCGGCCCGGCTGGCAAGAAGCCTGTCAAGCTTCAATGTGCTTGATTATATCGAGCTTTCTGAGGATTACGGCATCATTGATGTGCCAGTGCCCGCCTCCTGGGTTGGCAAGACCCTTCGGGAGCTGAATGTCCGTGCGAAGGTGGGCGTGAATATCCTTGCCATCAGGCATGACGGAAAAGTGAACATCTCTCCCTCGCCCGATGCGCCCATTCAAAAAGCGGATGTGCTGGTGGTATTAGGTGATACTCTGGCCCTGCAGGCCATGCAAAAGCAATGAGCGAGCGGATCACAGGGCGGAAAAATCCGCTGCTGCAGCAGGTGCGCAAGCTCCTCAGCTCGAAGAAATACCGGCAGGAAACCGGTCTGTTCGTCTCCGACGGTACAAAGCTTCTGCAGGAGGCTCTGCGCTGGTGGGATGGGGTAGAGACGGTGATCCTGTCCGATGGGGTAGAGGCGCAGGTGCCCGATTCGGTGCGGCTTGTGTATGTGCCGGAGGATGTGATGGCATCCGTTTCTCCCATGCAGACCCCACAGGGGGCGTTGTTTATCTGCCGATTGCCCCAAAAAACAGAATTTATCCCCAAGCCCGGTATGTTGCTTTTGGACGGTATTCAGGACCCCGGTAATTTGGGCACGATTTTAAGAACCGCCGATGCGCTTGGGATACCTGTTGCGCTGCTGGAGGGCTGTGCCGACCCCTATAGTCATAAGGTGGTCCGCTCTTCTATGGGAGCCGTGTTCCGCACACCGCCGGTACAGACCACCTGGCAGCAGGTTTGTGCATCCGGGATTCCGGTGGCGGTAACTGCCCTTTCGGACAGGGCGGTGGATATCCGTACCGCTAATTTGAAAGAGATGGCCATTGTGATCGGCAGTGAGGGACAGGGCGTGCGGCAGGAGATTTTGGATGCAGCCCAAAATCAGCTGATCATTCCCATGGATGAACGCTGTGAATCCCTCAATGCAGCCATTGCGGCTGCCATTGTCATGTGGCAAATGAAGCAGTAAAGGAGTAAGACATATGCGTGTGCACTGGCTATGGCTCAGCAGGATCCATAGGGTTTCTCCACGGCAAAAGCGGAAGCTGCTGCAGATGTTTGGTGACCCGGAGCAGGTTTATAATGCAGACGTACATCAGCTCAAGCAGCTGACATTTCTCTCTGAGCAGGCCATGGAGCAGCTGCTTGACAAGGATATGACCGAAACCTACGCACTGGCAGATATCTGTGAGCGGAACGATATCGGCTACATTACCTGTCAGGACAGCAACTATCCACCCCGCCTCCGGGCATTGGAGGATGGGCCGCTGGTGCTGTACTATAAGGGCAGGCTGCCGGATTTTGAGCAGCGGCCCGTTATTGGTGTGGTTGGCACACGATATGCTTCCAAGGCCGGTCTGGAGGCTGCGGAAAAATTAGGCGGCGAGATTGCTGCCTGTGGTGGGTTGGTGGTATCCGGCGGCGCAGTGGGGATTGATATCTGCGCCCTGAAGGGAGCACATGCCGCAGGTATGCCTACGGTTACGGTGCTGGCCGGGGGCCTGGATAAGATTTATCCCAAGGAAAATGAGGATGATATCAAGAAGTTTTGCGAATTCGGGTGTATGATCTCGGAGACTGCACCCGGAAGCCCTGTATTTAAAAGCAGCTTTCTGCAGCGTAACCGAATCATCAGTGGTATATCCAACGGTATCTTAGTAGTGGAAGCGCCGAAGCGCAGCGGTGCACTCAATACAGCCCATTGGGCCAGAGAGCAGGGCAAGGAGATCTTTGTATTTCCCGGGGAGCCGGATAAATATGAATGCGCGGGCAGCAACCTCCTTCTGAATGACGGGGCGGTTCCTGCAGTTTCCGGCTGGGCGGTCATGCAGGTGTATGCCCAGCGATTTAGCCGCACAGTAGCACAGCGGGCGTATATCCCGACTGAATCGGTAATTTCAGAACCGAAACCGAAAAAAGACAAAAAAGTAATTGACAAGCAGGCTGTGCCTGCGTATAGTGTCATACAAAAGCCGCTGCTGCCCTTAAACGAGCAGGAGCAAAGGCTGGTGGACCGTTTGATGAATGGCCCGGTGCTCCAGGATTTCCTTGCTGCCGAGGCTGGCGTGGACACCGGCGAGATCATGCGGCTTATAACCGTGCTGACCATGAAGGGTGTGGTGGCCACCGACCCGGAGGGCATGGTATTTCTAAAATAAATCGGAGGATTATATGGCATCCAAGCTTGTAATTGTGGAGTCGCCTTCCAAGGCAAAGACCATTGGCAAATATTTAGGAGCGGATTTTTCCGTAAAGGCCAGTATGGGCCACCTGCGGGATCTGCCCAAGAGCACCATGGGTGTGGATATCGAACATGACTTTCAGGTGGAGTATCTGCCCCTGGAGAGCAAGGCATCTCTTATTGAAGAACTGAAAAAGGCTGCGGCGAAGGCAACCGAAGTCTATCTCGCAACGGACCCTGACCGTGAGGGCGAAGCCATTTCCTGGCACCTGAAGGAGCTTTTGGAGCTGTCTGACAGCAAGACCTACCGGGTCACCTTTAACGAGATCACCCAAAAAGTGGTTCAGGATTCCATTGCCCATCCCCGGGCCATTGACAGTGACCTGGTGGATGCCCAGCAGGCCCGCCGTGTGCTGGACCGGATCGTGGGCTATCAGCTTTCGCCGCTATTGTGGAAAAAGGTCCGCCGTGGCCTGTCTGCAGGCCGTGTGCAGTCTGTTGCCACCCGACTCGTGGTAGACCGTGAAAATGAGATCCGTGCATTCGTGCCCAAGGAGTATTGGTATCTGGATGCAAAGCTCCGTCTTTGCGGCAAGCCCGGTACGTTTACAGCCCGGTATTACGGCTCGCCCAAAAAGCGGGAGCTGGAAAACGAGGAGCAGGTGGATGCCATCATCCGGGATATAGAGGGTAAGCCCTTTACCGTTACCGGCATCAAGCGGGCTGATAAGAAGCGCTCCGCTGCGCCCCCCTTTACCACCTCCACCTTGCAGCAGGAGGCGTCCCGAAAGCTGAATATGCAGCCCAAGCGCACCATGGCCATTGCCCAGCAGCTGTATGAAGGCATCGATGTGGCCGGTGAGGGCACACTGGGTCTTATTACCTATATGCGTACCGACTCTCTGCGCCTGAGTAATGAGGCCATGGATGCGGCAGCGGACTTTATCAAAAACCGCTACGGCAACCAGTATTATTACGGCAAGCACCATGTATTTAAAACCAAATCCGGCGCCCAGGATGCCCACGAGGCCATCCGTCCCACCCATGTGGAGCTGGACCCGGAGCGGATTCAGGGCAGCCTGACCCGGGAGCAGTACCGGCTGTATAAGCTGATTTGGAGCCGTTTCTTAGCAAGTCAGATGGCAAATGCCGTCTATGATACGGTGTCTATTGACACCCAGTGCGGCGACCATCTGTTCCGCAGCAGCCATCAGAGCATTAAGTTTGCAGGTTTTTTGGCGGTTTATGAGGAGTCTGCGGACGATGAAGAGGAGGCAATCGGCTCTCCGCTGCCAAACCTCAGCGAGGGTGACAGCGCCAATGCAGATGCCCTCGATAAGACCCAGCACTTTACCCAGCCGCCTGCCCGGTATACCGAGGCCAGTCTTATTAAGGCTATGGAGGAAAAGGGCGTTGGCCGCCCCTCCACCTATGCAGCCACCGTGTCTGTGATCCAGGAGCGGGAGTATGTCAATAAGGTGGAGAAGCGGCTTGCACCCACACCCCTGGGCGAGGTGGTCACAGGGCTTATGGTTGAGCGGTTCCGGGATGTGATCGATGTGGAATTTACTGCCCACATGGAGGACAGTCTGGACGAGGTGGAAGCAGGTAACCGCAACTGGAAGGACCTGCTCCATGAGTTCTATGAGGGCTTCCATCAGCAGATGGTTGATGCGGAAAAGGCATTGGAGGGCACCCGTCTGAAGGTGCCCGATGAGGTGTCTGAGGAGATCTGCGAGGAGTGCGGACGGAACATGGTCATTAAGGTCGGCCGCTTCGGCAAATTCCTGGCCTGTCCCGGCTTCCCCAAATGTAAAAACACAAAGCCCATCGTGGAGAAAATGTCCGGCCGCTGCCCCAAGTGCGGCAGCACCATTTTAAAGCGAAAATCCAAGCGGGGCTACGCCTACTATGGCTGTGAGCGTGGCGCAGAATGTGGCTTTATGACCTGGGATGTGCCCACGGCGGAGGATTGCCCCAAGTGCGGCTTTACCATGTTCAAAAAGTCCGGCAAGGGCAGAAATAAGCCCTTCTGTATTAACGAGACCTGCGAAAACTTCCTGCCCGAGGATAAGCGTGGCTACTATAAGAAAAAGGAAGCCACCGAGGGCGAGGAAAAGCCTGCAAAAAAGACCCCCAAAAAGACTGCAACAAAGAAAGCTACGACCCAAAAGACTACGGCCAAAAAGACCAAGGAGGCCTGAATATGGCAGATATAAAAGTCATCGGCGCAGGCCTTGCAGGCTGTGAAGCCGCATGGCAGCTGGCCCAGCGGGGACTACAGGTAGCGCTTTATGAAATGAAGCCCCACAAGAAAAGTCCCGCCCATCATACAGATACCTTTGCGGAGCTGGTTTGTTCCAATTCCCTGCGGGGTGACCGGCTTGAAAACGCAGTGGGCCTTTTAAAAGAGGAGCTGCGGCGACTGGGCAGCCTGATCATGGAGTGTGCCGAAAAAACCCGTGTGGAGGCAGGCGGCTGCCTGGCTGTGGACCGTCAGGGTTTTTCGGATCTGGTTACGGAGAAGATCCGTAATCATCCCAATATTACGGTGATCGATCAGGAGGTCACCGAAGTGCCCGAAGGCCCGGTGATCATTGCCACCGGCCCGCTGACCTCGGATGCTATGAGTCAGGCTATCGGTGAATACTTCGGTACCGGCTATCTTCACTTCTTTGATGCAGCTGCGCCGCTGGTTACCGCTGAGTCTGTGGATATGACAAAGGCCTGGTGGCAGTCCCGGTATGACCGTGGTACGCCGGACTATGTGAACTGCTCCATGAATAATGAGGAGTATACCGCCTTTATGGAGGCCTTGGTCAGTGCCGAGGAGGCAGAGGTCCACGGCTTTGAGGACAAAAATGTGTTTGAGGGCTGTATGCCTGTGGAGGTCATGGCCCGCAGAGGCTTTGATACCCTGCGGTTCGGTCCGCTGAAGCCTGTTGGCCTTATTGATCCCAATACCGGTAAGGAGCCCTATGCGGTGGTGCAGCTGCGGCTGGATAACGCAGCAGGAAGTGTCTATAACTTAGTGGGTTTTCAGACCCATCTGAAATTCCCGGAGCAGAAACGGGTATTTTCCATGATCCCGGCTCTTCGTAATGCGGAGTTTGTCCGCTACGGTGTCATGCACAGAAATACCTTCCTGCAGTCCCCCAAGCTGTTGGACCATACCTACGCAGACCGCAGAAATCCGTTGGTTGCCTTTGCCGGACAGATGACCGGCGTGGAGGGCTATGTGGAAAGTACGGCCTCCGGCTATCTTGCGGCGGTTTCCATGGCAGCACGGCTGCAAAACCGGGAGGTCCCCGAATTTACGAAATATACAGCCATCGGTGCGCTGGGTCTTTATGTAAGTGACAGCCGTGTGGAGAATTTCCAGCCGATGAATGTGAATTTCAGTATTATTGCCCCCCTGGAGCAGCGTATTCGTAAGAAGGCAGAGAAGAATATGGCCATTGCCCAGCGTTCTTTGAAGCTGATTGACGAACTTAAAGAAAGAGGTGTTCTATGAAGATCATAGTTGATGCAATGGGCGGTGACAATGCCCCACAGGCCCCGGTGCTGGGTGCTTTCCAGGCGGCAAAGGACTTTGGCGCGCAGATCGTGCTGGTAGGCCAGGGCGCGGCTATTTTAAAGGTCATGACCGAGCAGGGGTATAAGGATCTGCCCCAGGGCGTGGAGATCGCCAATGCAGATGAAGTTGTGGATATGCACGACGATCCTGCCAACGTGATCCGCAAAAAGAAAAACTCCTCCATGGTGGTGGGTCTGCGGATGCTCAGCGAGGAGCAGGGCAACGCCTTCATCAGCGCAGGCAGTACCGGCGCACTGCTGTCCGGCGCGACCCTGATCGTCAAGCGAGTAAAGGGCATCCGCCGTGCAGCCATGGGCCCTGTGATGCCCAATAAGGCCGGCGGCAAGACGGTCATTTTAGACTGCGGCGCAAACGCCGAGTGTACCCCGGAATTTTTACTGCAGTTCGGCCTGGTAGGCAGCCTCTATGCAAAGAAGTACTTAGGTGTGGAAAGCCCCAAGGTGGGACTACTCAACATCGGCACAGAGGACACCAAGGGTACGCCCCTGCAGAAGGAGGCCTACGCACTGCTCAGTGGTGCCGCTGAAAAGGGTATTTTAAACTTTGTCGGTAATGTGGAAGCCCGGGATGTACCTATGGGCGCAGTGGATGTGGTGGTCTGTGACGGGTTTGCGGGCAATGTGCTGTTAAAGTCCATCGAGGGCACGGCTATGTTCATGGGTAGCCTCATGAAGCATAAGATATTCAAGCGCAGCACCGCCTCCAAGATCGGCTACCTGTTCTGCAAAAAGGGCGTTGACGAGGTCATGAAGATGATGGACTACCGGGAGATCGGCGGCACCCAGTTTTTGGGTATCAAAAAGCCGGTCATCAAGGCCCACGGCTCTTCCGATGCGCTGGCCTTCCGCAATGCAGTGAAGCAGGCTATGGATGCCGCAAGCAGTGATATGACCGCAGAGCTCGAAGAGGGCTTAAAGGCCCTTGATAATACTATTTCTTAATAAAATGCTTTAAGCATTTTATTGTGCCATTTTATGGCACATCGCTTTACAGCGATAAGAAATGTATTGACTTCGTTTTTTGGCAGCAATGCTGCCAGCCGCTTTTTAAGCGGCTCAATAAAACGCTTTTTAACGCGTTTTATTAAAAACTCGTATAAGGAGAATTCCAATGATCAGTGATTTAGAGCAGGCCATTGGTTACCGCTTTAAAAACATCACCTTGCTGCAAAATGCACTGGCCCACTCCTCCTATGCCAACGAACGGTGGCATGACAGCCTGAAAAGCAACGAACGGCTGGAGTTTTTGGGCGATTCCATTTTGGGCATGGTAGTTGCCGATCACCTGTATAACAGCTTTCCCGACCGCCCTGAGGGCGAGCTGACCCGGATGCGTGCGGATATGGTTTGTGAGCAATCCCTGGCCCGCATTGCGGACCGGATCGGTTTGGGTGACTATCTGCTGCTGGGCCATGGTGAGGAACAGGGTGGCGGCAGAGGCCGTGCATCCATTCTGGCCGATGCGGTGGAGTCTGTCATTGCCGCAGCTTACTTAGACGGCGGCATGGTGGCGGCACGGAAATTTATTGCAGATTTCGTGCTGTGCAATGTGCCGGTGACCCGGCTGCAGAATGTGGACTATAAGACCCGGCTGCAGGAGCTGGTGCAGCAGAAAAGGAACCAGGTCATCAGCTATTGCTTAACCGGTGAGTCCGGCCCGGACCATGACAAGCACTTTGCTGTGGAGGTCACCCTCAACGGTCAGGTGGTGGGGCAGGGAACAGGCACCAGCAAAAAGCGGGCAGAGCAGGATGCGGCCTGCAAGGCCATCCAAAAGCTGTTCCCCGAGGCCTGATTTTTTAATACTTGAAAAATACTGTCGAATGTAGTATAATAGGGTTTATCCAATGCTATGGATCAGTTTTTCTATGGAGGATTGGTTATGCAGACTGCGGAGCCTCAACAGGAAAAAGCCCATGCTGGCCCGAAGAAAAAGCCTGTTTACGAATTCTTTAAGCGGTTTTTTGATCTGACGGTCAGTTTGATCGCGTTGATCCCCTTTGCACTGATTTACATTTGTGTTGCCATTGCGGTGAAGATCGAGGATGGTGGCCCGGTTATTTACAGCTCTGTCCGTTTGACAAAGGGTGGCAAGCCGTTTAAAATGTATAAATTCCGTTCCATGTATCCCGATGCTGACAAGCGTTTGGAGGAACTGCTGGCGCAAAATGAAGTAAAGGGTCCTGCCTTTAAAATGAAGAACGACCCCCGAATCACCAAGGTCGGCCATTTTATCCGTAAAACCAGCATCGATGAAACCCCTCAGTTGCTGAATATTATCAAGGGTGATATGTCCATCGTGGGTCCGCGGCCACCGCTGCCCCGGGAGGTGGAGCAGTATAAGCCCCATCAGATGCACCGGCTGGATGTGAAAACCGGCCTTGCCTGCTACCATGAATGTATGGGTGGCCGCAGCGAGAACCCGGATTTTGAAAAGTGGGTGGAAAGCGACCTGAAGTACATCCGTGAACGGGGCATGTGGACCGATCTGAAGATCTTCCTGATGACCATTTGGGTAGTTTTTACAGGTAAGGGTGCAATGTAAATATGTGTTTAAGCAACGAAGCCCACGGCTTCGTTGTTTTTTTTGTTGTTGTTAATTTGTATAAAAAGAAAGTATAAATTTGTTCATGTATACAAAATTGCCTGACTTTCATGAAATTGAAATCGTTTTAAATTGAAAATTGAAAAAATTCATGTATAATATACTCAGATTTTTTAATCTGCATGAGTGTGCCCTTTTGGCATAAGTGTGCATATGGTAAGGAGGAAATACCATGAAGAAAACGCTCGTAATGCTGCTTCTTGCTGCTGTTATGGTCCTGGGTATGACCCTGGGCATCGTACCGCAGGCAGAAGCTGCGACGGTCAGCGGTACTGAGATCAGTCTCCGGTACGATGACCGGAAGAACCTGGAGGACCTGCTTGGTACCACGGTTACATCCGTAACCATTACCAATCAGAACGTCACCTCCAAGGACGTGGACGGTACTGCCGACGAGGCTGTGCTGGTCTACGAAAACGGAACACTGTATGCAGTGGGCACCGGCACCGCCACCCTGACGGTGGACGGCAAGGCCTACACCGTAACAGTTTCTCCCGCAACCATCTCCGTATTCCTGATCACCGGCCACTCTGTTGGTTACGGTCAGTATGGCGCAGCAGATCAGTCTGTTGCCATCGAGCCCGGTCAGGCCTACAGCTCCTGGTGGCGTGACAGCCTGACCTCTGCCGAGGGTGGTATCGGTTACGGTGCAAACACCCGTGCAGGCGGCAGCGGTGAGTATGCCATTGATGCCTTCGATGCGGGTCAGAACGGTACCCGCGGCGCAGGCAGCGCACTGGCCTACAACTGGAACAAGCTCACCGGTGAAAAGGTCTGGGTCATGAACCTGTCCGTACCCGGTGCTTGTATCAATGAGTGGCTGCCCGGCGTTACCGGCTGGCACTATGACAAGAACGGCACCACCAAGTACATGTATAAGTATGAGTCTGTTCAGGAGCATTTCGGCTATCTGCAGACCATCCTGGCAAACGAAATTGCTGCCGGTCACTACAAGCTGGGCCATATGTCCCTGCTGTACTTCTCCGGCGCAAACTTCGGCAATGCCAACTACACCGATTGGACCTATGATTCCCTCAAGAGCGACTATGCCACCTTCTGGGAAGGCCTGAAGAAGGACATGGCCAAGGATATGGACGGCGACGGCATCACCGAGACCTTCGAGTCCTTAGGCATCGTTCCTCTTTGGAGCAAGTCCGATCAGACCTACAGCTACGATAAGCTCCTCAACTACTATATGGCCGCCTCTGCGGAGTATCCCGATGTGTACATCGCAACGGAGTGCTACCGTGTATGGGCAAAGGGCGAGCTGGAGAGCTTCCCAGCCATTGACTACACCACCCAGGGCACGGCTGTCACCGTTCCCACCAGCATTTCCTACAGTACTTCCACACCCTACAGTGTGTTCTGTACCGAGGATAACACCCACTTGAGCCAGGTTACCTATAACGCAGTTGGCCTGGACATGGCAGTAAATGCCAACAAGTGGTATACTGATACCACCAACGCCACCGGTGTGGAGCTGCGTTATGTGGATGTTTCTGCTGTTCCTGATACCATCCAGGTCAATAACGGCATGAACTCCAACGTCATGACCCCTGTCGTCCCCGCAGGTGCCCACGGCAATGTGGAGCTGACTGCCACCGGCAACGTGGAGGTCAGGTGGCCCATGTACATCCGTGGTACTGCGGTTGGCAGCGGTACTGTGACCGCTACTGTTGATGGTACCACCGTGGAGTCTGTTGCTGTGACTGTGCTGGATCAGCATAAGCACTGCGCCTGCGGTGCTCATGCCAGCGGCATAAGCAGCCACAGCTGCTCTGAACTGGAGTACCAGGCGTGGGGCTCTACCGATGCTGAAAAGACCAGCCTGCCCACTGCAGCCGGTAACTACTACCTGGTTTCTGATATCTCTCTGTCTGCTGTATGGACCAATGCTGCTTCCACCAACATCAACATCTGCTTAAACGGTTGTAACATTACTTCTACCGCGCGGATGATAAATGTCAAGGGCACACTGTCCATTACCGATTGCGGCGCAGATGCAGACTGGGGCACCCTCAGCACCACTACTGCACAGAACTACGGCGGTATTTTCTATGTTTACGAAAATGCCACCCTGAACCTGTATGCCGGTATTTATGACGGCACCACTGCTACCATCAACCAGGGTGGTATTGCGGTTGTTGGTAACACTGCTGCCGGTACCATGAACATCTACGGCGGCCTGCTCAAGGGCGGCGCCGTGGTTGCCGGTACCACCAGCTCCGGCTCTGCTGTAGCTGCCCGTGGCGGCGCAATTTACATTATTGCCTCCAGTACCGTCAATGTCTACGGCGGCACCATCACCGGCGGCAGCTCTGCTGCTGACGGCGGTAATATCTACCTCGGCTCCGGTAAGCTGTATGTATACGGTGGCACCATCACCGGCGGTACAGCCTCCGGCAACGGCGGTAACATCTGCGGTGCAAGCGGTACGACCATTACCATCTCCGGCGGCACCATCTCTGATGGCCGCGCCATCAAGTCCGGCAAGCAGGGCGGTAACATCAACGTTTCTGCTGCAACCGTGACCATTTCCGGCGGTATGATCTCCGGCGGTATTGCAGGCCAGTACGGCGGTAACATCTGCGGTACTCCCGGCTGTAGCATCACCGTCTCCGGCGGTACCATCACCGGCGGTATGACCGGCACCAGCGAATCAACCTACGGCACCACCGGTACCGGCGGTAACATCTTCATCGGCGCCAATGCCTCCTCAAACGGCCAGCTGACCGTTAAGGGCGGCACCATCACCGGCGGTAAGTCCTTAAAGGGCGGTAATATCTACATTGACGGCAAGCTGACTATGTCGGCCGGTACTGTCAAGGACGGCTCTACACCTATCGATAGCACGGATGCCTACGGCGGCAACATCTGTACCGGCACCCGTTCCACCGGCGCACTGGTCACCATTTCCGGCGGTACCATCTCCGGCGGTACGTCCTACCAGGGCGGTAACATCGCCTCCCGTGGCGATACCACCGTCAGCGGTGGTACGGTTTCCGGCGGCCGTGCCTACAAGCGGGGCGGTAACATCTTCCAGGTGAACAACGCAAGCCGCACACTGACTGTTACCGGCAATGCAACCATCAAGGACGGCTATGCAAAGTATTCCGATACCGGTACAGATAAGACCGACTATCCCGACGAAACCTCTGCTAACCAGACCACCGGCGGTAACATCCATGTCCACGGTGAGGTCGGCGCACTGGGCTACGCCGTGATTTCCGGCGGTACCATTTCCGGCGGTACTGCAAACTGCGGCGGCAGCATCTACTGCGCAGGTACCATGCTGATCTCCGGCGGCACCATTTCCGGCGGCCGCACCAGAGGCAACCTGGCATCCGGTGGTAACATCTATCAGGCTGGTTTGGTTTCCGGCGGTGCACCCACCACGGTCATCAACATGACCGGCGGTACGGTTAAGGCTGGCTATGCGGAAGCAACCGGCGGTAATATGCAGACCCACGGTAACTTTACTATGACCGGCGGCGAACTGTTAAACGGCAGCGCCACCAACGGCGGTAATGTCCGCGTGTTCCGTCCCGGTAACTTCGTGCTGGACGGTGGTACTGTTACCGGCGGTACGTGCAGAAACCTCAGCTCCAGCGGCGGCACCGGCGGCAACACCTTCCAGGTCGTGGGCCATAACCCCACCACTGCACAGCCTCAGGTTGCGACCCTGACCGTTAAGAGTGGTACCATTACCGGTTCTGACTCCAATGCGGTCAACGGTGCAACCATCCACATCAGCCAGTATGGCATTGTGAATGTGGAGGGCGGCACCATTAATGGCGGCACTGCACAGGACAGAAGCTGGCAGAATGTAGATTATCCCGGCCGTGGCGGCGTATTCTGCATGTACGCAACTACTTACACCTCCGGCGGCGTGACCACCGACCGTCCTGCTGTGCTGAACATCAGCGGCGGCGTGATCCAAAACGGTACTGCCGACTCCTACGGCGGCCTGATCGCTGCTACCGAGTCTGCAGGCTCCATTGAGATCAACATTTCCGGCGGTACCTTCACCGGCGGCAAGGCGGTTCTGGGCGGTCTCCTGTGGACCGAGGACGATTGTACTGTAAGCATCACCGGCGGTTCCTTCACCGGCGGCGAGGCAACTCAGGATGGCGGCATGTTCTATCTGGGCGGCGGCGCCAAGGTGAACATTTCCGGCGGTACCTTCGAGGGCGGCACAGCTGCCGGCGTGGGTGACGGCATCTACATTGTGGATGCAACCGTGACTGTATCCGGTGATGCAGAGTTTAGCGGCGAGTCCACAAACCTCTATGTGGAAAACACCACTGAAAATGCAGTCCTTGTGATCGATGAGCCCGCCGATTCCCTGATTTCTGTTGATGCAGCGGACAAGACCGCAGCCTTCGCAGTGAGCGAAACCAACTGCGCCGCAAAGCTTTACGCTGCAGATGAAAACTATACCACCTCCTGGGCAGACGGCAAGTGCTACCTGGTCTCTGCAAGCGCAGACCGAATTGTAGCTGTCTGTGAGGGCGGTACAATCATCGCAAAGTATGAGACCTTTGCAGAGGCCGCAGCGGCTGCGATGGACTCCGATAGCTATGTGGAGCTGCTTGCGGATGTCGAGAGTGATTTCGATGTCACCGGTACCCTGTATGTAAACTTAAACGGCTTTGACCTGAGCGGCATCACCGTCTCCGGTACGCTGTACGGTATGGATGCAACCACCGACGGCTACACCGATACCGAAAACGGTGTCCTGACCTGTACCGTAGCCGAGGGCGGCAAGGTGGCTTCCTGCAAGACCACTGCCGAGATGTACGGCTCTGTTAAGCGCTACATGGCGATCCCCGGCGAGAATGGTACTTATACCTTCCATCGCTTCTACATGGGCATCACCAAGGTGACTCTGCGGCCCACCACTGCAGGTATTGGCTATAAGGCCCTCTTTGCAGGCTCCGATGCCGTCAAGGGCTACATCGAAAGCTACGGCTATTCCATGTGGATCAAGGAAGACCTGAAGCTTACCGGTGTGAAGGATGGCGAGACCTTCGTGTCCATGGGCGAAGTGACCCTGCGCATCGATAACTTCCTGAAGGCGGGCAAGGATGAGCAGAACGCCATCAATGCAGAGACACCTGTTTATGGCTCTGTTTTCGTGACCCTGGCAAGCGGCGAGACCCTGGAAACCGCAGCTTATGTCTGCACCTTCCGTCAGGTCATGGAGGCTGTGAATAACAATTACAGCAGCTTCACCGATACACAGAAGAGTGCGTTGGGCGACCTTTACGATCAGTATCCTGATCTGATGGAGAACTGGTCTGTATCCAATCTCCACCACGGCCCCGACTCCGGCTGGGTCGCAGTGGATGCAGCAGGCTTCAAGGCTTTGCTGGACAGCAGCAACTACTACGCTTCCGATGTAAAGGTCTACCTGACCGAGGACGTGGAGCTGACCGCAATCACAAGAATTGCCGGTGACAGAACCGTCACTATCTGCTTAAACGGTCACACCATCCACAGCACCACCCGTGTGTTCAATGTCTACGGCACCCTGAACATCTATGACTGCTGCAGCAAGACCGAGAATCCCGGTAAGATCTACTCTGAGTACACCAGCTACGGTACCAATATGTATACCTACCGTGGCTCCATCGTCAACCAGTATGGCGGCGAGCTGACCGGTAATAAGTCCGTTGCCGGCGGCGGTGTTATCGTAATCGGCAACGATGCCAGCACCATTTCCACCCGCACCGAGAATGCTGTATACAATATGTACGGCGGTAAGATCGTAAACGGTCAATCCTCCGGCAACGGCGGTAACATTATTGCCTTCCACGGCGGCGAGCTGAATATTTATGACGGTGAGATCTCCGGCGGTAACGCAGCCGGCTACGGCGGTAATATCGCTGCATCCAGCAACACCAATGATCCCGGCCTGTTCTATGTGAACATTTACGGTGGCAAGATCGTGAGCGGTATTGCAGGTACCAACGGCGGTAATATTGGCACCGGCAGTAATGTTGAGATCCATGTCTATGGCGGCACCATCGAGGGTGGTATCGCAGGCAGCAACGGCGGTAATATCTATACTGCCTCCACTGCCCTGGAGATCACCGGCGGTACCATTACCGGCGGCACGGCAAAGTTCGGCGGCAACATCTATGTTTCCGCAGCAGAGTTTACTGTTACAGGCGGCACCGTTACCGATGGTGAGGCTACCAGCAAGGGCGGTAACATCTACACCGCCAGCAAGGCAGGCAACATCCTCGGCGGCGACCTGACCGGCGGTACAGCCACCATGGGCGGTAACGTCTATGTGGCCATGGGCACCACCGGCGTTACCAACATCTCTGCAACCCTGACCGGCGGCCACGCCACTTTAGATGGCGGTAACTTAGCTGTGATCAACAGAGGTACCGTAAACCTCAATGGCGCAACCATTAAAAACGGTACTTCCGACAATGACGGCGGTAACGTTTACCTGTTCCGTGATATGAATGAGGCCAATACCTCTCTGCATTTCCCCACTATGAACATTAACGGCGGTACCATTACCGGCGGTAAGGCAGCAGATAAGGGCGCAGGCCTGTACGTTCAGGAAGCCATCCTGAATATCAGCGGCAACCTGCAGCTGACCGGCAACGAGGGCAGCAACCTGTACCTGGATGCAGGTCAGACTGTGGAGACCATGGCCCTGGCTGAAACTGCCAAGGTCGGCGTTTCCATGAACATCCCCGGCACCATCGGTACCGGCGCAACCACCGGTATGTTTGCTGACGATGCTGCTCAGGCAGTTGAAAATGTAAATGGCACCCTGATGCTCACCGGCGGCATGAAGGCCAATGTTCCCGAGCTTACCGGCTACAGTGTTGGCTGGTACCGTGGTGACATCACACCCAAGGAGCCGATGCCTCTGGACGGCATGGGCAACAACGAGGGCCGTATGAACACCAACTGGACCATCAAGACCGAACTGATGGCAGGCGTTACCGTTATCGCTGATGAGACCGGTATTGAAAACGCCATCGTTCTGATCAGCGTGGATACCCTGTTCATTCAGAAGGAGCTGTCCGGCAATATCTGCGCGGCAATTTCCGATGCAACCGGCATCCCCGCAAACCGCATCTTCCTGTCTGCATCCCACACCCACTGCGGCGTGGACCACGATGCACTGTATCAGCAGACCAGAGATTACCTGGAGGACTTCTACCACGATGTGACGCAGTATGTTGTATGGGCCGTTGAGGACCTGAAGCCCGCTACCATCCAGGTTGGCTCTATCGACATTATCAGCCAGGAGGGCAACAGCCTGAATATGTCCCGTCGTTACATCGGTGATGATGGCAACGCATACTCCAGCGTAGACTCTGCTTCCTATCCCGCACCCACCGGCGCACTGCGAGAGTCCGATTCCGACACCGAGCTGCAGCTGATCCGCTTCGTCCGTGAAGGCGGTACCGATATCGTTATGAGTAACTACCAGACCCATCCCTCCGGCTGGTCCTCCGGCACCAACGGTTATGTTTCCGCTGAGCACTGGAAGATCTTCCGTGAGAAGGTCGAGGCAGATATGGACGATACTGTATGTACCTTCTTCCTGGGCGCATCCGGTAACGTTGGCTTCAACGCCTCCACTGCGCTGTCCTCCTTCACCGATCCTAACGGTACGACCCACACTGCTACCAACTGGACCGGTAAGGGTAACGTCATTGCAGGCTTTGCAACCTACCTGCTGAATAATGGCATGACCACCGTAGCACCCGGCAGCCTGAAGGTTGCAAACTATACCTTCGAGACCGAGGACTACTACGAGTCCGGCAGCAGCTACACCGCTATTGACATGGACCTGAATGTGGTCACCATCGGCGGCGACATCGCCTTTGTCACCGCTCCCTATGAGATGTTCCACGAAAACGGTACCCAGATCAAGGCCTATGCCGAGTCCCTGGGCTTCGAGACCTGCTTCGTGCTGACCAACTCCATGGGCGAGAACAAGTACATCGCAGCATATAACTCCTTCGAAAACGACGAGACCGACGGCAGCCTTACCAGCTTCGGCGTCCGTACCTGCCGCTTCAACATCGGCACTGCTGAGGCCCTGATTAACCAGATGGCAACCATGCTGGCAGGTCTTGCAGGCGAGACTCCTGTAGCGAACATCTACGAGAGCTACACCGTTAAGGTCGTTGACAGTGAAGGCAATGCTGTGCAGAATGTCATGATCAAGATCGTTGACCTCAACAATCCCCGTAACTGCACCGATGCAGATGGTCTGATCGACCTGTACCTGTATAGCGATATGGCCAATATCGTGATGCTGGAGCAGGTGCCTGAAGGCTACAAGCTGAGCACCGAGCAGTACAGATTCGATTCCAACAACGAGCTGACCATTGTTCTGGAGGCAGAATAATGAATAATCACCAATTATTGGTGGGCTGGCACCGTGGGGTCGTGACCCCACGGGAGCCTGTGCCCCTTAGCGGCATGGGTAACAGAATGGGCCGTATGGCTACCTATAATGTGGTGGATGAGCTTATGGCAAGCATCACCGTGTTTGCCGACAAAACAGGACTGCGTAATGCAGTTCTGTTTTGTTGCCTTGATTGGCTGCTTATCCAAAAAAATGTGACCGAAGAAGCCGCTGCCGTCATCAGCAGTGCCACCGGCATCCCCAAGGACCGCATTTTCTTCTGCTGCAGCCATACCCACTGCGGCCCGGATACCGGCAGTAACCACCGGGCAGTAAAACGGTATCTTGGCCGGGTCTATGGGGCCTTGGGATGCTATGCAAAAGCGGCTGTTGCGGACCTGCAGCCTGCAAGCATTTTTGCAGGCACGGCGCAGACCGAAAAGCTCAACTTTACCCGGCGCTATCTCCTGAAAACAGAAGAGGGCATCCGGGGAGAAAGCTCTGTATGGGGTAAATTTGAAGCTGCGCAGATCCTGGACTACGAAACCCCTGCAGATAACAGCTTGCAGGCTGTCCGCATTTGCCGGGAACAGGGCAAGGATATTATCCTCGTCAATTTCCAGGTCCACCCCGGCTTTAATAACAGCTTTAAGCTGGGTAACGCCTCTGCCGATCTGGTGGCAGGCCTGCGCAATGCGCTGGAAACACAGTACCCCGATGCGGTGGTGGCCTTCTTCCAGGGTGCTGCCGGTAACCAAAGCCGGGGCAGTAAGCTGGAGAAAAAGCCGGATTTAGACCGGGAAGCCTACGGCGCAAAGCTGACCGCATATGCCATAGAGGCCCTGAAAAACGGCTGCCAATTGGATACGGCTACGCCCAAGGTGGTCCATCGGGTTGTTAAGCCCACCTATAAGCCTACTTATCAGGGCGAACAAACAGCTATGGACCTGAATGCGGTGTCCGTTGGCGGGCTGTCTTTTGTGACTGCACCCTACGAAATGTTCTGTAATTCCGGTATGGACATTAAGAACCACGGTAGCAAGCACTTTGGAATGACATTTGTCTGCTCTAACTCTAACGGCGAAAACAAGTACATTCCCGTCCGGCGTTCCTTTGAATTAGACCCTGAAATGAAAAGCTTCGAGGTCCGCGTCTGCCGCTTCACCCCCGGCACAGCTGAAAGCCTTGTAGATAACTACAAGGAAATGCTGACCGAACTCAAATAAAAGAAAACGG
This sequence comes from uncultured Oscillospiraceae bacterium, assembly GCA_964392535.1. GTDB lineage: Bacteria > Bacillota > Clostridia > Oscillospirales > Oscillospiraceae > Faecousia. The sequence goes on from CAYMPY010000008.1 coordinate 25,996, forward strand.
ATTCTTCTCTGTAGGGGACGGGTTTCCTGTCCCACCAACGGCGAAGAATCCGTATTCTTTATATATTATTTTCAATTAACTTATTGCATTTTGCGACAGATGTGCTATACTAAACTAAAGTAAAAGGGGAGGAGGGGCTTTTTATGGAATATAATGATATATATGATCAGTTTCGGCGGAAAACCGGGCGGAAGCATCTGCGTGGTACACCTTGGAAAAAGGGCGAATTTGGCCTTGTTTCCTGCGTATGGGTCTATGACGGAAACGGAAAAGTTCTCCTGACCAAACGGGCCCCGGAAAAGTCCTTCCCCGGTACCTGGGAAAATTCCGGCGGCGCAGTCCGTGCAGGGGAGAACAGCCTCCAGGCCATTGTCCGGGAGCTTCAGGAAGAAACCGGCATCCATGCCGAGCCCCAGGAGTTTGAGCTGCTGCAATCCGGCAAGGACGGCAATACCCATTATGATTATTACGGCATCAAAAAGGACGTGCCCATTGAATCCGTTGTGCTCCAGCCCGGTGAGACTGTGGATGCCAAGTGGTATACCTTTGAGCAGGTTCATGAGCTCATTGCCGAAAAGAAGATGTGCTATGTATTTGCACGGCAGTTCCGCCGCCAGGAGCCGCTTCTGAAGGAAAGACAAAATACACAGAAATAAGGGTATGTTGCCCAATGTACGCAACGCCCGATAGAAACCGTAGGGGCGGATCATCCGCCCGCGGGCGACTAATAGTCTCCCCTACATTTGCATGATGTAGGCGTGTTGCAAAAATATTGCAGCACGCCTTTTGTATCTTTAATCATTTGGAGGAATCAATATGGAATACAGAGTTTTAGGTAAAACCGGTTTAAAGATTTCCCGTTTGGGCTTTGGTGGCATCCCTATACAGAGAGTGGACGCTGAGATCACAAAGGAGCTTATTTATGCAGCCCGGGAAAAGGGAATCACTTTTATTGATACAGCCCGTGCCTATACGGTCAGCGAGGAGTACCTGGGTTATGCGCTGGAAGGCATCCGTCAGGACTTTGTGCTGGCCTCCAAGACCTATTCCCGCAGTAAGGAAGCAGCTGCCGCAGATATTGAGACCAGCCTTAAAAATCTGCGTACAGACTATATTGACCTCTATCAGATCCATAACCCCACTGCAGCAGAGCTGGAGCTGGTGCTCAGCCCCGATGGCGCACTGGCTGCCCTGCAGGAGGCTAAAGCCCAGGGCAAGATCGGTCATATCGGCATTACCCTTCACAGTGTGGAGTTGTTCCGGCAGGCCGTGGATTTCGATTGGGCCGAGACTATCATGTTCCCCTATAATATTGTGGAGACCCAGGGTCAGGAGCTGATCCACACCTGTGCTGAGAAAAATATCGGCTTTATTGCCATGAAGCCTCTGGCAGGCGGTGCCATCGATGATGCCGAATTGGCACTGCGCTTTATTGCCTCCGATCCCGATGTGACCGTGGTGATCCCCGGCATGGCAACCATTCAGGAGGTGGAGCAGAACATCTGCGCAGTGGAGCAGCCTGTAGAGATCAAAGCAGAGCAGCTGCAGAAGATCCGGGACGAGCTTGGTACACAGTTCTGCCGCCGCTGTAATTACTGCGCTCCCTGCACTGCCGGTATTCCCATTTCCGCAGTGTTCCTGATGGAGGGCTACTATAGCCGCTATAATTTAAAGGATTGGGCAATTGCCCGGTATGAAGCACTTAATCATACCGCCGCCGATTGCGTGAACTGCGGTGTCTGCGAAACCCGCTGCCCCTATAATTTACCCATCCGCCAAATGCTCCAAAAGGCAAAGGATGTTTTTGGAAAATAAAAAAGCTTTCAGGTTTTCCGTGTCATTCTGAGCGCAGCGAAGAATCCGTGCTCTTATGAGGTGCTTTATGAGATACTATGTTTATATTTTATCTAATAAACTCAATAGAGCAATATATACGGGTGTGACGAATGACATTGTCCGCAGAGTTTATGAGCATAAGACTCATGCTGATCCCAAAAGCTATACATCGCAATATGATATTAACAAGCTGGTATATTATGAGTATACAACGGATGTGCGTGTTGCACTGGAACGAGAAAAGCAAATCAAGGGATGGACGAGGAAAAAGAAAAACGATTTAGTCAATACAATGAACCCACTTTGGGAAGATTTGTATGAATCTATACTTGGGTAAGGGGAGACGGATTCTTCGGCTTCGCCTCAGAATGACAAGCAAGCTTTCAGGTTTTCCGTGTCATTCTGAGCGCAGCGA